>JALFRV010000105.1 GCA_022778905.1 Prevotella sp. | reverse complement strand
GTGAGAAATACTACAACGTGAGCCCATTTGCGTACTGCCACAACAATCCGGTGATGCTGGTGGATCCGGACGGGAGGGATGACTATTATGACAAGATAGGAAACTTTTTAGGTTCAAACAACCATAAAACTGATTACATCTTTATTGCTGACAAATACAATTCACTTGGCGAGTGGAGTGGGCAACACCATTATGGAATCATCAGTAAAACGTCCTTGGCAGATGCCGACCTGTCGGCTAAGGCAAGGTCTAAAATATTAACAAACACGATTTCCATGATGGAGGATGTTGATGTCAGTGAACTCCATAATGGCGCTGTTTCGGTGTTAAAACTGTCAGTAGGTCATGGTAACACCATCAACATTGATGATACATATAATGATCCTATTCTATCTTACCAAATGGGGCAGAATGCATTAACTGGCAAGAATGTCATAACCGCGAATATTGGTTACGCAAATTCCTTGATGTTTGCAACTCGTAGCAATATTCAAAACCTGTTGGGTGTTCATGAATATAAGAACCATTACAAGAAAGGCTTGCATCATTACGCACAAAAGGGAGGTGTTGACAATAATGTGGAAATATACAATTCTATCATGCAGCACAAAACTTGGTTGAAGACAACGCCCAAATATAAAGAGAGCGTGGAGAACGGAAAACAGTTCTATTTAAAATAATAGTGGCATGAAAACAAACTTATTGATTATAATCGGCTGTTTGCCAATTCTATTTTCATGTAATAGGCCATGTGAATTTACGGCAAATTTAATTCTGGTATATGACAATATTGAATATAGGAATTGCAGGAATACAGATACCATTTACCAGAAAGAAAGCGGATCAGGCACAAAACCGGTAAATACACGGATACAGACTGTTAGAATTTTAGCCCTGTGTTACAAGATGGTTAATCATTATTGCGATTCCATTTTAATTCCTTTTGACTATGCTTTTCACCCAGAGATTTCTGTGCGGATTCAAGGAAAAGACTCCATAATGTCAAACACAGCCCGAAGATTTATCGGCACCCGTAACAAGGGAAAAGTTATCTTTGCCCCTAATGATACCATATTCATGAGTTTTACTACAGCTTTATATTCTAATTTTTCTGATGATGATAAATGGCTGGAAAATGCTGGCATCGGAGAAATCTTGCCAAGAATGCAGGTCAATGTAAACTTTGCAGAAGATGAGGCACGGTACATTGATCTAACTATACCCCAAATTTCATTTACAAATGATACGGACAACGTCACAGTAAATCCGCCACTTATTATGAATAAGACGTACCCTGCAAAAACTTGCTTGTTGAATTCACCAAGTAACAATACAAGGAAAATAGATAAAATAATGAAACTATTTTTTACTTTTGGCGGAGAAGTATTATGACGTGAACCCGTATGTGTGTTGCGAAGATAAACTAATTGGTAAACTGAAAGTGAGAATGGAAAACAATGAAGAATCTTTATCTCAATGAACTAATGAAAAAACGGAATCAGGTACTTGTATTGCTGTTGATAGTGTCTACTTCTGTCTGTGCACAAGCATTATGCTTCAGTACAAATGGCCTTCAGAGCAGTGATTGCCTCTATAAGCAGCAGGTGGGTTTCGGAACAAATGGCTGGAATGAGAAGTCACGGATCTGGGATTTAAGGGAAATGGAGCTTATTGGTAAAAAGTTCCGGAGTATCTATGCTTCTACGGCCGCAGGTTCGGATACTATTGTGTGTGCCGAACGTCAGACCCGTACTTATCTAAGACAGCAGAATGATTCATTGCTTATCTGCAGAAGCGAAGACCATCTGATGCGGATTGACTACGACCTGCCCGAACTGTGGCTCCGCTTTCCGATGCAGCAGGGAGACAGCATCAGCGGATATTTCAATGGCACAGGCTACTATTGCGACAAGTTGTTCCTTCACCGTTTCGGAACTTATAAGACGAAAACCATTCCTGTTGAAACCTTGATCCTGCCGGATGGAGATTCTGTCAAGAACGTACTGCTGCTTCATACGCAACGATATATAATCATCCATGGTCTTGATGATACCATGCAGAGCGTGGTCCCGAAATTCACGGTTGACAGTATTATCCGTCACATGCAGCAAGATTCCGTTTTGGTTTGTGAAGAGGTCTGTCGTCTGTATGTACCACATTACCGATATCCAGTATTAGAGACAAAGGCAAAAAGCCTGTCCACCGATCCGGTACGAACTATAGTATCGGAGATGTATTACATACCAATTGATGAACAAGATTACCAGCCAGGTGGTGCTGCAGATGATAAGCGCAATGAGAATGAAGGCGGAAACGCTACAAGGAGCGATTTCTTATATACCTTTATACAGAACAGGGATGGACAGTATGTGGAAGTCTGTTATGAAGCCAGGTCGGCAGTCAGTGTGAAAGCCGTTTTGTGCAACGTTCAGGGGATGGTTCTCAAGACAGTAGAGGCAACAGATGTTGTCGGTTGGTCGTCATTGCGTGTAGACTGTCAAGGATTGCCGCGCGGACAGTATATTCTTTATATCAATGCAAATGCTTCTGTCTGCAGTGAGAAATTCAATATCAATTAGGTTGTTTACCCCCCCCGAGTAGTATGATGACCATTTTGTTTTTAATCCTGCCGGTGGTCTTCTCTACCAAAAGCATTAGTTGGCTTCCACTTTCTTTGTAACTATTCAGTTCCCCACCGGGTCCTTTCCCTGAGCAAAACGGGAAATAACATTTTTCATCCCTGCGCTACAGATTCACCTGAAAGCAGTTACCTTTGCACCGGCAAGTAAGTAGGCCATCATTGGCAATGGACTTTCGAGTCCAATATTCAGTTTGGTTCCGTCAGCCCGTAGAGTAATAACTGGTCGTTGGAGACCTTATAGAAGAGTAGATGTTTTAGGGGCATCGGACTTGCAGTTTTACAATCACGGGATATGGCACGTAAGGCAGAGAAGGAAAGAACGAAGGATGGCTTGAAGCTGAAGATAGTCAATCCCAATGCGGCAGGCATAGACATCGCCTATGGTGAGATGCAAGTCTGCGTACCCGAGGACCGTGATGGCGACAACAACCGCTGTTCGGCAGTTTCACATGCGACTACGAGGAGATTGCCTCATGGCTCAAGGCCTGCGGCATCCGTGAGCTTGCCCGCCATCGTGACAACATGCTCCGCAGTGCCGGCAAGGAAGTCCAGCACATGCAGAAGCCGCTTGTGCTGATGAACATCAAGGTGGATACCGTCATCAGCGATATCCTCGGCAAGTCGGGCAAAGCCATCATAGAGGCAATCCTTGACGGCAACCATGACCCCATGTCGCTTGCCCAGCTTGCCGCCCCGCGCTGCAAGGCCGGCAAGGAAACAATAGAGAGGTCGCTCGAAGGCACCTGGGATGTCGTTCATCTCTTTGAACTCAAGCAGTCCTATGCTCTCTACAAGTACATCCACACCCAGACAGCCGACTGCGAGGAGGAGATGGACAGGCTTTTGGACGAATACACGGATGGATGCGGCACGTACATGCAAGGCTATGCGCCAACTCGGTGAAAAGCGTCAAGACGGGACTCGGCGTATATTTCAGGAGGCAGAAGTCCTAAGGCGGCCATCTGCAAGCTATTGTAGCGACCGCGAATAAGATTGCCAGAAGATTCTATACAATGGTAGTGAGCAAGAATCATTATGACGAGAGCAAGGTCGGACTTGATGAAAAGGAACTTCTTCAAAGGAAAATTACCTTGGTGCAAAGAACACCGGACAGGCTCCATCTCAAGCTCTCTGTAGCGCAGGGATGATAAATGTTATATTGAAGCGGTAATCACCGTGGAATTTAACCCGGAAGTGTAAAGCTTTTCAGGAACAAAGTAAAGTACACGTAACCCAATTCAGCAGCAACATCCCAAACCGTGTGAAGTAAAATCAGGCATCGTCACGAAGAAAATCAGGCATCATCATGAACATATGTTCGTTGGCCTATGAACATATGTTGGTTGACCGATGAAGTTAACTTAAATGGCCCATGAACATATGTTCCTCAACCGGTGAAGCTGACATGGTGACTGTGCACATCTGTCAAGAAGGCTATTACCGCAGAACAGTTACCTTTCTTTCTTGTTGTTCCGCCTATACGTGATCAGACGGAAAAGGTGTATCAGACTTTTGAGCCTGTACACCTCAGACATAAGAGGAGGGTGCCTCAGTCAATGGTAACTGTTTCTGCGTATTGTTGACCGAAGCGGTTGCTGAATACGACCTTTACGGTCTTTGCCTTGCCGGGCAGGCAACGGAACAGATGGTTTGTAAGAATTTCTTCTTCATCCTTGTTGATGGCATTTTGCTGGCGGATGTACATTTCGTCTACATCGGTAAACTGTTCCATGTTCCCCATTTTTCTGCCGTCTGCATACCATTCTACTTTGCACTGCTCATCATAATCCCATACGTTGGCTACCACGTACTTGGCAGCTCTTCGGAATTCATGAGGCTTGTACAGTCTCATCTGGCACGAGATGTCTCTCCCTGTGGGCTTAAAATGCCAGCTGACCTTCTCGCCATCCACATCAACGACAAGATATCCGTTAGGTGCCCCACATTGGCTGACCCCGCCAGCCCACCATGCTCCACATGCAGCCCCGATGTTATGCTGATAGAGAGAGGGGGAAACTTGTACGTTCTGATAAAAGTGTGTATGCCCGCAGAAGAAATGTACGTTATAGCCTTGCAGTACTTGTTCCAAAGAGCCGGCATTCCTGATGTTGTCGGTATTCATGATTCGGTTCCATCCGGCTGCATGCATGTTGACAAAGACAGCGGAACCTTTAGGCACATAGCTCAGGTCTTTCTTCAGCCACTCAAGCTGGGCGTCTGTCAATGCTTCTATATATTGTCGGTGTCCCACATAGTTGATGCTTTTCATCGTAATCACATGTATGTTGCCGATATTGAAGGAATAGTCCGTAGGACCAAAGAACCGGTTATAATAGTGTTCGGCGTATTGCGGTGCACCGTATCTCATATTGTGCAGGTCCTGAAACCGTTTGTCAAAGTCGTGGTTTCCGATTGTCTGGAAGACGGTCATTTTCAAGTTCTGCATGGAGGAGGCATACTTCGTGTAAAGTCCCATGTTGTCGAAGACCAAGTCGCCCAATGTCATGCCTACTACCTCTCTGGTCTTTCTGAGCGAATCGACGGTTGTCCGGATATCCTTGACTGTCTCTTCGTTCCAACGATACATGTCTTTTTCGTTGAGCACTTGTGGGTCACTGATGGCGATATAGCTGAATCGGTCTGATTCGCCCTTTCGCTTTTTCAGTACAAATCGATTGTCCTTGCCCTTCCGTATATCCTGTATGGGTTTGTAGAAACGGGCCAATCCGTTTTCGGATGGCAGTTCATAGGCTGCTGGCGTGGATATGCTGACAAACTTGCTCAAGCAGGTGTCTGT
The DNA here is from genome assembly GCA_022778905.1 of Prevotella sp. Classification (GTDB taxonomy): domain Bacteria; phylum Bacteroidota; class Bacteroidia; order Bacteroidales; family Bacteroidaceae; genus Prevotella. The sequence continues at coordinate 21,598 of JALFRV010000105.1, read as the reverse complement.
GACGAAAGTCCATTTTCCTTGGATGTCTGTCTGCGTGAAGTGGACACCATCATTGACGACCACGTTTGCTACAGGTTTTCCTTCTGTGTCCATGACCGTTCCGCTGATGAGTATGTTGCCGGGTCTTTGAGCCAGCGTGACAATGCTTTCGAGACATAAAAGCGATGTGAAGATAATTGTATGTTTCATATGTTGATGAATTGGTAATCAGGATTGCTTTCCTTGATCTCATGATTGGTGGCTATTTCAGACTGTGGCAATGGCCATAATTCATATTGCTTTTAAAACGGTTAAAATTTATGATTCGCGCGCTTCTTCATCTGCAAATTTACCCTACCAATATTTCACAATGCATACGAAACAATGACAAATGTCTGATAATCGTGCTTCAATGATTTAGCACTCATTACAACCCTATGACATGGATCAGCAGGCGAATGAGAGGGGAGAGGGCATGAGCGTTGGTCGGCAATCAAACATTGCCTTGTACAGGCAGCTTAACCCTCAAACAGGTATTAGCCTGCTGAGCCTTCCCTCATTCCCCTCATCCTTCATCCCCTCATCCATCATCATGAATCCCTACAGCCTGACAAGCCACAGTATCTGCAGCCGTATAAAATAAAAGAACGTCTGCAGCGTTATCTCTATATAATTAAGGTGAAGATGAAAATGATCTCCTATCGACTCTGGTTGCTTGCCCTGCTGGGAATGTGGACTTGGGCTGAGGCCTGTGGGCAATACGCATGGCAGGAAGATACAGATCCTGAGAAATTGGACTTAGGCAAAGGCATTAACTACCAATTGGAATTGCAGGGCTCGTATGCCGATCATGAAACGCCATTGTGGTTGAATGCCAATAAATACGGATTAAGCTCGTTGGACAGGCAGAACGGATATATGCGTGCCTGTGTGATCCGCCCATTGTCTAACGACTTTGACCGGAGATGGGGCATCGGCTATGGCGTAGATGTGGCCGTGCCAGTCAATTATACGAGTAAGGTCATCGTTCAGCAGGCTTTCGTGGAGGCTCGCTGGCTGCATGGCGTGCTCTCGGTGGGGAATAAGGAATATGAAATGGAACTGAAGAACAATCAGTTGAGCAGCGGATCGCAGGCTTTGGGCATCAACGCACGGCCAGTTCCGCAGGTCAGGGTCGCACTGCCCGAATATTGGACGCTGCCGTTCGGACATGACTGGTTGCATCTCAAAGGCCATATTGCCTATGGGAAGATGACCGACGACAACTGGCAGCATGAATTTACCGGGCGTAAGAGCAAGTATGCCGATGGCGTGCTCTATCACAGCAAGGCCGGTTATCTGATGATCGGAAATCCAGACCGCTTCTATCCCCTCTCGTTAGAGTTGGGATTGGAGATGGCCTGCACGTTTGGCGGAACAGCTTATGCTTTCCAAGGGGATGGCACCATGATTGTCCGGACAGGCGGAAAGGGGCTCAAAGATTTCTGGCATGCCTTTGTCCCTGGTGGTGGTGACGTGGGCGAGGGCCAGTATGCTAACATAGCCGGTGATCAGCTCGGCAGTTGGGTAGCCCGCCTCAACTATGAAGCCGACATGTGGAAATTCCATTTCTATTTGGATCATTTCTTCGAGGATCATTCACAGATGCTCCACATCGACTATGACGGCTATGGGTCTGGGGAGGAATGGAACGTGAAGAAGGACCGCCGTTTTCTGCTCTATCATTTCAAGGATTTCATGCTTGGCGGCGAGTTGGAGCTTAAGTACGGGAGTTGGCTTCGAGGCATCGTTCTCGAATACATCCACACCAAAGACCAGAGCGGCCCGATCAATCACGATCGTACGAAAGGCATTTCCGATCATGTGGCTGGTATGGACAATTACTATAATCACTATATCCTCACCGGGTGGCAGCATTGGGGACAAGTGATCGGCAATCCGCTCTATCGTTCGCCGATCTACAACACCGACGGAACCATCGAGGTCAAGAACAACCGTTTCAAGGCCGTGCACATTGGTTTGAACGGATCTCCGACAGCGAAACTTGATTATCGGGTGCTTGCGACCTATCAGGAAGGATTCGGTACGTATAGCGATGCCTATACTCACAAACGGCATAACGTCAGTTTCATGGCCGAAGCGACCTGTCATCTGCCTCGGAAATGGAGCGTGAGGGGTGCCTGTGGAATGGACTTCGGAAGCATATTGGGCCACAACACCGGATTCCAGTTGACGATCAGTAAGAAAGGAATATTCAATCTATAACAGCGGGATAGGGTAGTGACGTGAGCCTTATGCCCATAAGCAATTCATAAAATATGAGAATCAGAATCGGAAACAGATCCATGCTGGCGAGCTTTGTCCTAAGTGTGGCGATGCTGCAGTCGTGCGATTTCGAGACCAGCGACAATGGAGACCTTGACGGCTTCTGGCATATGGAAAGCGTGGATACCTTGTCGACGGGAGGGACTTTGGACTTGTCGCAGCAGCGGGTTTTCTGGGCTTTCTCCGTGAAGCTCATGCGGCTCTCTGACCAGAATGGTCAGCGCGCTGATCTTTATATGCGCTTCAAGCACGAAGGCGACCTGTTGAATGTCTATGAACCCTATTCCAACCAAGGGCATGAACAGGAGACGGACGGAGTCTACGGTGGTGATATCCCTTTGGAAGACGCTTCGTTGCTTGCACCTTATGGTATTGATGGATTGCAGGATCAATTCACAGTGGAGAGGCTCAATGGGTCCCGCATGATCTTGAAATCAGAGAAACTGCGTCTGAAGTTCAAGAAATTCTGACCGGTTCAGAATTTCTTCCCAAACATGATGTTGATAAAGGTTTTGACCAAGATCTTCGCATCCAGCCACCAGCTGCGGTGCTCGAGATAATACAGGTCCAATTCCAACCTGCGCAACATCTTTTCCATCGTATCCGTATATCCATTGTATAGCGTGGCAAATGACGTTACGCCCGGGCGGATCTGGTAGAGACAGATGTAGCGGGGATCGCGTTCCATAATCTGGTTGATATAATATTCCCGTTCGGGTCGCGGGCCTATGAACGCCATATCACCTTTTATGACATTCCACAATTGCGGAAGCTCGTCTAAATGATGTGCTCGCAGAAACTGGCCGGCGTGCGTCATCCTCGTGTCATGCTCATGCTGATAGAGTTGGGGGCCGTTCTTCTCGGCATCCATGCACATTGACCTGAATTTGTAAATATAGAAAGGTCTGCCGAAGCGTCCTATGCGCTCTTGTTTGAAGATTGCCGGTCCCCCGTCTTCACGTTTGACGGCAATGTAGCAAATAAGGAATAAGGGTGAGAAAAGTATCATACAGCAACATGCAGCAAGAAAATCAACCATTCGTTTGAAATTCCTTTCAAGTTCATTCATTCCATCAAATACATATTTGCCGTCTAAAGCCATTTCTTCGTAATATGTGTTTTCAGTTAGTGCCAGTATCATGCGACTCTGTTTTATTTATATAACGGATAGGTAGACGCAATATTGCATATGGAGTGGAAGATTATTATATGGTTATAATCTGATTCTATTGTTCTAATTTCACGTTTGTTTTTTGTCAGTGTTTGTTTTCTCGCCTATAAAGATAAGAAACTAACCATTGGGGTGCACATAAATAAAAAAGCGATATTGTCCATGACAGCGTACTGAAAAGCGGCTTCCTTAATATGAAATTCTTGGCTCGTGCCTTATGGTTAAAATGCCAGTTTTCTGTGGTTCTCTTCTTCTGTTGATCGCCTACAACCCTGTATTTGAGGAGAAAGTCGGGCATGTTTTTGAATTTGTAACCATTTTTATAAAGTCGAAGGTACAACTCCAAATCTTCGGCTTTCTTAAAATCTGGGTCGTAATAAAAACCATTATCAATGATCTTTCGGCGGCACATGATGGTGGGATGCGCAAAGGGATTCCGATAGGTGAACATCATCTTGATTGAAAACGATGAATTCGGATATAGCCTTTGGGATACAACATCCCCCTGTTGATTGATGATGTATATGTTTCCCCCAAACAGGTCGATGGAAGGATTGGCAAGGGCAAACCGTACTTGCTTGCCTATTCTGTTGGGCAAAGCAATGTCGTCACCATCCATTCTCGCTATCAACTCACCTTTGGCTTCGCTCAACGCACAGTTGAGTGCGTGTACAAATCCCATTTTTGAGGGTTTCCTAATGACTTTGACGCGATCGTCTTTTGCGGTAGCAGCGTCAATGACTTGGATGGTTTCCAAGTTTGTGCTGTCGTCTGCTATCAGAAACTCAAAATTCTTGTAGTCTTGGCCAAGGATGCTGTCAATTGAGCTTTCAATGAAAGTGGTGGGTTCATTGAAAGTCGCCATGATGATTGATACCAACGGACTGTTATCTGTTTTCTCCATGTTTGCAAAGTATGCTCATCATGCAGTGGTCCAACATCAGATGGATGTCCTCGGAAACTTGCATGTCGTTGATTGGGACGTGGACGTTGTATTGACTTATTTTCTTGATGATGCCTCCGTCATATCCCGTGATACCAATGGAAACACCATGATGCTCATTTGCATACTGCAGGGCATTGATGACGTTGGCGGAATTGCCCGAGCCGCTGATGCCGATGACGTAGTCGCCTTCGTGGAATAGATTGCGGAGTGGCCCGACAAAAATTTCCTCCCAACTGAAGTCGTTTGCATAAGCCATCATGGTGGCAATATTGTCGCTCAAACAGACAAATCTGAATTTGCTGCTTTGTTCGGACGATACGCCCTTGTTGAAATCACAACAGTAGTGTGAAGCCGTCGAAGCTGACCCACCATTGCCACAGATGAAGACAAACTTTTTCTCGTCTCGGGCCTTGTTCAACAGGTTTAGTAATGTATTTAAGTCTTCGGCGGACACCTTGTCTATTGTATCCTTGACTTTTTGGAAATAAGTGAGAATATCTTCTTTGTAATCCATAATCTAAATAAATTTGTCTCCTACATAGATGACTTGTGAACCGAAATTATCAAATGTAAACTTGATTTCCATAAAATTATGCATCTCATGTCGAAAACGCTCTTGGTGTTCTTTCGGACAATAAAATAAGAGAAATCCGGCTCCGCCTGCTCCTAAAAGCTTGCCGCCTAAGGCTCCGGCCTGTATTCCCCTTTGATAAATATTGTCGATATCATCACTGGAAATACTTTTGACCAGTGAACGCTTCAGCTGCCAACCTTCGTTGAGGAAGTTTCCAAAGTCCTCAATATTCCCTTGCTGTAGGGACTTGCGCAGGTCATCGGCCAGCTTCACCATTCTCTTCTGTGCCTGGAATTTTTCTTCGCTGCCGAGTACTTGCTGCTGCTCGGTCAGGATCTCGTTTGCGGAATGTTTACCCCCAATATAAATCAACAGCAGGTTATCTTCTAATTCTTGCTTGATATTGGATTTGAGCAACACTTTTTCTACTTTGACCGAATCATCAGGATTGAAGGTGATGTAGTTGAGGCCACCATATGCAGCAGCATACTGGTCTTGTTTGCCGATGGGACTTCCAACTCTGTTAATTTCGATTTCGCACGCAAGCGATGCCAGTTTTTCAGCACTAGAGAACTTTCCCATGTAGGCTCTCACTGCGTTGATCAAGCCAACCGTAAAGCTGCTGCTGGAGCCCATGCCAGTACCGGCTGGGATATCTGCAATGGAATTAACATCAACACCTTTTAGATTGTACATGCCCAATACTTCCTTGAAGATGGGGTGATTGATGTTTGAAATATGATCCACTAGTTCTGTCTTGGAATATTTCAATTGTATCTTGTCACCATTGAAAAACGGGTGTATGACAATATACATATATTTGTCGATCGTGGTGCTTAAAACTGCTCCAGACTCCTGACGATAGAACGAAGGAAGGTCAGAGCCTCCTCCTGCAAATGAGATCCTAAATGGTGTTCGTGTTATAATCATATTGCATCAAATCAAGTCTCTCAAAACTTCAATCAGTTTACCTGCTTCATTAGTAGGTATGATGACAGAATGTTTGACTTTAGCATTTATACCGGCTTGGACATCACTGTTTCTGTCACCAATCATGATGGATTCCGAGAGGTCGATGTTCAAATCTCTTGCAGCCCTCAACAGTAATCCGGGAGCCGGCTTCCGACAATCACATTTAATCTTGTATTCTTTTCTTTCTTCAGGATATCCACCATCTGGATGATGTGGACAATAATACAGCGCATCAATATATGAACGTCTTTTACCTAATAACGTCTCCATATATGCGTTTATTGTATCCAATTCATCATGGCTACAAAGATTTCTGGCAATGACCGACTGGTTGGTCACAACGATGGCGAGGTATCCTTTCTGATGAATCAGCCGAAGAGCATCCTCTACGCCATCAATAAGTTCCAATTGGTCTTGTCTGAAAACCAATCCGTTATCTTTGTTTATGACTCCATCACGGTCGAGAAAAACTGCTTTTCTTGCATGTTGGTAGTTCAAAGCCCTGACACGTCCGCTCTCCCAGTCTTGACAAACATCTTGGTATCTTTCCGGGGTACCCATATCCTTGACATATTCAGAAGAAATATATCCATATAAATGTAAGCCTGCTTTAAGACAAGCAGGCAAAACGTGCTTCTCAATGTGCGTCTTCTTCCCGCGTTCAATACAATCTACAACGCTCTTGTTGAAAATAAACAGCGCAGCATTGACATGATTGTGACTGATGAAGTCTTGTGGGTGAGGTTTAGTTACAATCCCTGTCACCAAATGGTTCGTGTCCAACAGGATGATGTCGGAGTCGAAGGGGTGATCATTAGGATGGACAAAAAGAGTAGCGTCGGACTGATGGGAGCGATGGAATGCCAACATACGATTCATGTCGATATCCATGACCGTATCGCCATAAAACACGAAGAAATCTTCTGAAAGGCAGTCTTTTACCTCTGCCAGAGCCCCCGCTGTGCCCAGTGGTTGTTCCTCTTGGTAATAGTCAATATGCACTCCCCATTTACTACCATCTCCAAAATATGACTGGATCTGCTGACCGAGATATCCTGTCAAGAAAATGAAGTCAACAAATCCGTATCTTTTGGCCATTATCAGTTGGTGTTCAAGAACAGGCTTGCCGCCAACTGGAATCATGGCCTTGGGGATCTCGCTGTTTACAGCGGCTATTCGTGTGCCTTGCCCTCCTGCTATGATAACTATTTTCATTTGCCTAAAGCTTTTTGAATTGCAATTCTAACAGCATCGTTTGAGCTTCTGGAGGCGTGCCAGCCCAATGAATTTATCTTTGATAAATTATATTTGAATTCAGGCACGTCGCCTACCCAGCCTCTGTCACCGCCTGTATAATGAATTATGGCATTCAGTCCCATTTCTTCAATGACCATCTGGGCTATTTCCTTCACCTTCGTCCTTGATTCCGGGCCAAGGTTATAGACATTATACCGTTCGTTGGTATGTTGAATGACGAATTGGATGCCATCGACGAGATCCTTTACGTAGATATAAGGCTTACATTGTTCGCCATTACCTAAGACTTCCAGCTCATTGGGATTTTGACGAAGCTTTTTGACAAAATCAAAAATGACTCCATGGGTAAAACGCTCACCAACAACGTTAGGGAAGCGGGTAATCCACGTCTGGATTTGATAGGTGGCACTGAAAGCGCTGATGAAGGCTTCGCTGGCCAGTTTCCCCGCACCATAGTTAGAGACAGGCTGCAGGGGGCCGTAGTTTTCGTCCAGATTCCCCTGAGCTTCTCCAAAAATGGCTGACGTAGAAGCAAAGAACAGTTTTCTCACTTCAAACGTCTTCATCAGTTGCAAGATGTTGAACGTGGTATTGAAGGTAAGGGAATAGTCTACCTGAGGATCTTTGCCTCCTTTCTGAATATCAGAATTGGCTGCCAGATGATAGACCATATCAAAATGGCCATCTTCAAAGATTGGCAACATCTTTTCCTGATTCACGACATCCTCTTCGTAGAAATGGAACTGTTTATGGTCTATGAGATGGGCGATGTTTGCTTTACTTCCCAACACAAGGTTATCAACAACGGTAACTTGGTTACCCTCGGCCAAAAGCCTGTCGCATAAATGTGAGCCAATAAAGCCGGCACCACCTGTAACTAAAATATTCATTTCCTGTTATTTATTATTCCGTAATATATACCTTTAATGATGTTTTTAAGATTTGCTCCATGAGGCGGAGCGCACAACGGGTAGTAGATAGTGATGAGATATTTCCACCCATTGTATATCACCCATTTTCTTGGAACATATCGTTTTCTAAACAGCCATAGGTTTTCCTATACTAATTATTCCGAATAAATCTTTTTGTAATATAGCCCTATTCTTTCTGGTGCAAATAAATCCTTTATAGCCTGTCGGTCTACAGTGCTTCCTATGGTTGTCTCTACTTTTTTTAGAAAATCAGTATCGTCGTTGTACTTGAAGACACTGTAACCTCGAATCCCTAAGAGATAATCGGCTATTCGTACCCTATTGGACATGACAACTGGCGTACCGTGGCTCATGGCTTCAAGGGCGACATAGGAGAATGCCTCGTATTGGGATGGAATGACGACTAAAGAGGCCTCGTCGTACAACCGGCCCAGGCCTTCGTCGGACAGGTTGACATGCTGGATGAAGTCGGGACGTGTCGTCAATGCTCCACGTCCTACGCAGTGCACTTCGTATTTTCCCTTGGGGAGACCATACAGTGTAGAAATGCTTTTCACAGGGTCGTCGATACGCCCGATGAACAGTATCATGTTTTTCTTTTTAGCAATATGGCTTGCTGGCTCTTCGGCTGCATACCAATGGGGAATTTGCACCACGTGGGGATGGAAAGCCTTGAAGAAGGCAAGGTCTTCGTTGTTGATGGCAACGACTTTCTGAGCGCAGCGTCTGACGAGGGGCTTGATGATGACATTGAAGAATGTTTTGCCCAAGAAGGGATGCCGCAGATATTGGAACGGATGCCAGTGTGCAGTGTAGATCACCTGCTTGTCATAGTGGTGGGCAAGGTATAACGCCTGTGCGGTGCCCATGGCTGTGTAGCCGTTGATGTGCACGATGTCTGCCTTCTTGATAGCCTCGGCGAGCGGTTTGTGCCGGTAGTAATATTTAAACAGTCGCGATGGAATGGTGGGGTAGTCTACGATGGGGCATGCACGGATGTCAGCATCGTCCTTGAACATGTCGTAGAGAGCCTTACAATAGTTGGCCGTGCCGTCGCTACTGCCCGTGGGTGCCATCCTTATGTATATTATTTTCTTCATGTCAGTGGCTGTCTTTGTGAATGAGGAAGGTGTGAAGTTCGGGACGGCAATAGTTGTACAGGCTCTTGACAAACAGCGTATAACGTTTGTAGCCCATGACCTTGTAGAGCAGAGAGAAGAGCCATCCGATCTGCTTTCGCTTCTTGTCGATGTTGGAGATGTTGCGTTGGCTCAGCTTGTCGGTATTCTCCGCGATGACCATGCCTTTTCCTTGAAGCATGCTGTGGAACGACCTCGGCCCGGTTGCGAAAGGGTTGGCTACATGTCGGTTTGTCTCTGTCATGCCATGGTACAGCCTACGGTGGAAGGAGGCTATCCGGTCTCCGTTGTCGTAGGTGGCGTAGGAATAGGGGTTCGCGATATAGCGGTCGAACGTAGCCTGGTTGTCTACGATGGACTGGCAGTATATCTGTGTGGCTATGGCCAGGTCTTCGTATTCCTGCAGATTTTCGATTCGCTTTCTCTCGATGATGCCATTCTTCATTTTCTGGTAGTCGTAACCGGCGAAATGGAGAAACACCAAGGGGTCTTCCCTGTATGGGTTGTCGTCGGTACGGTATCTCACCATGATGCCGCCGCCCTCTTTGATGAACAGTTCGCGCTCGAAAAAGTTCCATGGAGCCATGTTCATGCCAAGGTGGTGGAACACGTAGAGGTGATCGTTGCCGAGGAATCCCGGCATCCAGTCCATCCATTTCTGGTCGGTGAAGTTGCCCACGCTCCTGTCTATAAAGGCATTGTCCAAGAGTCGCCGCCGCCACCAGTCGAGCACGGTGCGTGCTGTTTCAGTGTTTCGCATGCCGCAGAATCCGAGGTTGAAGATGCCGTTTACGTTCATGGCCCACTCGGGATGCTCGCCTTGGTAGTCTACATGCATGCCGGCAATCTGTGGGGTGAGCACCATGTCGAAGTCTTCGAGCTTGTCCCATACGGCAGTCATGGAGCTGAACACGTAGATGTCGGGGTCGAGATATACCGCCTGCTGGTACTGTCGGGCAAACAGGTATTGGAAGCATGCAGGCTTGATGGCCGTACAAAATTCTGTGAGGTCATACTTGAAGGACATGTCTGTCCATTCCTGTTGGCTGTATTCCAGAGTATATTTGGCTATGATGACGTTCTCGCCAAGGTCTTCGGTTTGTGTGTCGAACTCGTCGGCCACGAAGACGAAGAAGTCTACTTCTTCGTGGTGATGGCGTACCGATTGCCCCAATATCTGAGCTAAGCCGATATAATTTTTAGCAACAATGGTAAATATAGCTCTTTTCATGTTGTTTCAGTGATGTTGTGATCTGCTTTCTTGATGATTTTCGCAGGGCATCCTGCTGCAATGGCGTAGGGCGGGATGTCTTGGCATACAACGCTGTTGGCACCGACTATGGCACCTGTGCCTATGGTTACACCCGGCATGACCGTGACCTTATCGCCAATCCACACGTTATCTTGTATGACAACCGGGCCTTTGGAGACGACGTTTCTCACAGCCGGTGGCTGTTGCATGTCGTCGAAGTCAGATCTACCATGCGAGTTGTCGATAATCGTTACCCACCTGCCTGTAAGCACATTGTTGCCAATGGCAATGCTGTTTGTGCAGCTGACATGCAGGTACTCTCCGAAGTCGCAGTCGTTTCCTATGGTTATCTTTGGGGAGAGTTGCTGCTGTCCGTAACTGTCCCAGGCTGTTACGACCCCGCATTTCCCGATGGTCGTGTGGTCTCCGATAGTGATATACTCGGCCCCTTTGAGTTGAATAGGATGGTACACGACGAGGTTTTTGCCGGCATGTTTAAAGTTGGGATATATCCACCAGGTGTAAAAGTAATGCAGGAGAAGATTAATCTTGCAATGGATTTTATACCCATAGACCAGATGTATTCCTCCGAAAAGCACCTTGACCAAAGGATCGATGACTTTCCTTATATTTCTGTTTAAAGACATGACTTCCGGGTTTATAAGTTCCAAATGCTCTTTGCCGTATTGTTGCAGAGCTTGGAAAACTGAACATGATTGACAATGGCACTTACGAGGTTGACCAAAATCAAGGCAATGACTATGCCGATTACGCCATACCGCTGGCTTAGCCATACTGCCAACGGGATGTACACCAGAGCTTCTGCTACCGTGATGATGGTCAGCAAGCGTATCTTTCCTATTCCGCAGATAAAATTAGAATAGCACGTGCCATACACCACCACAACCATGTAAACCATCATCGCAACAGACATGGCAGAGGGTATCTCTACCTCGCTGCCCACCCAAAGCATATAGACCTGGTGGGCTATGGCGGCCATGACCAGAAGCAATGTGGTAGTTGCCACCATAACCTTTCTCATCTTCCGTGTCGTGTGTCTTATCCATTGCCAATCTTTTCTCATATAGGCATCTGTGGTTGCTGACCATAATGGGGCAGAGATGATGGTAAACAGGATGTTGACCAAACCAAAATACCGATGGGCAATTTGGTATGGGGTGACTTCTTTGGGCGAAAACAGCCTTGAAATGAGCAGGTTGGAGGATGCAAATATGATGAGTCCTCCTATCTGTATGAAGAAGAACTTTACTCCCAGTCCAAACAAAGGCCGCAGTTCGTTACGGTCGAACAGGGCTATGGATGGTGCCAGCATCTTGTACTTGGTAAAGGTAATGGGGTAGGACAAGAGGTAAACGAGGAGCGGTGAGGCTGTGTAGATGATGGCCACGTGGAGCAGCGTTACGGTCGTGAACTGTGATGCAACAAAGATAAGCACGAGGGAGAGCGTCTGCCCAATGGCTATCAGCAGATTGCTGATGGCCGGGAGTTGCAGTGCCATATAGACGTTGCCCACAAACTTGAATATAAAGGTTGTGGCAACAACAATATAGGAAATCGTCAGGATAGACTCCAGATGCTGTGTGGTCTGGCGGTCAACATTGAGCAGTGCGTAGCAGTCTGTGTGGTGGATGATGCCCGTAAACAGCACGATGGTGGGCAGAATGATCAGCACCAGCATGAAGAATGCTGTGCTCACCTGCTTTCTGGCTCTGCCCACATCATTGATGGCAATAGATGCCGCCAGCCTGTTTCTTAGACCATTGCCCAGACCGATGTCGAAAGAGTCGATCCATATCAGCAAACTGTTGATGGTGAGCCATATACCGTATTCGTACTGGTTGAGGCAGTTCAAGGTGACGGGCACCAGCAGAAGCTGTACCAGGCAGGTCCATCCTTTGATGAAGAAAGACCCCAATATGTTTTTTTTGAGCAAGACCGTGCGTTTGTCTCCTTGCATGTATTTATTCAGTATCTGCTTGAACATAGGCCTACATGATTTGTAAGATTTCGTTGTAGAACACATTGATGCAGAACAGTACAACGCCAATGGCCATCACCACGCTTTTTGATAGCCATGCGGGGCGGATGGTGTAATAGATGTTTGTAAAGAGCACTATTTCCACGATACCGTACAGCTCGCTTACACGGAATGCCAAGACGGGCAGCGACGACAGGGCGACAAAACAGAAAACGGACAGCCCCATCATCTTGAGCATGATAGAAAGGTAGGGACTGTGTTCCTTGATAATGTCGTACATGTACAGCAGATAGAGATATATGGCGATGTTGACAAGGAACACCAGGTTAAAGACATTGATCTCGTCAAAAAAACCTTGGTCTTTCAAGTCTTGGTACATCTCCATCTTGTCTCCGATGTAGGGAATGGGGAGATAGGCTATGCTTACTTGCATGAAACAGGCAAGGTAGCCTGCCGGAACCAACAAAGCCCACAGGCACCGCTGCTTGGTGTTCATTTCGTTGTTGGTTAGCAACAGTAACGGAAGCATCAGCAGTGACGAATAATGGAAGAATATGGCTGCGAGCATGAGCCCGAAAGCCTTCCAGCGCCGACCGTCGCCGAGCGGTTTGATGGTCAGCAGCATGATGCTTGATGCCACCCCTGCACGTATCTGGGTAAACTCGTGCAGTATGAAGTAGTTGCCCATGTAGACTACGACGGCCAGAAACACCAGGGGCGTGAGCTGGCGGAACGCCGCAAACTTGATGCTGATGCCTATCAGGGCGTAGAGCAAGAAGATGCTGTGCACGTCGCCAAACCACATGTAGAGCCATCTGGCGGCCCAACGGTACGAAAACTCCACCACGGTTTCGTAGAGTGGATCGTCGTAGTGCATGAAGTATTGCTCGTAGTTTTCGGCATCATTGTCCATGCCGAGTGGGCGGATGGCGGTAAGAATGATCAGCAGTACCCCCATTCCTATGTATATAGGCCACTTGGATTTGCCCATGTCTTCTTCGAGAAAGGCAAATATACAAGCAAACAATATGACTATGATAAGGGCTATGATCACCTTTGTAGATCTTTAGTTTTCTTTCGGTATCGTGTAGAGTGTGGTGCCGAGGAATGTCAGCAGCAATATGGCTGCAACGATTATCATGCGCTTGGGGCCTGCCGGCTTTACGGGAACCGTGGCCGACTGCAGGGTCGTAAAGGCAGGGGTGCGCTCCTGCACCTTGGCTTTGGCAACCACATACTGGGTGGCTAGGGCCGTATAGTTGTTGTAGCACAGTTGCATGTCATTTTCCAGATCTTCCTGTTGCAGCTTGTACGACTGCAATATGAGATCCGTGTTGGCATCGCCGTATGCTCCGTATTTCTGCCGTGCCTTCTCGTATTGTGCCTTGGCCTCTGTAAACAACCCCTTGATGTAGGCCAGGTCGTTGCGCGCCTTCTGGGTTCTGTAGTTCGTAATGAAGGTCTGGAGGCGGGCGCTCACGGAGTCGGCGATGGTGGCAGCCACCAGAGGATCCTGGTCTTCGACGCTGATGGAGATGACGCTGGTCTTCTTGTCTACGCTACATTTCACCTTGCCGCCTATCACGTCGGCAATGTCGTGCTGCATTTTTGTCAGGTAGAAAGGATTGAGCTTCTCCTTGCCATTATAGGTCGAACTCTCTCGCTCTTTGAACAGGCTCACCACTTTGTCCGTGGCTACCGACCACCATGGAGATTTCTGCTTCTGCTCCAGGTAGGTGTAGTAATTCGTTGCAATCTCCTTGTTTCGGGTCGTTACCTGGATGGGGAACAGGCTCACGCGGAAGTCCATCGACTTCATGAGGTCGGGGTATAGCTCGGGCGATATGGCGTCTTGGCTGTTGTTCATCTTGCCGGCGATGTTGATACCCATGGAGGAGGCCAGACTTCCTAAGTTTCCCAAGTTCATGTTTGACGATTCGGGGGCCAGTTTTACCTGGCAGCTGTAGTATCTGGGCAGGCTCAACACGTAGATGCACCCCAGGACAAAGGCCACGGGCAGGGTGATGAGGTATGTCTTTCTGTGTTTCCAGATAGCCTTTACGATCTTGGTAAAGTCAATCGGGGTGGGTTGGGTTGTTTCTTGCATGCTTTGTTTTTCTTTTAATCAGTAGAAATATTCCGACGAATACGGTGACGATGGAGCCGAAAGTCAGTCATATATATCCGTTTTTCTGGATAAACTCTTCTGCCGTGATTCCCTCGTTGATGTGTGGCCTCTCCTCCTGGATTATTTTGAGCAGTTTCGGATACGTGCCGTCAGAGAGTGCCTTGATGCGGTTCCGGGCAAACTGGAGGTACAGCAGCTGCAACTCCACCATCTTCACCCTCCGGCGTATCTCCGCATTTTCACTCTGTTGGTAAGCCGTGATAATGCATTTTTCGGCTTCAGCAATAAACTGATCGGTAAAAATTTTGTTGGTTCCCTTGATGTAGCAGCCTATATGTGTGTAAGGTTTGACAAGACTTTGCACAAGGCCGTGGTACCGTGCTATACTTGGGGCTGCCTTGCCATAATATCCATAGATGAAGTCGCGTACCAGACTGTCGGTGTCTAACTCGGGATTCCAGAGGAGCTTGGAAATCACCCACGCCCTCATTTCCGAAAATTCTCCGTCGCCCGAGGTGTATTGTCCGAGCTCTAACACTGCCATTGCGTTGTGCTTTACAAAGGTTTGGATGTTAGGCTTCAGCACTGCGAAGTTGGGGAAGGGCGGCAGGTACTGGTCGAAATTGACGACATAGTCCCAAATGAAGATGTTCTTGGTGAGCTTCATCCAATCTCTGTAGTCCTGCATAAAAGCCCGGTTCTCAGGGCAGGTCTCGATGGGGTGGGCAAAGCAACATTCCTGCGAACACAATCTAATCACTACATTCTCTCTTGGGACAATGTTCTTGGGCGCGTGCCGGGTGTACTGATAGGCAAATGTACCGACCTTGATGTGGGGCAGTGCCGCAGCCACCTGATTGACGAACCATACCCATATACCGGCATGGCCGCCGTAGCGGGCTTCCAGCTTTTTGCAGTTGTCGCATTCGCAAAACAGCTGGTTGTCGTTCTGCGAGACATCATAGCACCAATAGTCTATGACCGGGTTTACCTTGGTTTTAAGGTTGGCAATGACCAGCCGTAGCACCTCGGGGTTCGAAAGGCACAGCTGGCTGTTGGGTATGCGCCGGCCCTGACGATAGCTGAAATACTCGGGATGTGTGTTGTAATACTGCTTTGTGGGTACCAGCCATTCCGAAGTGTGCACGCCCCAATAGTTGTGCAGCTTGCCGTATTGGGTGGGCATGGCATCCCACACCATGTTCATCTTGTTGTGTGCATATACGGCAGAGTCTGTGTTGAACTTATGAAACTGTACATAGCGGTATTTTACTACGGGCTTCTCCGTGTGGTTGAGCGAGGGGAGGGCATAGCGGCGGCGTTGCGGAATCCTGGTAACATCCTTGGTGTACCATCGCACCCCCAGCTCGTTTTCTAGAAAGGCAAACACGCCGTACATCGTTCCACGATTCCGGCCACCATAGATATAGAGATCGTCGCCGATGGTCTTGTAGGTAAAGCCATCGTCATCGTCGGCTGGTTGGTCGGCAGCTATGGTTGTTGATATATCTGGATGGTAGCCGATGAATATTCGTTGTCCCCCCATATGGCTGCTAAACGAGACAATGGGAAGTTGTGCATTGCTAATCTTTTTAAGGTACGACTGCAATTCTTCAGCAGCCGTCTTTTCTGTGGTCGAGGCATTGGGAAAAAGCACGATATGGTAGTTGCTCTTGCTATTTCTGAACAAGTCGTAGGCCCTTGCTGCTGTTCCGTACACCCAAAACTGCAGCAAGATGACTACAACTTTTATGTCATGCTTTATTTTCATTTCTCTCTACCTTTCTTGTTTTTTGTGTCTTTGTCTTGCCAATGCTCATGAGCTCAGCAATGCTCATCTTGCGGCTGATTTTGCTGGGCCCCACAATTTCTTAGCACGGCTGGATCTTCGCATCCAGACTCACCTAACCAGCCATGCCGTTCATGTAGACGATGTAGGCACAGTTTCTGCGTGCGTTCTGCAAAGAGCCATCAGCTGTGGGCACGTTATATTTGAATTTCATACCATTCATATTACATGATTCATTTGTTTCTATCTGATTGTATTATCTTTTATACTCCTTCCCCTCGCTGCTGAAACTTACGCCGCTCTCGGTAGACTTATAGTGGTCGAGATATTCGCGCAGCCTTGTGGCTTGTGCCTTGGTGATGTTGGTGAACGTAAGGGTTTCTTTCAGCCGTTCTTTTCCCCTTGCATCAATAAATCTGCCAATTGAAGCGTTTAGGAAGATGGATGGCAAAGAGGTGGTTTGGCTCATATCAACAACCAACTTTGTATGCCTTTCATCAGCTTGGCTTATGTTTTCAAATAATATTTGCCCGGCATCTGGAAGACTCTTGCTCTGTGAGAGTATTTCTTGCATAATTATAGTCATCTTTTCTCGCTTTAAAATTTACCATTCAAAGTTTTCAAGCACCTCTTCATCTTCGAGGTTGTTGATGTTTACATCAAAGTAAATCAATGTGCCGTGGAAATAGAAGTCTGTGTGAAACACGGAACGACTGTTGTCTTGGCTTTTCGGCAGCAGTGCATTGCTTGCAACCATGCTTGGTTGTCTCCGTTTTCAAATATTATCGTTTCCATAATCAATGAGCAATCTTATGTTCAAACCCTCTTTCAGCCTTCAATCTTATACTCCTTCACCCCTCTGCTCTTGCTGTCGAAGCTGACGCCAATCTTGTAGATCTGGCGGCTGTCCATGGCAAATGGGGCGGCGTAATGGTTCTCTTCAATCTGTGCAAGGGCTCTGTCGGCACCGGCGTCCAGCTTGCATTCGATGATATAGATGTAGTCGGCAGTCTGGATGACTGCATCGATGCGGCCGTCGCTCGTGGGGCGTTCCACTTGGATGTAGAACCCAAGGATTTTGAAAATGAGATACATCACATTCTGGAAGTAGAGCTCTGCGTCGCCCACCACTTTATAGTCTGTGTCGGCCAGCAGGGCTTGGAGGCGTTTCATGAACTGTTCTGGCTTTCCGCCCTCCACGTCCTCCACAAAATGGATGATGTCAAACTCGCTCTTATGCTCCACCGCGGCGTAGTTGGGGAGAAGGAAGTTGAGAAATCCTTCCTCCACCTCTTTGTTGGGGAAGCCCAGCCTGTAGCGGTGGAAACGCTCGTTGTAGCCCTTGATGGTGAGATACCCGCTCTGGTAAATCATGGGGATGGGGTTGCGCGATGACGAGTCGATGCTGTTGATGACATCACTTGTCACCTGTTCCTGTGTCAGGTCTGGCAACCTGTAATCGTAGTTCTTGAGCTGTTCCACAAGGAAAGTAGGGGTACCTGTCTCAAACCAGTAGTTGCTGAACTTACATTTGGCAAAGGTGTTGAGCAGGCTGAAGGGATTGTAGATACCCGGAGTGTTCACTTCAAAGTGATACCCATCGTATTGCTCCCGCAGTTTCTTGCGGGCTTCGTCGAATGACATGCCGCAGGCCTCTGCGAGCTCGCTGACGGCTTCAGGGAAATAGCTGTCGATCTCTTCATCCGTGATACCACAGATGCCTGCATACTCCCGGTCCATGGAAATGTCGTTGAGGTTGTTCAGATCGCTGAACACACTCACTTTGCCAAACTTCGTCACGCCCGTGAGCAGGGCAAACTTGATATACCTGTCCTGTGTCTTGAGCACCGAGTAGAAAGCCTTGAGCTCGTTGCGGTAGTTTTCTTGCATGCCATCGTCGCCGATGGTCTGCAAGAGCGGTTTGTCATACTCGTCAATCAGAATGACAACGTTCCTGCCGGCTTGCTTGGCCGCCCGCTCCACGATGCCCTTGAACCGCAGGGGTAGGGTTGTCTCTGTGGGGCGTGAACCGTAGCACTTTTCCCACTCTGCGAGCGTGTCGTTGAGCACTTTCTGCAGACTGCCCGGTTCCTTGTAGTTGGCGGTGTTCAGGTCGATGTGCAAGATGGGATGGACGTCCCACGCGGTTTCCAAGGCATCGATGGCCAGTCCGGCGAAGAGTTCCTTACGGCCCGAGAAATAGGCTTCGAGCGTGGAGATGAGCAGACTCTTACCAAACCGCCGCGGGCGTCCGAGGAAGTAGTACACACCGTTGTTGGCCATTTCCCAGACGTACCGCGTCTTGTCCACGTAGACATACCCTTTCAGGCGTATCTTCTCAAACGATTGTATTCCTATCGGATATTTCATTGCGCTGTTCTGCTCTTATTTTGGATATTCTTTACTTCGCCAGATTCACGATCGTGGCAATCATCGTCGCGATGCTGGCAACGCTGGTGCCGATGCCTAACCATTGGCTGATGGCATTGTTGTCGCGTTTGGGTTTGCCCGGCACAACGATCTCGCAGCCGGGGCGGATCTTGGCATTGTGGCCTACGCGGGCCACCGTGCCGTTCATGTAGATGATGATCGTATGGCTCTTCTTGGCCCTGTTGCCCCAGCCGCCTGCCTGATCGATGTACCATGAGGCACTCTTTCCTTTCTCGTAGGCAACGGTGTTGGGATACATCACCTCTCCACTGATCTTCACGGTGCCATTGTATTCGGGGATGATAATGCGGTCTCCTTCGCGCAATACGAGGTCGGCGTCGCCCCCGGGGGTCTTTAATGCCTTGTCGAGTTCAATTCCTACGTAGTAGGTGTCGCCGAGATTCAGCTTGCCTATGTCCAGCGTGTCCTTCTCTCCCCGCTGTCCCTGGAGCATCTTGAGGACGGTCTGCATGCGCAAGCGCTCGTCGTGGGTGATGCGGCGTTCCAGCCGTGCTCCTTGTACATAGGCCTTGTCCTTCAGTCCGCCGGCCTTGCTGATGATGCTCGAGAGCCGTTCATCTTTGCTCGTCAGCGTGTAAGTGCCTTCAAACATGATCTGTCCTTCGACGGTGATGTTTTTCTGTGCGGAGTATCCGGGGCTTTTGCGGACATACACCTCGTCATAAGGCATCAGTTTGAAGCCGGGCTCTCCATCGATGACGAATCCGTCTTTCAAGGCGAAGCTGTAGGTCTTGGCGATGATGCTGTCGGTCACCACGGCCTTCGGATTCTCAATGCGCCGGGCCACGTCCACCTTGACGGTCGACGCTGTCTCTTTCAGTCCGCCAGCCTGAAGGATGAAGTCTTCGATGGTCTGGTTGTCTGCATATTGATAGATGCCGGGATAATGGACTTCGCCGTGGATGGTGATGGTCTGCTGTTGCATCATGGCCTGCTTGGTCGGGACGAACAGTACGTCATTTTCCCGCAAGGGGATGTCGGCCACTTGGCCGCTCATGATGCCGTCGATGTCTACCGGAATCACCTCCAACGTGCGGTCGGCTTTCATGCGGTGCATCACGGCGTGGGCAGTGAAAGCATCTTCCGTGACACCTTCTGCCTGGGTGAGGAGGGTGCGCACGCTGTTGATGCTGCTGCCAATCTGATAGAGGCCGGGCCGGAAGACGGCTCCTTTCAGTTCGACGGTGTTCTCATAGCGCGGTATGATCGAGTCGACATTGACCGAGTCTCCGTCGGCAATGTGGAAGGAGCTCATGTCAAACTCATCGACGTTGAACACCGCGTATTTCCGTCCGGTCTTGCGGATGATCCTCACTGATTTGGTATATGCGTCACTGGCAAACCCGCCGGCGTATTTGATCAGCGACCCTACGCTCTCGTTCTTCCGCATTTCATAGTACATCGGCCGTTTCACCTTTCCGGTCATGTTGACCAGGCAGTCGTAGGGTCCGACGGCGATCACGTCCTCGTCGGACAAGTGGATGTTGCTCGCCTTGCCGTTGAGGATGTAGTCATAGACGTCGACCACGGCGATGAGACGATTGCGGCGGAAGACCTTGATGTTTCGCAACGTACCGATGTCATTGGGTCCTCCGGCCATGTACAACGCCCGGAAGACGGATGAAAACGCGGAGAGGGTATAGGTTCCCGGCACTTTGACCTCGCCCATGATGTTCACGGTGATGGTCTTCGTCTGTCCTACCGTCAGCCTCACTTTGCTGCTGCTGTAGCGGGCTCCCAATGTTGCGCGCAACCGTGCATTGGCCTGCCCGACGGTCAATCCGCTCACTTGGACGGGACCGAAGCCCGGAATCGTCACGTCGCCGTCAGGTGAGACGGTGGCATTGATCGTCTTCTGCGAAGCGCCATAGATGTCGATGAACACGGCGTCTCCTGGTCCGAGCTGGTAGTTCTGAGGCGTTGCGATGTTCATATTGGGTTCAAACGACAGGTTTTTCTGATTGAAGATGTCGCGGCCGAACACGCGTTTTCCCTTCCTCTGCTGCTCTTCTTCCATGTAGGACTGCTGCAAGGTCGAGTCGGGGACCAGCCCGTTCAGCTCGGTGAGCATCCTTGTCCGTTCGTCGTTTTGTTCTATATCGGCGAATCCGTTTGCCGTGTCATTCGTTTTCAGCTGATAGTTGCTGCGCTTGTCCTGGTTCTTTTTCTTTTCGCCATTGGCCTTGCGCATGCGGTCTTCTGCTGTCGAAACGCTCTCGTCAGCCACTACGCCCAAGCCCCGGTTGTTGATCTGCCGGTCATATTTCTTTCTGACGCGTCTGATCTGCGCAATGTCCACGCCGTTCTGCATGAGCTTGGTCACGATCTGCGCCTGCGAAGTCCCTGCGGCATGTTCCTTGATGACAAATTGCATGACCTGATCGTCCGTCATGGATGATTGGGCCATGACGCCTGCAGGGAAGAGCAGCATCAACAGCGTATAGAGTATCAGTCTTTTCATGTTTCTTGCGTGGAGTTTCCGATCTTTGTTCATTTTCAGTTGCTAATAGTCAGTCGATCTCATATATATAAACTGCATTTTCCTTATTTTGTTGCCTCAGGATCGTTTTTTTTAAGTTGTAAGACGGGGGCGGCAGGGGCTTTTCAGGGATGCATACTGCATTTGGCTGCAAGACGTGTCTTGTCCGTCTGCCATTCATGGATGATGTGGAGTCAGACGCCTG
>JALFRV010000088.1 GCA_022778905.1 Prevotella sp. | reverse complement strand
ATGAGCCGATACCGCGGAAAGACCAACTGTCCGGACTGCCATGGCACCCGATTGAAGAAAGAGGCGACCTGGGTGAAGATCGGAGGAATGAGCATCACGGATCTCGTAGAAATGCCGGTGGTCAACCTGAAACAATGGTTCGAAAACTTAGAGTTGGATGATCACGACGCCCAAGTTGCCAAACGGCTGCTTACCGAGATCAACAACCGGCTGCATTTCTTAGTGGAAGTGGGACTCGGATACCTGACCCTCAACCGCCAGTCGAACACGCTCTCGGGCGGAGAGTCACAGCGCATCAACCTCACAACGTCCTTAGGCAGCTCTTTAGTGGGCTCTCTCTACATCTTAGACGAGCCGAGCATCGGTCTCCACAGCCGCGATACGGACCGGCTGTTCCATGTTCTCAAAGCGCTGAAGGCATTGGGCAACACGGTCGTAGTGGTCGAGCACGACGAGGAAATGATCCGTGCGGCCGACTGGCTGATCGATGTCGGACCGGACGCAGGCACACATGGAGGCGTCATCGTCTATGAAGGCGCTGTCCCGGATCTGCCTTCCGCCTCTGCCGCAGATTCCGACCGGCAAGCCCAAAACGCCGATCTGAACGCACGGTACCCTGACAGTTACACGATCAAATACCTCACCCATGCCGAGACCATTGATGTTCCGACGTCCCGAAGGTCATGGAATCAGTCGATCGGACTCATCGGCTGCCGGATGAACAATCTGCGTGGGATAAACGTACAGTTCCCCTTAAACGTGTTCACAGTTGTCACGGGCGTGAGCGGAAGCGGCAAATCCTCTTTGGTCAAAGGGATCCTCTATCCTGCCCTGAAACGCCATCTCGACGAGGTGGCCGATACGCCCGGCGAGTACATATCGCAGGATGGCGACTGGGAAGCGATCAAGCACGTCGAGTTTGTGGATCAGAATCCGATCGGAAAAAGCAGCCGTTCAAATCCCGCAACATACGTCAAGGCCTACGATGCCATCCGCCAGCTGTTTGCGGATCAGCCACTCTCGAAGCAGATGGGGTTCACGCCGCAGTTCTTCTCCTTCAATGCGGAGGGCGGACGATGCGAAGAATGCAAGGGAGCAGGTGTCATCACGGTCGAGATGCAGTTCATGGCAGACCTCGTGCTTGAATGCGAATCCTGCCACGGACAGCGCTTCAAGCGCGACATCTTAGATGTCAGATACAACGGAAAGAATATCAATGATGTGCTCAACATGACCGTTTCGGAGGCCATCACCTTCTTCGGGGAGTCTTCCCAGAAGACCATCGTGGATCGGCTGAAGCCCTTGGAGCAGGTCGGATTGGGCTATATCAAGTTGGGACAAAGCTCCTCTACCCTCTCCGGAGGAGAAAATCAGCGTGTCAAATTGGCCTACTTCATCGGGCAGGAACAGGCCGACCCGACCCTCTTCATCTTTGACGAGCCGACGACGGGCCTGCACTTTCATGACATCAAACGCCTGCTGTCAGCCTTCAATGCACTCATTGCACGAGGTCATTCCATTATCGTCATCGAGCACAACCTGGATGTGATCAAGTGCGCGGATTGGGTCATCGACTTGGGCCCGGGTGGCGGGGACCGAGGCGGGAACATGGTTTTCGCCGGTACGCCCGAACAGCTTACGAAGTGTAAAGACAGTTTCACGGGACAGTATCTGAAACCGAAATTGACGACGGAAGCGCGCTGAAAAGCCGAAGGACGCAACATGGACAATCACCGTTGATGCCACCTCACAGCCATGATCAATAGCCTTTCTATCCTCATACCTTGCTTCAATGTCAGCTGTTTCAGTTTGGTGAGACAGCTGCATGAGCAGGCTATGGCCATCGAAGGACTGACCTTTGAGATCATCGTGGCTGATGACGGGTCCACGGACCGGCAGCTTGTCGCATCCAACGAAATGATCCGGAGGCTGGCCCATTGCGCTTATATCATTCGACAAGAGAATGTCGGACGCGCCGCAATCCGCAACTTCCTCGCCCGGGAAGCACATTTCGACCAACTGCTGTTCGTCGACAGCGGCGTCGAAATCCATCGGCGAACGTTCCTGATTGACTATCTTGAGCAGGCTGATGAGCATTCTGTCGTCGCGGGAGGCGTTTCCATCCCTGCCCAGAATCTTACGCAGAGACTGAAATATCGCTATGAAAAGGAGCACGAAAACCGACACACCGTCGCCCGAAGACAGCAACAACCCTATCAATCTTTCCGTTCCTGCAACTTCATGATCCCCAAACGGCTGATGCGGACCTTTCCTTTCCCGGAACAACTGAAACGCTATGGCTACGAGGATGTACTGCTCGGGCGGGCGTTCGAACAGCATCAGGTGCCCGTGAAGCATGTCGACAATCCGATCGCCTACGTGCACTTTGAATCAAACAAGGATTTTCTGAAGAAGACGGAAGAAGCGATCGACAATCTGAAAGCGCACGTCGATCTGTTGCGGGACTATTCTCATTTGGCATCAGTCGCCGAATATCTGCGCACCGCCAGGCTGCAATGGCTCATCCGCATCATCTTCCGGGTCATGCGGAAGCAATGGAGACGGAACCTCTGCGGTGATCATCCGTCGCTGCGGATATTTGCAATGTATAAATTAGGATATTACTTCGAGTGACAGGCCCGCGGCATCCCACAGAGACAAACCTTCCATTTTCCGTTTCTGAACACGGCAGGCAGCCTGAACGCTGCATCGCTGATCATCCGCCCTTCTCGCCCGATGGTATCCATACGGAGATAGTTTCTCACCTCCACTGTGACCATGGCCGAGTCGCCCTCGAGCCATATATCACCAATATCATGTGATGCCCCGAACTCCTGGGCACGCAAGATGTCGACATCTTCCTGATGCACCTGCGAGGCTGCATAGCGCAACCAGACGACCGACTCATCCGTGCAATAAGGCACGGCACGCCGAAACTGCCAGTTGAAATAGGCCGTGGAGAATCCGTCAACCACCTGTCTGAGCTGGCTTTCACGATCGTTCCGGCTGCACGAAACATATCCGAGCAGACAACAAAGAATGACGACAACACCCCTATTCAACTTCATAGCGCAATCATTAAATTAACACAAAGGTAAACAAATTATTTTGCAATTCCGATTGTTTTATATAATTTTGTGCAAAATAAGAAATCAATGCTGAAACTAATTTCATTCGGCAGCGGTAGCAGCGGCAACAGCTATTTCCTCTACACGGAGCAAGAGGGCCTTCTGATAGATTGTGGCGTTGGCGTCCGGACATTCAAGAAACATTTTCGCGAATATGGCTTATCGCTCTCGAATATCACAGATATTATCATCACTCATGATCACGCTGACCACATCAAGTCTGTCGGCAGCCTGAGCAAAGATCTCCACATACCGGTCTACGCATCGCTCAAGGTCCATCAGGGCATTGAGCAGAACTACTGTGTGAAGTGCAAAATACAGCCCGAACAGGTGAAGATCATCGAGAAAGGGGTGCCTTTCAAGATCAAGGATTTCCGCATCACGCCATTCGGCGTGCCGCATGACAGCTCGGAAAACATCGGTTACAAGATTCAATATGACAACCTTGTCTTCTGCATCATGACGGATATCGGCCACGTCACGGATGAGATGAAGGCCATGATCGGCGAAGCCAACTATCTCATCATTGAGGCCAACCACGACGAGGTCATGCTTCAGAACGGCCCGTATCCAGGACATCTGAAAGCAAGAATTGCCGGACCATACGGCCATTTGAGCAACCGCGAATGCGGAACGGTATTGGCTGAGAACGCCACAGCCAATCTGAAACACGTCTGGCTGTGTCACCTGAGTGACGAAAACAATCATCCCACGCTGACAAGAAAAACCATTGAGCAGATCCTGAGAAGTTATGGGATCATTCCGGGTGTGGACTTCCAGATGGAGGTGCTGCGCCGGAAGGTTCCCTCGGAGATCTATGAGCTGACCTGATAATCAGAAAGGCATACCCACGGCGAAATGGAATGAGAAGTCGCGTCTGAAGTTGTGATGCAGGAAAGCGTAGTGTTCGCGATCGTTTGCATAAGCCGGATTGATCGCTTTCATACCCATATCGAAGCGCAGGATGAAGTATCCGAAGTTGAGACGAAGCCCTAATCCGTAAGCGACGGCAATCTGCTTGTAGAACTCATTGATCTTAAACTGCCCTCCGGGTTGATCCACATAGTCACGCAGCGTCCAGATGTTCCCCGCGTCAATGAATGCTGCACCATCGAGTTTCCAGAACAGATAGGTTCGCAGTTCGGCGTTGAAGTCCAACTTCATGTCTCCCGTCTGATTGATGAAATCGATCCTTCCGTCTGTCCCCTTGAACTTTCCGGGACCCAATCCGCGCACACTCCACCCGCGGACCGAATTGGCTCCACCTGAGAAATAGCGCTTCTCGAAAGGCAGCACCGAACTGTTGCCATAGGGATAAGCGATCCCAAAGCCACCATGAAGCGCCAGCACGTTGTGCGTGTCGAATCGTATCAACCGGGTATAGTCGAAATCAAACTTCACATATTGTGCATAGGCTATATTAAATAAGGTGTATTGACCGATCGCATTCCTTCTGAATGCGAGTGCCTTTGACAGACTGTTGAGCAGATTCCCGGATGTTTCGAAATTGGTTCGGATGGCATTCTTCCCGTCATTGTAGGTCATACCGAACCCGATCTTCATGATGAACAGATCCTCATAGTTGTAACGCAGGATGGCGTTGCGGTTGCTTACGCTGTCGAGATAATCATGCTTGAAGGTCTCACTGATCCATGGCATGTAGACATAATTGAGATCGAGCAGATCCAAGCGGTAGGTCGTGTGATGCCGGGGTTCGGCCCAATGATAGCGCCATGCAGTGGAAAAGATGCGGCGATGGAACTCCGGGCGGTTCTGTAAGTTCCAACTTACGGACAACTCCGATGACGCCTTGCTGTTGCGCCTGAATGATTTGGAGAGGAAAGGTGCCACAAACCGGGGAAAGGTCAGTTTGCTCTCGACACTGTATTCCTCATAATTCTGATTCTGATAGCCCTCTAATCCGGTGATCGCTTCAAACGCGCCGCGCAGCTCCATGCTGAAAGTCTCGGAGCCATGGAAGAGGTTCCGGTTTTCGTAGGTCAATGAGACGGCTGCGCCCAAGTCGCCTGCCGTATTGGTTCCCTCGGGCCTAAAGGAGACCGTACTGGGCTTATTGGTGCTGATCTGGATGTTGCAGTCCATCAGATTCGTATCGGGCACCTCCTGCAGACGGATATTCGTGTAGCGCACGGCCTGCAGCCTGGCAAAGTTGTTATACGTCTGCTGAAGATCCGAAGCGCTGAAGCAGGCCCCGGGTCTGATAGCCGTATTGTAATCCAACACGCTCTTCCGAAGGTGGATGAGCGAATCCTCACCGCCCGAATAGTTCACTGACCGGATCCGATATTGCGGATGGGGCAACTCCGGAGCATCCGAACGGGCCCGATACTTGAGCAAATGCAAGACGAGATCAACTTGCTTGTCGAAACGCGAGGAGTCGGCCGTGTACTGGATAAAGTCCTTGTGAAAACGCATGTAACCACGATCCTTGAGCAGATTGGTGATACGGGTGCGCTCGGCATCAAGCTTGTCCACCGAGAACGGCGCACCCTTGGCCAGCAACGATCCGGCAGGTAAGCCGAGCTGACGCGCGATGGCCGTGTCCTGGATGTCAAACTGGATGCGGTTGATATAGTATTGTTCGCCGGGAATCAAGGTATAAATCACCTTCAGCTTCTTGCCCTTGGGCTTGGTGTCCAACTGCACTTTGGCGTGCATATAGCCCTTGTTCTGCATCGCCGTGATCAGGTCCTGCATGGACAGACGGGCCTGTAAGGTGTCGAAGATCACCGGCTCTTCGCCGATCTTCTGCAGCGCCCGGTTGATCCATTTGGTCGTATCACGCCCGGCAAGGGAATAGGTTCCCAATGGGATCTTGAAGATGGAGAACCACTTCGAATTGGCTTTCTGACGGATATATGGCTCCAGCATCGCAGCGTCAAAGTCTTTCTGCTTGGACCGGATCTCTACCCGGGAGAGCAGATAGCGGTCGTCAGGAACGAACTTAGAAGCGCTGCAGGCTGTCAGGAGCGCAGCGATCCAAGGAAGGAGGAGCCTTGCACGCACCCTCGGATGGTGTATGTCAACAATGGGGAATCTCAATCTTCAAGCTTTATTTGCTGCAAATTTAGGCAATTTCTTTGAGACTTCGAGGGTTCAGACACAAAAAACGGAGCAAACGGTGTAAATTCCTGTCATTCAGGCATCATTAGGCATGCCGACCGAAAGCTATGCTCCGGGCCGTCGAAAGCTATCCTCCGGGCCGCCCAAAGCATAGCTCTTCGCACCCCGGAGGATAGCTCTGCGCGCGGCACCCGACAGCTATCGTCAGCAGTGACCAGAATGCACTGTGTACCACATCTCTTCCATTGCTTGACTATCACGACTTTTATCTTGTGACGCATCCAAAGGCCAAACTTGTCTCTGACTCATCTTTCTCAAATGAATATTCCACCTTCTGGGAAGAAATTTCCACCTGTCCTATCTTCTTTTGTTGTATTTTTGTCTCTGGAAATCAAACGTCAAAAATGCAGAGGATTTTTTTTTGATCATATTGTTGCCTACCCTATTTGGGCCGTAGATTTCATGTCGAAAGCTACCAAAAACAATATGCTGATGTGATCCTGCATAATCAGAAGAATGGCGTACCAAAGGGAATGTTGTCGTTGCTGAAAGATAGGAATAGAGGTCTGGAGGAACGAATATTTTCGTATCGTGATGACCAACAGGTTTGGTGGTAATAAACCATAACTAATTAAATTACACGAGTATGAAAAAATATTTTTATCAATGACTGCACTTTTTGATTATGAGCGCAGCATTAACATCCTGTAGCAACAGTGATGACGAGGGGCAAGATGACAACGGTATTTCCATGAAGCGAACAGAGCTAAATGACATTTTGAAGTATTCAACATGGCAGGAGATGACGGATTACTTCAAAGAAGGTGCTGGTGTCAACTGGTATGGAAGTCAAGGCCTGAAAATCGTTAGTTATGAACTGACAGGAACTGTTCGCGTAAATGAAGCACTATTGTCATCAATGACAGGTTCTGCAAGTCCTCACACACCGCTCAGATGAGAAAGAAGAAACCATCTTGCAGAATTCCCATTCTCCATCGGCTCTGTGAGCCGATTCCTCTGTGCTCTCTGTGCCTTGGTGTGAAAGAATAATATCCGTGAGAAGCTATACACGAATGAAGAGTTCACTGCGTATGGCACCTGCGGTACCATTTCGTTATGTTTCTCTCACACAGAGCCACAGAGTACACAGAGATATTTAAGCATGCTCGTTGGTAAGTTGTTCTCACACAGAGGCACAGAGAA
>JALFRV010000106.1 GCA_022778905.1 Prevotella sp. | reverse complement strand
GGTTCCGGCGAAGCATTCATCCGGCTCGCACTTAAAGGACAGCGTAGCCCGCTCAGGATAGCCGTCCTTCCTGACGAAGCCTATAGGCAGCGCGTCATAACGTGGCGGAGAGAAATGGTCGTCACTCAGTTCGACGGCCTTCCCGATGTTTCCGTCCGGATAAAGCTTGA
Organism: Prevotella sp.; assembly: GCA_022778905.1. GTDB lineage: Bacteria > Bacteroidota > Bacteroidia > Bacteroidales > Bacteroidaceae > Prevotella. Next base: position 30,892 of record JALFRV010000106.1, on the reverse strand, counting down.
GGAATGTCGTAGGCTGAGTTGGCGGCAGCAAGTCGCTCCAGTGGTCTAAGGCGCATGGGCGTGTATCAACCGAGGCACGCAGCCGGCCGTGCGGGTCCTTGATCAGATAGAGGCCTTCCTCGTTGTCGATGCTTAGGGGAATCCGTCTCACATCCTCTGCCATCTCCAGCATGTCGTCCTGCTCCGTCATCTGATCATCTGTCATCGAGACAAAGAGGCGCAATATGTCTGGCTGATATGCCCTGAGGACCACGGTGAAGGATTCCTGCGGGGCGTCCATGTCAGGCTCCATGTCTTCCTGGAGCTTCTGTTTTTGGAAGGGAACGGTCAGTTCTATGTCTCCCTCATGTTCCTTGATGGCAGTCATCTGCCAGCATTTCCAAAGCGTTTCATTCAACTTCAGCCCTGGGTCAAAGTCCATGAAGTCGAAGAGGTGATAGTTAGTCTGCTTCATATATAATATGTGTGCCGGGATGATTGGTCCCGATTTCTTCTTTCGTAAAGTTGTTCTTCCGGATCGTAAAGCCGTCACTGGAGTCGTCGAGGTAAAGCTTAAACGCCCGGTTATTGGTGGCATAGGGGGCGGGGAAGGGCTTGCCGATCACGTTCCCGCTTATTTCGGAATCGGGTTGATATGAAAGTGTGTAGATCCCCCCGGCGTCATAGAGCATCCGGGCATAGTCTTCCACCCGGTTGTTGATGATCCGATTGTTCCGCATACCACACGCATCGGAGGTCCATCCCCATCCTACGCAGATGCCGGAATAGTTGACTTCGCTGACTTCATTGCTGTCGATGGTCGTGTTGCGGACATATCCGCATCCGATTCCCACGGCTCCCCAGTCCTCGTTAGCCGCGTCGCGGACCCGATTGTGGGTGAAGGTGAGGGTGTCGCAGTAGGCTTCTTGATCAGCCGAAACGCGATAGGGGCGATGCACCTCCATCGCTCCTTCCGAGAAAGAACCTGCCATCAGGGCTGTCCCACCTATATCTTTGAAGTGGCATGAGATCACTTCGATTTTCCTGTTGCCGGCTTGAAAATCGAGCGCCGTAGCACTCAGGTGAGTGAAAGAGCAACCGTCGAAGGTGATATTCCTGCCATATCGGACGGCCACAGCAGCCACCGGGCGTTCGATCCATGCCTGGTTTTCCAGCCGGGAGTTCCATGGGAGTCCCTCTTTTTGTAGTTTATAGGCTTCTGTCAATGGGAATCCGCCTTGCAGGGTGACATGTCCGAAGGTGGAAGGACGATTCCATGCGGAATACTGAAACCGGATTCCGCGGAAACAGACATTCTCTATTCGCTTGGCCGCAGAGCCTTCTGCGCAGACGAGCTGTTCTGTTACAGGTATTTCTACTTCCATATTACTGGCTGTCTGGCCGGCTTTCGGATAGTAGTAAATCTTGCCGGAAGCAGCATCCTGATACCACTCTCCGGGTTCGTCAACAAACTGGAGGGCATTCGTAAGACAGTAGGACGACGAGCCGTATTCGCCATTGATGACCGGTTGAGGCCAAGGATGGGAAAATTCAAGGGTTGATTCGGGGTCGTGAAAAGTGACGTCCGTTTCTTTTCCTCTTACATCGAGAGACTTTACCCGAAGCATTGCGACTGCCCAACGTTGATGGACCATCATCTCCATTTGTGGCGCCTGTTGGATTGAAGATATGTTTGTAGGAGTAGGGATCGTGATGGTTTGCGTTGCCGGATCAAAGTTCAGCATTCGTTCCATTTGATATCTTCCGAACTGGGAAGCGCGCAACATCTTCTCTCCATTTACCCATAGCTGTCTGATCAACAGTGGTCTGTTGCCGTTCTCCGGGGCTTCTGCAACAAACAGTTTTCCCTCTTTTCGCCACTCTTTCAATTGAATGCCGCCACTGATGATCGCCCCATCACCGTTGAGAACGATGTTACTGTCTTCCGGATAAAGCCGTATCGGCTCTTTGATGCGATAAATCCGATTGCCCAACTCAATGTTGATAACATCCTTCTCACCAAGTCGATGCCTGTCGCGTGCCCTGCGAATCGCCATCTGCAGCGTTTCATTGGGACCGACGATGATTTCTGTGGCAAAGCTATGTATTAGGCTTATAGCCAGCAGAAGCAAACAGCAGGGAACTCTCTTCATGATCATGTCATTTGTCGTTTTGTACGATGCGGCGGTAGATGCAGTTCTTATTGCTGCAGATGGCACAGCCATACTCACGCCGTTTCATCTGTGGGCCGATACCGATGATGCCGCTCACAGACTTCGTAGGATACATCAGGCAGCTCTCGGACAGGCTGATGCCGGTCGGATTGGTGCCTGCCAGAAGGAAAAGATCCTGCTGTCCGGTCAGCGGCCAGTTGCAATAACCGGGGCTGTAGCGGTTGCTGATGCCGAGCGAGGCGGCCTGCATGTCTTCCTGAAGCGCGCTTTGGACCCTGTCCATGGCGTTTTCGACGGTCAGCGAGCCCAACGCGTCGGTGATGAAGGCCTCGAGATGGTCTCCGGCTTTGCTGTAGTCGCGGTATTGGGTGGAGAAAACGGCACCGGCTGTGCAGAGGAACAGCGCCACGTGGGTTGCGCCCCGCATATAGCCGCAGACCTGTCTGTCCATGTAAATCGTCACGCCTCCAGCCCGGATTTCCCCCTGCCGGATGTTCAGATGATCCACTGCGAGGATCCGATACCCCCCGACCGCCGCCAGATCCGCATTTCTGAGTTCCTCCATCTTCGCCAGCATGAAGCTGTGGGCCGGATGTTCCGGGTCGTCAATATGCAGATAGGCGGCAGCCTGTTCTGTTGTTGGCAGGACGTCTTTCAACGGATATTCATAGCTGACAAACTGATTTCCCATTTGCCGGTTTTCCCCTCTGTCAGTTCGCTTCAATCATTTTGTCAAGTTTGGCTACGACATCCTGCGGGTCCTTGCCGTACACGGCCCCGATGCTTTCGGCAAACTCGGGGGTGACAGGCGCGCCACCTACGACGAAGCGTGTCTTCGGATGGTCCTTGGTGACGGCGTCGATGACGGTCTTCATGTTGTTCATTGTCGTTGTCAGCAAGGCGCTCATGCCGATGATGGCACCCGGGTTGGACTCCAAGGCAGACACGTATTTCTCCGGCGGACAGTCGATTCCGAGGTCGATTACGTTATATCCGGACCCCTCGACCATCATCGCAACGAGGTTCTTGCCGATATCATGCATGTCGCCGAAGACCGTTCCGATGATAAACGTACCTTTCTGCCTGACCTCACCCGACTTGAAATAAGGCTTGATATATGTCAGGCCTGCGTTCATCGCCTTGGCGGCGAGCAGCATCTGGGGCACAAACACCTGCCCTTTGGAGAATTTCTCTCCGACCACGCCCATGGCCGGGATCATGGCCTCGTTCATGATTTCCGATGGCTTATATCCTGCCTCCAAGGCACTCTTGGTATATTCCTGCGCACCGTCCTGTCCTCTCATCGAGGGCGGAAAGGGTGACGCCGCGTTGATCTTACCGCATTCGACGCAGTCGTAGATCTTCTGTAATAGCTCGTCCATTCTTATTGCTGATAATGTTCAAGTTCATGCCTGATCGCTGCGAGATAGACGCCGTTCGTGCCGCAGCATCCGCCTACGTAGTCGGCATATTCGAAAGCCGGAACGAAGTCCTTTGCGAAACCCTCCGGCGTGTAGAGCCTTGTCTCGGCCTGTCCGTTGGAGATCGGCTTGCCTGCATTCGGCTTGAAGATCGTCGGCAGACTTGTTGTCTCCTTGAATTGCCTGATGATCGGCAGCGCCGTATCAGGTCCCAAGGAGCAGTTGAGGCCTATTGCGTCGATCCCCATAGGAGCCAACGTGCCTACGATCTGATCTACCGTGTTGCCCATGAGCGTGGCGCCGAATTCGGTGAAGGTCATGGAGCAGAACACGGGGACATGATATTGCTTCGCAACATCAGTTGCTATCTGCATCATATCCAAGTCCATGAACGTCATGAGATAAATCAAGTCAGGGTTTTCGCTCATCCCCGCAGAGATCATCTGCTCGTAGATCCGCCGGCACTCTTCATGGGTGAGGTCGCCGAAGGGTTCGAGCAGGGCAGCGAGAGGGCCGCAGTCGAGGGCCACCTTGACATCCGTTCCCCGGAGCGCATCCTTGGCGATCTTCACGCCCTTGCTGACGATCTCCTCGACGGAGTAGCCGGAGTTCCGCCCGACGGTAGGCGCGTTGGCGCTGAAGGTGTTGGTCGTGACGATGGTTGCACCGGCTTCTGCGAACTCCTTGGCCACCATCTCCGGGATCTCGGGGTGCTCAATGTTGTAGCGCCATACCGGTCCTCGGTCGTCCGTATGCTCCCACATCGTGGTGCCCGCGGCACCATCCAACAGTTGAATGTTTCTCTTTGCCATAATAGATCGTTTCTTTTATTTATTTATGATTATGACACAAAGATAGCTATTTTTGTCATCACCAACAAGTTAAAAATATTTTTTTTAACCTTATTCAGCCCTCATGGAAATGGAATGTTTTCCATATCTGTCAAATAAAATCCAAATTTTCAATCTGTGGGTGGGGCGAATACAGGCGCCGGATCCGGCGTCTTTTTGCTCCAAATGACCGGTCCCGGATGCGGGTAGGTGACCTTTTGCGTCTCAAGAAGTATCCTTTGGGCTGCACGGAAGCCTGCTTCGGGCGGTCCGGAGGTGACGTTCGGGCCGCCCGAAGGATAGCTCCGGGCGGCGAAGAGCTATCCTCCGGGCAGACCGGAAGTATGCTTTCGCCGCTCCGGAAATCTTAAATGGCTGTCATTCATGCGATTGGCGGATCGGCTGATTTTTGCGTTTTTCGCGGCCATTTTCATCATCTGCCGGCTGTGCGTGAGCATTCTGAGGGCTTTGTTGAATATTTTATGGGTGCCGGGTCGTTGCCTGCCTGCCCTGTAGAGACCGACAATTCATATTGCTTCGTTTATTTTCGTTAATAATTCGTTTTGTTTCTATTGTCTGATGACAGATCATTGCTCGTTTCGTCTTTACATATATAATTATTATCATCATGAGAAATAGGTTGAGAATACTCTTTTTATTGTCCGTATCTTCGGCTATTCCCGCCTTTGCACAGAGTGGCGGACTGACCGATATGAGCCGTAGCCGCTATGCGAAAATCGTCAACACCCCGATGGGATCTGTCCGTTGGACGGGTGGTTTCTGGGGAGATCGTTTCGGCGTGATCAGCAAGACATCCGTCTGGGATATGTGGAGCACATGGGACGATCCGGCCGTCAGTCATGGCTTCCGCAATTTCGAGGTGGCCGCAGGCACGGTGAAAGGCACCCACAAAGGCCCTCCTTTCCACGATGGCGACATGTATAAATGGCTTGAAGCCTGTGCGGCCGTCTATGCCGTCACGAAGGATCCGAAGTTGGACAGGCTGATGGACCGGTTCATCGAGCAGGTGGCCAAGTCGCAGCGGGCTGACGGTTATATCCACACTCCGGTCGTCATCGACGAGCGGAACAAAGGTGTCGACTCGCATGCGGCCGACAACACCGTGATCGGAATTACCGTCGGGGGGAAGAACGAGAAAGGTGCGTTCGCCTCGCGCCTCAATTTTGAGACCTACAACCTTGGTCATCTCATGACGGCCGGCATCGTTCACAAGCGGGCGACAGGCAAGGACAACCTGTTCCAATGTGCCGTCAGGGCGGCCGATTTTCTCTATCGCTTCCTGAAAAACGACCGTGACGAGCTGGCGCGCAATGCCATCTGTCCCAGCCATTACATGGGGGCAGCGGAGATGTATCGCATGACCGGCGATGCGCGTTACCTCGAGTTGGCCAAGGAGCTGATCGCGATCCGCGACTCGGTGAAGAACGGAGAGGACCACAATCAGGACCGTGTGCCCTTCCGTCAGCAGTATGAGGCGATGGGGCATGCCGTCCGCGCCAACTACTTATATGCCGGCGTGGCCGACCTCTATGCCGAGACGGGCGAGCAGCAGCTGTTCAGGAATCTGTCAAGCATATGGGATGACATCGCCAACCATAAGATCTACATCACCGGCGGATGCGGTGCGCTCTATGACGGCGTGTCGCCCGACGGGACCACTTACGACCAGCCGTCCATCCAGCAGGTCCATCAGGCCTATGGACGGCAGTTCCAGCTGCCCAACGAATCATCCCACAACGAGACCTGCGCGCAGATCGGCGAGCTGCTCTATTCATGGCGTCTCTTCCAGACAACAGGCGACTCCAAGTATGTGGACATGGTCGAGAACGAGCTGTACAACGGCATACTGTCGGGCATCTCGCTGGATGGAAAGTTGTATTTCTACACCCAGGCCCTGCGGAAAAACCAGGATTTCCCTTACGTCATGCGCTGGCCGAAGTCGCGTCAGCGCTATATCTCCTGTTTCTGTTGCCCTCCCAACACGCTCCGCACATTGGCTGAGGCTCAGGAGTATGCCTACTCCATGAGCAAGGACGGGCAGACCTTGTATGTCAACCTCTATGGAGACAACCGGCTGAAACAGAAGAATATAGACATCGAACAGGTGACCGGATATCCCTATGACGGGCGAGTCGTGCTGCGGATCCGTCAGGCCAAGGGGCTCAGGAAGATCATGATGCGCCTGCCCGAATGGACAGGGGAGACCGGTTACCGTGCGTTTGAAGGTGGCTGGAAGAAGGGCGACTCGATCGTGCTGGATCTTCCGATGCGGACGCGGCTGATCGAAGCCAACCCGTTGGTCGAGGAGAGCAAGAACCAGGTGGCCGTGAAGCGCGGTCCGATCGTCTATTGCCTTGAGTCGGTGGATATCGCCGATCGGGCCGACATCGACAATGTGGTGATTCCGGCCGACATCAGGCTCGATCCCGTTCCGATGACCATTGACGGCCATACGTTCATGGCCTTGGAGGGAGAGGCCCAGTTGTCCGACGCGCCCGCATGGGACCGTCAGACCCTCTATCGTGAAGTCAACGCCCGAAACCGTAAGGTCCGCATCCGCCTGATACCCTACTATGCCTGGGGCAATCGTGGTGACCGCGTCGATATGACCGTATGGATGAATCTGAAAAAATGAGAATCGTTACAGCCTTTTGTCTGTTCATCGGGTGCTTCCTGCACCTCCATGCCGCTGACACGGTCATCTACGTGTCAGAGACCAATGGGGAAGGGGTGCTGAAAGCCGTGAGGGCGGCACGCGAATACCGTCGCCGGCACACACCTTCGCCCTTCGTCTTCGCCCCGAAGGCAGTCAGTGCCCAGTCTGCCGCCACCATCCGGCTTGCGCGGGGCGTGTATCGCTTTGCCGAACCGCTGCGTTTATTGCCCGAGGACAGCAACCTGTCGATCGTCGGCGAGGATGGTACGGTCTTTTCGGGTGGCATCCCCATCGTCGGCTGGAAGCAGGAGGGGAAGTGCTGGGTGGCCGAAGTGCCAGACTTCAATGGGCGTCCCTTTGAGTTCAGACAGCTGTGGGTCAACGGACGGAAGGCTGTCCGGGCGAGGGATGTGGCCGATTTTGAGCAGATGAACCGCATCCGATGGGTGGACCGCGAGCACCGCACGCTCTGGGTACCTGCATCGGCTGTCCGCAACGGACGCTTCTCCCTGCTCGGCGAGAAATACGCGGAGATGGTGCTGCATGAGATGTGGTGCGTTGCCGTCTTGCGGATCAAGGACATCCGGATCTCCGGTGACTCGGCTGCCGTGACATTCCATGATCCCGAGTCGCGCGTGCAGTTTGAGCATCCCTGGCCGTCTCCCATGTTCAACAGTGCACACAATTCGCCGTTCTATCTGACCAACTCGTCCGTCCTGTTGGACGAACCCGGCGAGTGGTATCATGACATCCGTCAGCACAAGCTGTATTATTATCCGCTGCCGGACGAATCCTTGGCAGCGTCGGTCGTGGAGGTCCCGGCACTCGAAACATTGGTCGAAGTGACAGGAACCCGCGACTATCGCGTCAGCGGCATCCGTTTCAGCAACATCGCGTTCAGCCATTCGACCTGGCTGCGGCCGTCCTTTGAAGGACACGTGCCGCTCCAGGCCGGCATGTATCTCACTGATGCCTACCGGCTGCGTCCCAAGAGAGACCGCGCCGGCAACCACAAGTTGGACAATCAGGGATGGTTGGGCCGTGCTGCGGCCGCTGTTCAGGTCGTCAACGGAGACGATATCCGCTTCGGCCATTGTCAGTTTACCCACTTGGGAGGAAGCGGTCTCGACTATGTCGAAGGCTGCGCTTACGGTGGCGTGACCGATTGTGCGTTTACGGATATTGCCATGAACGGCCTCGTGGCAGGCAGCTTCTCCCCGTCCGCCTTGGAGACTCATCTGCCTTATCGGCCGTCGGATGCCCGCGAGATCTGCCATCATCAGCAAGTGGGCAATTGTCTTTTCGCCGATGTGGGGAATGACGATTGGGGCTGCGTGGCAATCGCGGCCGGCTACGTGAACAACATTTCGATCGAGCATAATGAGATCCATGACGTCCCCTATACAGGGATCAGCCTCGGCTGGGGATGGAACCGGGACAGCGTATGCATGGCCGGTAACCGTGTACATGCTAACCTGATCTATCGCTATGCGGGTCACATGTATGACACGGCAGGCATCTACACCCTCGGCAATCAGCCCGGAACGGAGATCTCGGAGAATGTGGTCAGGGACATCTGCAGGCCCACTTACGTGCACGATCCGAACCATTGGTTCTATCTGTATACGGATGAAGGATCATCCCATATCACCTTCCGGGACAACTGGACCCCGTCGGAGAAGTATCTGAAAAATGCCAACGGTCCCGGCAACCGATGGATCAACAACGGCCCGCAGGTCGATGAGCACGTCCGGCTCAAGGCCGGAAGGCTCCGGAATGGGATCTGACCGTTCAGGCGAAACGGGCCGGTGTGCCCTCGCCATTATCGAAGAAGAATAACAAAAAGATGAATATCATATTTATGAAAAAGAAGAAGAGTAGCTTGAAAAGTACGATCGCTGTATCGCTGACCAATTATTTGGATGCCGGTGCCATTGTCGCCGGTGCCAGTGGACTGACGCTCTGGAAAGATTATCTCGGTCTGACAGAAGGCAATCTCGGATGGCTTAACGCCATCAGTGCTAACTGTTTAGGAGCCGCGATCGGTGCGATCATCGGCGGATTCCTTGCTGACAAGTACGGCCGGAAGTTCATTTATACCTACAACATGCTCCTGTATATGCTCGGAGTGTTGTTTATCGTCTTCTCAACCAATTTCCCCACGCTGCTCACAGGCTTTCTCATCACCGGCATCTCGGTAGGAGTGGGAGTCCCGGCTTCATGGACCTACATCTCCGAAAACTCGGAGATAGGCAACCGGGGGCGCAACATCGGCATCTCGCAGATGGCCTGGGGCGTCGGCCCGACGATCATCCTCATTCTCGGAACGCTGTTGGCGCCACCGACAGGAGGGGCTGAGAGCGGCGGCCTGCTGTTCGGCTTCGTCGAATGGACGGCCGGTATCGTTACCGGAGGAACGGTGAGTGGGGCGGCGCTGAACGTCTTCAGCAGCCGCATCGTGTTTGTTTCGCTGTTCTTTGTCGCCTTGATTGCCTGGTTGCTCCAGCGCCGTCTGCACGAATCGGAAGAGTGGGTCGCCATGAAGTCGGCAGCCTCCGGCGAGACGAAGAAAGACGGTACGTTCGCCTCCTTCGGTACCTTGCTGACCAGCAGGATCAACGTCCGCACGATCATTTTCTTAGCTGGGATGTATCTGACCTGGAACTTAGTAAGCTCCGTCATGGGATTCTTCCAGCAGCACATCTATGAGACGGCGGGCGGACTGTCCAACGAATATGCCAACTTATTGTCCGTCGGACAGTGGGTCGTGATCATTGTGACGACGTTTGGGTTCTCCATGATCGTGGACAAAGTGAACCAGCGGTGGCTCTATTTCATTGGTGTCAGCTTCGCGGTGCTGGCTTGGGTGCTTGTCATCGCGGTAGGCATCAACAGCCTGTCGAGCCTGCTGATCTTCTCGCTGCTTTGGGGCTTGCAGGCCGGAATCTCCGTCCAGTCGTTCTATGCGTTGTGGGCGTCGGAGCTTTTCCCCGCCAAATACCGCGCTGCAGCACAGGGCATCATGTTCTTCATCGTGCGCGGGCTCTCTGCAGCCTGGGGCATCGGCTTCGCCTATATCTATGGGGAGAACGGCGAGGGATTTGCCATCGCTGCGTTTGTCATGCTCGCCCTGTTGGTCGTATCACTCGTGATCGGAACCGTCGGGGCACCGCAGACGCGCGGAAAGTCATTGGATCAAATAACTAAAGAAAGATATGGCGACACATTCTGAGGCAGTCTGGATCTGGTATCCCGGTGATTTCGAGATCTGGCTTGGCAACAAGATGAACAACAGGCGGACCGAGCGTGGCGCTTTCTTTCCGCCTTTCTGGAAGCAGGACAGCCATTTCGTGACCGTCGAATTTTCCAAGAAGATAGAGTTGACGGACGCTGAGACGGTTCGGATAGCCGTCGAAGGAACCTACAACGTGAAGCTCGACGGGCGGATGCTCTTTGGTATGCCTGAGACGCTGACACTCCCTGCAGGCCGTCATTCATTGAATATTAAGGTGTGGAATCAGGCTGCACCGCCTGCTGTGTTTGTCGACGGACCGACCGTCAAGACCGACAGCACCTGGCAGGTCACCAACGAGGACAAGGAATGGATCGATGATTCGGGAAAGGCTTCTGACACTTCCGACTCCGTCTACATGGATGCCGGATGCTGGAACTTCAAGGCCATCGACCGGAAACCGTCTGCCTTCGGTCTGGAGCGTAAGGCCGAGGAGGCCGTGCAAGTCGTTGGCACGGCTGCCGGAGGACGGCTCTATGATTTCGGGAGGGAGACTTTCGGTTACTTGGTCTTCAATGGTGTGGAGGGCGACGGTTTCCTACACGTCTACTATGGTGAAAGTGCGGAGGAGGCACAGGACAAGGATCACTGTGAGACATTGGACAAGTTCAGGATTGACGGGACGACGCTTGTCGACCAGTCTGCCAATTCAACGCTTGCCGAACCGGTCACTCCGAACGGCAAGGCCTTTCGTTACGTCTATATAGAAACGGAAGGCGAAGTCCGCTTAGGCCGTCTCTCCATGCTGTATGAATACCTGCCGGAAACCATTCGTGGGGCCTTCAGATGCAGCAATGACGAGATCAACAGGATGTGGGACATCAGTGCCTACACGCTTCATTTGACCACCCGCGAGTTCTTTATTGATGGTATCAAGCGCGATCGGTGGACCTGGAGCGGCGACGCCTATCAGAGCTATCTGATGAACTACTATCTTTTCTTCGACCGGGAATGCGTGAAGCGGACCACCTGGCAGCTGCGGGGGAAGGATCCGGTGACTGCTCACATCAATACGATCATGGACTATACGTTCTATTGGTTCATGGGCATCTACGACTATTACATGTATACGGGCGACCGGCATTTCGTCCAACAGATCTATCCGCGCATGCAGTCGATGATGGACTACGTGCTCGGGCGCACCGATGAGCAGGGAATGGTGGAAGGCATGGCTGGCGACTGGGTCTTTGTCGACTGGTCTCCGAAACCGATGGACAAGCACGGGGCGCTCTCCTTTGAGCAGATCCTCTTCTGCAAGAGTCTTGAAACGATGGCGCTGTGTGCGGACATTGCCGGATCGGAAGCAGAAGCGGGACTTTACCGGAAACGCTATACGGATCTGAGAAACAAGCTGTTGCCGACTTTCTGGGACGAATCCCGGCAAGCCTTGGTGCATCAGGTCGTCGACGGAAAACAAAGCCATGAAGTGACAAAATATGCCAATATGTTTGCCATCTTCTTTGATTATCTCGGCGGAAAGGATATCTTTGCAGTGGCCGAACATGTCCTCTTGAACGACCGGATCATGCATATCGTGACGCCCTACATGCGCTTTTACGAGCTCGAAGCATTGTGCCGGCTCGGCAAGCAGGATGAAGTGCTTCGCCAGATGACCGGCTATTGGGGCGGCATGATGCGCCTCGGGGCCACGTCTTTCTGGGAAGCGTATGATCCGGAGATGGACTCAGAAGGGGGGGCAGACATGAAGCGTCATCTCGCCATGTATGGCCGACCTTACGGAAAGAGCCTCTGTCATGCCTGGGGAGCAAGTCCCCTCTACCTGCTCGGCAAGTATTTCTTGGGCGTGGAGCCTGTCAAACCGGGCTATGAAGAGTTTGAGATCCGGCCTGTGAGGGGTGGATTGGAGTGGATGGAAGGCACGGTTCCGACACCGAACGGGCAAATTCGCGTCCGGATGGACGACCGTCAGATCCACGTGCAGGCAACGGAAGGCAAAGGCTATGTCTACTTTTCGAGCAGGGAAAAACCTCTCTCGAACGCCGGAGAGATCGAGGCGATCGGTCAGGGAGACTATCGCCTTTGGGTGGAAAATCAAGAAGAAGTCATCATATCTTATTCATTATGAAAATCAAGCGTTTGTTCCTGTGGGGTGTAATGGGATTGTTGCTGGCATCCTGTAGCAGGGAATATTATGTCTATTCGTCATTTCATGAACCGGCCAATGAGGGCTTGCGTTATCTCTGGAGCAAGGACGGCCGACACTGGGACTCCATTCCCGGAACCTGGCTCAAGCCGTTGGTCGGCAACCAGAAGGTGATGCGGGATCCGTCCATCCAGCGTACGCCGGACGGAACCTACCATTTCGTGTGGACTTCAAGCTGGAAGGGTGACCGCGGTTTCGGTTATGCGTCATCGCGGGATTTGCAGCATTGGAGCGAGGAACGTTTCATCGAGGTGATGAGCGACACGTCTACGGTCAACGTATGGGCACCGGAACTCTTCTGGGATGATACCCGCCGGGAGATGATGATCGTGTGGGCTTCGTGCGTGCCTTATCGTTTCGAAAAAGGCATAGAAGACGAGCGTAACAATCATCGGCTCTATTATACGACAACGAAGGATTTCATCACCTTTTCCCCCACACGCCTGTTGATCGATCCCGGATACAGTTCGATTGACGCAACGATCGTCAAGACAGGTGACAGACAATACGTGATGGTGGTGAAGGACAATACCCGCAAGGCCCGTAACATCAAGGTTGCCTTTGCCGAAGACCCGCACGGGCCATGGAGCAAGACCTCCGAACCTTTCACGGGGATGTACTGTGAGGGGCCTGCAGTGGCCAAGGTGAAGGACGGGTACATTATCTATTATGACCGATATCGTCAGAAAGACTTCGGCGCACATTTCACCAAGGATTTCAAAACCTTCACGGACATTTCCGACAAAGTACATATTCCGGAACTCCACAAGCATGGAACGATCTTCCGTGCACCTAAAAGAATCATCAAAAGACTATGCGGATAAGACTTATTTTGACCTGCGCCCTGCTGATGGGGTGTGGACTCTCGCAGGCGCAACGCTTGGTTCACTATACCGGAACCGAGCTGAGTGATCCCAACAGACATGACGGCGGTCTGTCACCGGTTATCGGAGTGCATAACATACAGATCCTTCGGGCGAACCGGGAACATCCGTCCGGAGCCAACGGAGGAGGCTGGACTTACAACCATCAGCCCATGATGGCCTATTGGAATGGCCGTTTCTACGTGCACTATCTCAGTGACGAGAAAGACGAGCAGGTTCCTCCGTCGCATACGCTCCTGCAGACTTCGGCCGACGGATATACGTGGACCGATCCCCAGGTGCTGTTTCCGGAATACAAAGTTCCCGACGGATTCAAGAAGGAAGGTGTGCCCGGCGAAGCCCGTCAGCTGACAGCGGTCATGCATCAGCGTATGGGTTTCTATGTCTCAAAGGAGCACAAGCTCTTCGCCATGGGCTATTACGGTGTCTGTCTGAATAAGAAAGACCACAACAATGACGGCAATGGGATAGGCCGGGTGATACGTGAGATCAAGGCAGACGGATCTTTCGGACCAATCTATTTTATCTATTATAATCACGGTTTCAGTGCCAAGAATACGGATTATCCCAACTATCGCAAGGGCAATGCGTCTCTCCGGAAAGCCTGCGCCGAGATTCTGGCCAATCCTCGCATACGCATGCAGTGGGTCGAAGAGGCCGACCGTAATGATCCCCTGATTCCTCTGAAGCAGGAATACAAGGCATACAACGACTACACTTTGCCCGACGGCACCTTGGTGGGCCTGTGGAAGCATGCGCTGACCTCCATCTCCAAGGATGGGGGACTCACCTGGAAGGAACCCGTGGAGCGTGCCAAAGGCTTTGTCAACAGCAATGCCAAGATCTGGGGACAGCGACTTTCGGACGGCAGCTATGCCACAGTCTACAACCCGTCCGAATACCGTTGGCCACTGGCAATATCCCTGAGTAAGGACGGAATCGAATATACGACCCTGAATCTTGTCAATGGAGAGGTTCCCCCAATGCGTTACGGGGGCAACTATAAGAGCTTTGGGCCGCAGTATGTGAGAGGCATTCAGGAGGGAAACGGTGAGCCTTCAGATGGAGATTTGTGGGTGACGTACAGCATGAACAAGGAAGATATGTGGGTCGGACACATCCCCGTGCCGGTCCAGATCAATGCGCACGCACAAGCTAATGATGACTTCACGAAGTGCAAAGCATTGCGCGACTTGCGCCTGTGGAATATTTATTCGCCGCGGATGGCCCCTGTAGGGCTTGACGGAAAGTGGCTGACGCTCGCAGATGAGGATCCTTTCGACTATGCGCGTGTGGACCGTAAGATCCCCGCAACATCGGAATTGAAAGTGAGCTTTGATCTGATGGCCGGTCAGAATCATAACGGTCTGCTGCAGATAGAATTCTTAGACGAGAACGGCGTGGGCTGCGCGCGGCTCGAAATGACTGCTGAGGGCATTCTGCGTGCGAAAAGCGGGGCCCGCTATGGTAATCTCCTGAACTACGAAGCGGGCAAAGGCTACCACGTGGATGTGGTGCTCTCGGTGTCAAAACGCATGTACGACATTTATATTGACGGGCGTAAGGCCGGTCAACGGATGTTCTTTGCACCCGTCAAAGCCATTGAGCGGATCATGTTCAGGACCGGTTCGCAGCGCACGTATCCGACGGTGGACACGCCCGCAGACTGGGATGGCATCTTGGATCATGCCGGTGCGACGGATACATTGGCCACTTATCGGATCGCTAATTTCGTCACTTCATCGGCCGACAGCAATGCTTCGACCGCGTTTCTGCAATATGATTCGTTCAAGCATTATGTCACCTGCTTCAATGGTATGGAAGATGAGAACATCGTGCAGGCCATTCCCAATGCCGAGGCATGGGACTGGATGAAGGAGAACATCCCGCTTTTCGAGTGTCCGCAACAGAATTTCGAGCAGATGTATTATTATCGCTGGTGGACGATCAGGAAACATCTGAAGCAGACGGACGTGGGCTATGCCATGACCGAATTTCTCGTCCCGAGAGGCTATGCGGACAAATACAACCTGATATCTTCGGCCTTGGGCCATCACATACATGAGGCCCGCTGGTTCCGGAATCCTGTTTATTTGGATCAAGTGATTCACACTTGGTTTTACGGAAACGACGGTGGCCCGATGAAAAAGTTGGATGCTTACAGTTCCTGGACACCCGCATCCGTGTGGGACCGCTATCTTGTGGATGGCCGGAAAGAATGGGTAACCTCCTTGCTGCCGAGTCTTCAAGAGGAGTATAAACGATGGGATGGCCACCGCTTGACGAATGGTCTCTATTGGCAATATGATGTGAAGGACGCCATGGAAGAGACCATCAGCGGGGGCAGAAGGGTTCAGAACGCCCGTCCGTCCATCAATGGATACATGTATGGAAATGCCTTGGGCATCGCCCATATTGCAGCTTTGGCTCAGCAACCGACATTGAGTGATCTCTACAAAGCCAAGGCGGATACGATCAAGGCTTTGACACAGCGGCTGCTATGGAATGACCGTCACCAGTTCTTCGAGGTGCTGACCAAGGACTCAAGTTCCAATGTGCGGGAGGAAATCGGCTTCATTCCGTGGTACTTCAATCTGCCCGATGACTCGCCCAAGTATACTTCGGCGTGGTTGCAGATAGCGGACGAGCATGGCTTCTCAGCTCCTTACGGGCTGACAACGGCTGAAAGGCGCCATCCGCTGTTCCGCTCTCATGGCGTAGGAAAATGTGAGTGGGATGGGGCGGTCTGGCCTTTCGCCACCTCGCAGACCCTGACAGCCTTGGCCAACTATCTGAACAACTACACCCCCATATCGTCTGTCAACGACAGTCTCTATTTCTTCGAATTGGAGAAATATGTGCAGTGTCAGAGCCACAGGGGAAAACCGTATATCGGGGAATACCTTGATGAGACCACCGGATATTGGCTCAAGGGTGACCAGGAACGTAGTCGGTACTACAATCATTCGACGTTCAATGATCTGATCATCACCGGATTGGTGGGCCTCAGACCCCGTGAGGACAACGTGGTGGAAGTCAATCCGCTGCTCCCGAAGGGCAAATGGAGCTACTTCTGCTTGGACAATGTCCGTTATCACGGCCATGATCTGTGCATCGCATGGGACCAGGACGGCGACCGCTATCATGCAGGAAAAGGGCTGGCGCTCTACATTGACGGCCGGAAAGTGGCTTCGCGGCCTGACTTGGGAAAACTTACGGCTGAGCTGCAATGAAAAAGTATCTCGCGCTGATCATCCTGATGGTCTCGCTCCATGTGCAAGCCGCGCAGGAAGGAGACTTCGGACGGGCTCGCTGGATCGGTGCAACCGTCGATCCGAACGATTCGCTCGCCGACCGGAGTATTGTCATCTCGAAGTCGTTTGCTTGCCCTAAAGTGATTGCATCCGCCCAACTCCGCATCTGCGGATTGGGTTTCTATGAGTTGAATCTCAATGGTTCCAAGGTTGGTGACGACATCATGTCACCTGCCTGGAGCGACTATGACAAAACGGTATTTTACAATACCATAGATCTGACAAGGCTGTTGCGTAAACGCAATCAGATAGAAGTGCTGTTGGGGAACGGATTCTATCACGAACGAGGAGGAAGGTATCACAAGCTGAAGACCAACTTTGGACCGTTGACACTTTTATTCCACCTTATTATAATATATAAGGACGGCACCTCCCTCCACGTCGACAGTGACCCCTCATGGACATGGAGGCGCAGTCGGATCACATTCAACAGCATCTACGGCGGGGAAGACTTTGACGCCACTTGGACGGATGGGCGGCACCCCGTAGTGGTTCAGCCGGCTCCCAAGGGCGTGCTTCGGGAGCAGCTGTCAGATCCAGTCAGGATCATGGAAAGATATGACGTGAAGCGGCGGTTGCCTCGTCACGTCTATGATATGGGACAGAATCTTTCTGGTTTTCCGGCCATTCGGGTCACCGGCAAGCGCGGTCAGCAGATCACCATACGCGTAGGCGAAACGCTTACCGATGACGGAGACGTCAACCAAAGACAGACTGGAAAAGATCATCTGTACAGATACACGTTGTCCGGAACGGGCATCGAAAGCTGGCATCCACGGTTTTCCTACTATGGTTTTCAGTATATCCAGATTGAGGGCGCGGTGCTCCAAGGAGAGCCAAATCCCGATCATCTGCCTGTCATCAGCAGTCTGCAGTCGTGCTTCGTGTATAATTCGGCCCCGAAGACCGGTGCGTTCGAATGTTCCAATCAGCGGTTCAACAAGACCTGTCAGATCATTGACCGGGCGATCAGGAGCAACTGGCAATCAGTCTGGACAGACTGTCCACACCGCGAAAAGCTCGGTTGGTTGGAACAGGATTGGCTGAACGGGGTAGGCTTGGTCTACAACTACGACTGCCGGAAAATGATTGAGCAGACGATGCAGCATATCGCCGATGCACAACATGCCGACGGGAGCATGCCCGAGATTGCACCTGAATATATCCGATTTGAAGGCTCCTGGGCTCCGCCTTTTCAGGAATCGCCCGAATGGGGCGGCGCTCTCGTTGCGCTTCCGGCCCTCTATGCGCAACACTACGGCGACAGCTCGCTGATCCGGAAATATCTTCCGGCGATGGTGCGCTATGTCAATTACTTGGCCACACGCGACAGCTGCGGCATCCTGAAGATGGGATTGGGCGACTGGTACGACTTCGGTCCGGGCAAGGCAGGATTTGCCAAGAACACTTCCGTGGCGTTGGTGGCAACGGCGCATTATTACCGGTGGACGCGGATGGTGGCTTCCTTCGACCCGCGTCTGGTCTATCTGCATCAGCGGGCCGACAGCATCAGGGCTGCCTTCCTGCGTACTTTTGAGCTCAAAAGCCAGGCTGCCTATGCTCTTGCGATAGAGAACGGACTCTACAGAGAAGGCGAAAGGCAGTCGCTCATGGATCGCTTGATCGACGATATCCATCATCACGGTGACCGACTGACAACCGGAGACATCGGCACACCATACCTCTTCAAGGTGCTTGTGGACAACGGGCAGGCCGATCTGCTATATACGATGCTCGATCATGATGACGTTCCGGGCTACGGAAACCAGATCAAGCAGGGCATGACGACGCTTACGGAGCAATGGGACCCGAAGTTTGGCGCTTCGAGAAACCATTTCATGCTGGGCCACATCAACAATCATCTGATCCGGGACATCGTCGGCATCCGGGTTAAAGGCAACCGATGCACGATCGCCCCGCATCCGGTGGGTGATATGCAATGGGCAAAGGGACAGGCAGAAACGACGCTCGGTACAGTCCGTTGCAGCTGGAAGAGGGCAGGGCAGACGCTGTCCGTCGACATCGAACTGCCTAAGGGGTCCCGCCAGACTTCCGTCATCTTCCCCAATGGAAAGACATGTCAGGTGGAAGGAAGCGGGAAGTTTCATTTGGAGGAAATGCTTTGATCCGTCATTGGGCTTATCCAAAGCGTGTGGAAAAACAAAATAAAGCGAAACGATACAGACACCATAAATCAGCAAAAGATGAAAAAGATCCTGACGGCCGTCATGCTCCTGACAGGCTGCACGACGCTGCAAGCGCAAAATGACTATGCGGGTCACTTCACGAAAAGTCTCCATGAGGCAATGGAGACCATATCAGCGCGATGGAAAGTCCGCTTCCGTTACGATGTCGATACGGTCGGATTGAAGCTCCCGTATGCAGATTTCCGCGTCAAGCCCTATTCGTTGGAAGAGTCTTTGGATAATATCTGCAAGTACTTTGACTTCAATTGGTGGAAGCAGAATGACGGGTCTTACAAGATCAAACCTTATGAATACCCCCGCCGGCATGAAGAGGACGGAAGGAAGATGATCGCATGGTTGACCTCCCTCTATAGTGACAAGGCACAGTTTGAGGCACGAAAGGACAGTGTCAGAAAGGAGGTGCGGCGACGGCTGGGCATTGATGACTTGAGAAAGCAGTTGGTGAATGGCCGTCCGATACTTTCCAAGTTGAGGGTCTATGACGGCTATACGGTTCAGAATATCTGTATCGAAACGTTGAAGGGAGAGCATGTCTTCGGCAGCATCTACGCCCCTCTGCCAGACCGGAAGACCCTGAACCGCTGGAAGGCTGCGCGTGGAAAGCGGTCATGGAATGGCTATGCGCTGATTCTATGTCCTGACGGACACTTCAACGGAGGCCGTTACCGCAAGGATGAGCAACTGCGATTGGCCACGCTGGCCCGGATGGGATCCGTCTGCGTAGACTACGACCTCTATGGCTGGGGTGAAAGTGAGCGGGAACATGGAGCAAGCGCTCACCGCACCGATCGTGCCCATGTCGTGCAGGCCTTGAACGGTCTGGTCATGCTTGACTGTATGCTGAAGAACCGGAAAGACATCGACCCTCATCGCATCGGCGTCAATGGCGGCAGTGGAGGCGGTACGCAGAGCGTGCTGTTGAGCGTGCTTGATGACCGGTTCACGGCAGCTGCGCCGACCGTCAGTCTGGCAAGTCACTTTGATGGAGGGTGCCCATGTGAAAGCGGAAAGCCGATTCAGTTGGCCGGCGCTGGTACCTGCAATGCCGAATTGGCAGCCTTTTTTGCGCCGAAGCCGATGCTCATTGTGAGCGATGGAGGCGACTGGACAGCCACCGTTCCATCGTTGGAATTTCCCTATTTGCAACAGATTTATGCGATGTACGGTGCTTCCGGGCAGGTCACCAATGTGCATCTGCCCCAAGAGCGGCACGATTTCGGTCCCAATAAGCGCACGGCCGTCTATGACTTTTTTATCAAGATCTTCGGCTTGGATGCCACGCAGCGTGACGAATCGAAGGTAACCGTTGTCGCTCCCGCAGTCCTGCAGACCAACCCGATGTGATCTCTCTCTTCCCGACTGTTCATTGCCGGATCAAGGGAAGGGATACCATGCCGGTAGCATGTCACAACGGATGAGCTGGCATCATTCCTTTGGAGATCAGATGTAGTCCATCTTCGGGCGCGATACCGTTCTGTTGTCAGTGTGAGATAAAATGATTGTCTTAGAAGTTCTGGTTATCCCTGATACAGGCGGATGCTAATGAAAAGAGGGCAATAATTTTGCTGTCTTTGAATTATTCGGTATCTTTGCAGAAACAAGAGCTATCATATGGACAACCCAAAGCTATCATATGGACGCCCCAAAGCTATCATATGCAGGACCCATTGCCATGGTATGCGATTCGCCTATTCTCACTGCGTTTGCAGGAGGCTGATGATTTCCTCGCCCAATATGGCTTGGAAACCTTTGTCCCGATGGAATCCATCGCCGTCAAGGATCATGAAGGGCGGCTGAAACACCATCAGCGTCCGGTAGTCAGAAATATCATCTTTGTCCAAAAGAAATTCTCAGAGGAGCAGATGCGCAAGATCTTCGCCTCGGCTGCTTTCAAGTTGTCCGTCTACACGAAGACACCTGACAGCTATGAATATTATGAAATTCCGGCCAAGGAAATGTTTGAATTTCAGGTCATGTGCAATCTCGACAGGGTGGATGTGAAGTATTGCAGCGAATCAGAAGGGGCATTGAAGAAGGGGGCTTCGGTGATAGTGGAATACGGTCCGCTAAAAGGAATGACTGGGAAATTGGTTCGGGCAAGCAAGAAATACTATCTGCTGAAACAGATTCCGGGCGTTTCCGTGATGCTGAAAGTGACCCGTTGGTGCTGCAGACCCATTGTTCTGGGCAGCCAGTGAGTGTTCTTTCGGCAACCCATTGGAGTCATGCTGCGGTGGCGCTTTGATCCTGTCGGCATGATCGCTGATGATTTTCGTTACCGGCTGCCGTCCTTTTAGGATAGCCGGACAGAGCTATTTGCGGAGCTTCTTGAGTCGTCTGAGTGCCTGGGGAATATCCGGACAGAGTGCAAGCGCTTTCTCATAGTTGCGGATTGCGGCATCGGTGAAGCCCTCGTGCTCGCATTCCTTGGCCATCAAGACAAATTCCATGGCGAGCTCTTTCAGCGATTCCTCTTTCTGTCGTGCCTCATCTTTCAGCTTCTGAATCTCGGTGCGTTGCGTGTTGATGATGTTCAGTTTCCGGCGTAGGAGCCGCTTTACCCTCGGCTGCTCGATGTCATATCGGCTGTGGATGGCGATAAAGAAATGATCCAATGCGGCCTGCATCTCTCCTTGGGCAAAAGCCTCGACCGCCTCGTGGTATTCCTTGTCGGCCCGTGACTGTTGGATGGCGAGGTTGATGACGGACTGATTGTTGTAGTTCTTGGTAAATTCGGCCACTTCCTTGTTGATGAATACCTGATCACGATGGATGGGGTCTACGAGCGAGATGCCGTCCAAATGGGTGCAACGTGACAGGGCTACATAGGTCTGGCCTGCTGAAAAGACGCCGCCCGAGAGGTCTATCTTCACCTGATTGAAAGTCAGTCCCTGACTCTTATGCACGGTGATGGCCCACGCCAACTTAATGGGGTATTGCGTGTAGGTGCCAATGGTCTGTTCCTCAATCTTCTTTTCCTTTTCGTTGAACTTGTATTTCACGTTGCTCCACACCTCCTGCGCTACGTCGTAGTCGTTGCCGTCTTCCGTGTGGACGTAGATCATGCCTCCGTCGTTTTCATCGAATCCTGTGATCGAACCGAGGGTCCCGTTGACCCAGCGCTTGTCTTTGTCATTGCGGATGAACAGGATCTGCGCGCCGACTTTCAGCTCCAACTCCGTGGGCGTGGGCAGGCTGTTTTCCGGAAATTCGCCCTCTATGACGCCGTAAAAGATTCTTGGGTCTCCCGGCAGGTCTTCCAACTTCTTCTTGTTGATATAGTCCACATTGTCCCGGCGGGTGGAGAGGGTGATTGACATGGGCGCTTCGTCCGGTCCGGAAGATTGCTCCTGCCGCCGCTCATGATCATCATTTGGGGCTATGACACGCCTGTTCAGCATCGAAAGATCGGCTTCGGTTGTCTGGCCTGCGCGGATATGGTCGAGGATATTGATGAAGAGCGGGTCGCGCTGCCGGTAAACCTTGTTCAGTTCGATGGAGATCAGCTGCATCTCCTTGAACACCTTGGCATTGAAGAAGTAGGAGGAGGAATAGAAAGGATTCAGCAGGTAGCGGTCTTCTTCTTTCAGAACGGGTTCAAGCTGATATACGTCGCCGACGAGCAAGAGTTGTTTTCCGCCAAAGGGTTCGCGCATATTGTTGTTGTAGATGCGCAGGACCTTGTCGATAAAGTCGATGATATCTGCCCTGACCATACTGATCTCGTCAATAATGATCAGTTCGGTGGCGCGCAGAAGTTTCCGCTTTTCGCTGTTGTATTTCAAGGTGTTGCGGATGTTCTTGACATTGTAGCGGGTGTCATTGGGCAACAGCGGATGGAACGGCAACTTGAAGAAGCTGTGGAGCGTTGATCCTCCCACATTGACGGCCGCTATCCCCGTCGGAGCAAGGATGATGTGCTTTTTGCGGGTCGTGGCCGCAATGTGTCGCAGAAAAGTTGACTTACCCGTCCCTGCCTTTCCGGTAAGGAAGAGGGAGCGACGGGTAAACTGCAAGATCTGGAGTGCATGTTGGAGCTCCGCATTATCCAAATCAATTTGATCGGGATGATTGTTCAATGGGTCTTAATGCTCTTTTAGACAGTCCGGAAGCGTTGTGTGCCGCCTCCGTCCTTCACTTATAAATTGTCAAGATTGATCACCTCTTCGGTCTGATGGCGCTTTTTCTCCGATTTTTTTTCGGCATTTGGCGTTGCCGGATTATCTTTCTCACTCTTCTCCGGCTTTGAGATCGGATTGCCATTCTCGTCCAAGATGATTTCCTCTGATGTCACCTGCAGGCTGTCGTGAGATACAGTGTCCTTTCGGGCAGGCTTGTAATAGCTTGCGCATTCATACATATCCCGCGTGATGTCATCGTCTTTGGGACGGTTGAATTTGGCATGATACTGTTTGAAAGCAGGATCCTTGAAGACCGACTGGAGGAAATAACCGCAGATGGGGAGGGCTGTACGGCTGCCCTGACCAAGTGCGCCGGTGCGGAAGTGGATGCTTCGGTATTCGCCACCTACCCATGCTCCGACAACGAGCTTGGGGCTGACGCACATGAACCAGGCGTCCGAGTGGTTGTTGGATGTACCGGTCTTGCCCCCAAATTCGGTGTCGCGAAAATCGCCGACATATCCCCAGAGACTCTGGGAAGTTCCGCCCGGTTCGCGCATACCGCCCTGGAGGAGCTGCTGCATCAGGAATGCACTCTTGTAAGGGATGACCTGCTCGTTAGCCGTAGGACCGATATAGACCTCCTTGCCGTCCTTGTCAACGATGCGTGTTACCAACACCGGATCATGGTGTTTGCCGTCATTGGCTACCGTGCAGTAGGCATTCGCCATCTCTAAAAGATTGACATCGCTGGACCCTAAGGCCAAAGACGGAGCATCCTCAAGCGGACTCTTGATGCCCATTTTCTGTGCGGTCTCTATGATACGTTTGATCCCCATCTCCTGTCCAAGCCGCACGGCGACCGAGTTGATACTCTTTGCGAAGGCGCTTTTCAAGGGAATAGAGTCGCCGGTGAAGTAGCCATTGGCGTTGGACGGCGTCCATACCGTCATCTCATGTTTCTTCTTATCATAGACGTTCATGGAGATATACTCGTCACGGCGCTTGTCGCAGGGGGTGAGACCCTGATTCATTGCTTCCGTGTAAACGAACAGCTTGAAGGTCGATCCCGGCTGTCTCATCGAGGTGACCTTGTCATATTTCCAAGTGCTGAAGTCGATATCGCCCACCCAGGCCTTCACTGCGCCGGTCTGAGGTTCCATCGCCACCATCGAGCAATGCATGAAATGGACCATATAGCGGATAGAATCCAAGGAAGACATTTCCTTCTCTATTGTTCCCTTTTCATAATCGAAGAGCTTGACGGTGTGCGGTTTGTTCATGTAATAGTTGATGGAATCCGGGCTGTCAGGGAACTTTGCCAGCAAGTATTTGTAGAAAGGCTGGCGGACGGCAATCCCTTCAATGAAGCCCGGAATGACCTTCCCGTTTTCGTCTATCCATGGATCGTTTGTGCCCCAGTGGCTGTTAAAGTTACGCTGAACGGTCTTCATCTGCTTGATGGCTGCCTCTTCGGCGTACTTCTGCATGCGGGTATCGATGGTCGTATAGATCTTGAGGCCGCTGCTGTAGAGGTCATAGCCGTTGTCGTGGCACCAGTCCTTCAGATAGTCAGCTACCGCCTCGCGGAAGTATTTGGCTTGTCCGTCATAGTTTTCTTCAACCTTGAAGTCGAGCTTGAGTGGGATCTTTGCGAGCGAATCGCATTCTTCGCGGGTCAGGTCTCCATGCTTGAGCATATTGCTGAGGACCGTGTTGCGGCGGGCAAGACTATTCTTCGGATTGGTCCGAGGATTGTAGAAGGTCGTGGCCTTCAGCATTCCGACCAATACGGCAGCCTGCTCCGTGGTCATCTCTTTCGGTGAGCAGTTGAAATAGGTCTTGGCTGCGGTCTTGATTCCATACGCGTTTGAACCGAAGTCAACGGTGTTGGCATACATCGTGAGGATTTCCTTCTTGCTGTAGATGGTCTCGAGTTTGGTCGCGATAATCCATTCCTTGCTTTTGACGATCAGTATTCTAAGTCCCGGGATTTTCCCCAACAGGCCTGTGGAATATTGTGTCCGGACGCGGAACATGTTCTTGGCCAACTGCTGGGTGATCGTCGACGCGCCACGCCCGTCATGCCGGAGGAGCGCATCCTTGGCTGCACCAATGAGCCCGATGGGATCGATTCCCCAATGCTTGTAGAATCGCTCGTCCTCGGTATCGATCAATGCCTTGAAGAAATTCGGATTGACTTCTTCGTATTTGACAGGTGTCCGGTTCTCGCTGAAGAATTTTCCGATCATGACTCCATCCGCACTATAGAGCTCCGAGGCTTCCGCATTCTGCGGATCCTTGATGCCTGAGAAATAGCCGGGAGACTTGCCGAAGAGCCACAGGAAGTTGATGTCTACGGCTCCGAGATAAAGGAAGAACGCGACGATGCATGAAACAAAAGCCACGAGCGTTTTTCTCCCCTTGCTCTTTCCTTTGTATAAGCTTTTATACCACGGCCAGAATGAGCGGACTTTATGCCAGCACCATGTGCATATATTTCTTAATGTGCGCATTGAATAAATATTTTAGAAAGTAAGAGCATTCCCGATACAAAAGTACGAAATAAGTTCTTATCTATATGGATTTGTCTATATAATTTATGATTTCTTCAATGTTATCCGGATGAAACCACGCGATATGTTCATCTTTCTTGAACCAGGTCAGTTGCTTGCGCATATACTGTCTGGTGTTCGACTGAATCTGCCGGATTGCCTCCTCGCGGTCTGTCTTGCCGTCAAAATAGTTGAACAGCTCACGATAACCTACGGTATTGAGCGAATTCAGGCCTCTTAAAGGATAGACGCTGCGGGCCTCCTGTTCCAATCCTTCATCCATCATCGTGCGCACGCGCTCGTTAATGCGCTCGTAAAGTTCCTCCCGCGGGCGGTTCAGACCGATCTTCAGGACCCTGAAGGGACGGCTTTTCCTTGTGTTTGTCCGGAAATGCGAGTAGGGCAGACCTGTCATATGGCAAACCTCAAGGGCATGGACGACACGTCGGGGATTGTTCTTGTCTACGATCTGATAGTGCTCGGGGTCTAATCGGGACAGCTCATCCACAAGTCGGGGGAGGCCCTCCTCTGCCAGCCGTTTTTTCATAGTCTCACGCGTGGCGGCATCTATTGTGGGTATGTCATCAATGCCATCACATACCGCGTCGATATACATCATGCTTCCGCCGGTCATGAGGGGCGTAGGGACAGACTGCAACTCTGTCGCCAGCAGGTGCAGGACGTCCTGCTCGAACATGGAAGCACTGTAATAGTCTTTCAGGTGACGGGTGCCGACGAGATAGTGTCTGACCTGCTGTTGTTGTTGCTTTGTAGGAGCTGCTGTCCCAATGGGGATTTCCTGAAAGATCTGCCGCGAATCGGCATTGATGATCGGTGAATGGAGATGCTCTGCAAGACGCAGGCTCAGTCCGGTCTTTCCGACACCGGTTGGTCCTAAGACTACAATGAGCGTTTGCGGCATGGATATCGGGGAGCTGTTATCCGACAAGCAGGCGTGCTTATCGGATAATGCCTCTTTTGGATGTAGATACGAAGTCGATGATATACTGGATCTCCGGTGTGATCTGCAGGTTTTTCCTGATTTCTTCGATCCCTTCCTGAAGAACCCCCTTGGAATAGAGCAGGCGGTAGGCATTATGGATCAGTTCGATCAGCTCATTACTGAATCCGTGACGGCGCAGACCGATGATGTTGATGCCTGCATAGCGGATGGGTTCCTTGCCGGCTATGATATAGGGGGGAATGTCCTGTGAGAATCGGCTGCCTCCCTGGATCATGACATATCCGCCGATCTTGCAGAACTGATGGCAGAGGACCACCGCGCTGATGATCGCATGGTCGTCGACGGTCACCTCCCCCGCGAACTTCGTAGAGTTGCCGATGATCGTCCGGCTGCCCACCACGCAGTCGTGGGCGATGTGCATATTCTCCATGAGAAGGTTGTCATTGCCGACCTTGGTGATGCCTTTCGAAGCTGTACCGCGGGAGATCGTGACATTTTCACGGATACTGTTGCGGTCGCCGATCTCGCAGATGGAGTCTTCGCCGCGGAACTTCAGATCCTGCGGCTTGGTTGACAGGCTGGCTCCCGGGAATATTTCGTTGCCGCTCCCGATACGGGCACCATAATGGATCGTGACATTGTTCATAAGCACATTGTCATCTCCGATCACCGTGTTGCGGTCGATACAGCAGAACGGACCGATGATGTTGTTGTCGCCGAGTTTTGCTTCGGGGTGGACGAAGGCTAATGGACTGATTTGATTCATATTTATTTGTTCTTTACGATTTGCGCTGTGAATGTGGCTTCAGATACGACCGTGTCTCCAACAAACATGTAGCCCTTCATCGTGCTGATGCCATGGCGTACTGGATGCAGCAGTTCCACCCGGAACAGAATGGTGTCTCCGGGGACTACTTTCTGCCGGAACTTCACGTCTTCGATCCGTATGAAATAGGTGGACCAAACTTCCGGCTCCTCCACTTGATTGAGCACGAGCAGGCCGCCGCATTGTGCCATCGCCTCGATCTGCAATACGCCGGGCATCACAGGCTCCTGTGGGAAGTGGCCGGGGAAGAAAGGCTCGTTGGCGGTCACGTTCTTGACACCCACGATACTGTTCGGCCCGATGGCAATGATCTTGTCGACCAACTGCATGGGATAGCGGTGCGGGAGCAGTTCCCGGATGCGGTTGTTGTCCATGATCGGTGCTTCGTTGGGGTCATAGATCGGTGCCTGGATCTCGTGTTTGCGGATCTCCTTGCGCATGAGACGGGCAAACCTGTTGTTGATCGTATGGCCCGGCCTTGTTGCAACGATGCGGCCCTTGATCGGTTTGCCGATCAAGGCCATGTCGCCGATGATGTCAAGCAGTTTATGACGGGTGCACTCGTTCTCCCATGTCAGCGGTTTGTTCTGTATATAGCCGATCTTCTTGGCATCCATGTGGGGTACTTTCAGAATGTCGGCCAGCTGGTCCAATTGGTCCTGAGACACTTCGCGCTCATAGATGACGATCGCATTGTTAAGGTCGCCGCCCTTGATCAGGTTGGCCTCGAGCAACGGCACGATGTCACGTACAAATACAAAGGTACGCGCGGGCGCGATCTCCTCAGCAAAGGTTTGGATGTCATCCAAGGTGGCAAACTGACTGTTGATGAACTTGGACTCGAACGAACACATGGCCGTGATGCTGAACTGGTCGTCCGGAAGGATCGTGATGCATGAACCGCTCTCCTCGTCCTTCACTTCGATCTTCTTGCGGATGATGTAGTAGTCCTTCGGTGCATTCTGGTCGACGATGCCCACTTCCTTGATTTTGTCGACATACATTGCGGCCGATCCGTCAAGAATGGGAAACTCAGGACCATTGACCTGGATCAGGCAATTGTCGATCCCCATGGCGTAGAGTGCCGCCATGCCATGCTCTACGGTGCTCACCCTGACATCGCCGGAGGCGAGCACGGTGCCGCGTTGGGTGTCTACCACCTTTTCGGCGATGGCATCTATGATGGGCTGATCATCGAGATCAATGCGTTGTATCTTGTATCCGGTGTTTTCGGGAGCAGGATTGAACGTCACGGTAAGGCTCAGTCCTGTATGCAGACCTTTCCCGAAGAGGGAGAAGCTGCCTTTCAACGTTTTTTGCTTTGTTGCTTCCATTATTTCCTTATGTTATTTTCGTGTTTTGCAGAGCTATGCTTTCGGGGCTCAAGAGCTATGCTTTCGGGCGTCCAAAGCTATGCTCTGCGGAATCAGGATTTATGCTTCAGCTGTTCCACTTCTTTCTTCAGCTCGTTCAACTCTTTGTAAATGTCTGGCAGTCTGCGGAATATGGCCTGCGATTTGAAGTAAGGCTTCTGCTCCATGGGAGGTGTTCCGATCAGCTGCTGATTGTCTTTCAGACTTCCGGGTACCCCAGATTGAGCTCCTAAGAAAACCTTGTTTCCGATCGTGATGTGTCCGGCGATCCCAACTTGTCCGCCAAACATGCACCACTGACCGACTTTCGTCGATCCCGCAACGCCCACCTGGGCGCTCATGACAGTATTTTCGCCGATGTCGGTATTATGCGCTATCTGGACCAGGTTGTCCAATTTGACTCCCTTGCGGATAAAGGTGCTGCCCATGGTGGATCTGTCCACGCAGGTGTTGGCCCCGATTTCTACGTCGTCCTCGATGGTTACGATGCCGATCTGCGGTATCTTATCATAGCTGTCTGTTGCCGGATTCGGCGCAAATCCGAATCCGTCCGCACCGATGACACAGCCTGCATGAAGGATGACACGGTTGCCCACACGGCAGTGGTGATAGACTGTCGCGTTGGGATATAGAATGGCCTCGTCGCCTATCTTTGCTTCTTCACCCACGTAAGCATGCGGATAGATCTGTGTGCCGTCGCCTATTTCAGCGCCGTCACCGATATATGCGAATGCGCCTATATAGGTGTCCTTGCCTATTTTTGCTGTCGGTGAGATGAAAGCGAGTGAGTCTATGCCCGTCTTCTTCGGCTTCATGCTGTCATAGATTTGTAACAACCGGGCCACACCGTCGCGTGCATCCTTCACCCGAATAAGCGTCGGCGTGACCGGATGATCCAACTTGAGTCCCTCATCCAGCAGGACGATGGTCGAAGCTGTGTCATATATATAGTGAATATATTTGGGATTGGCTAAAAAGGAAATTGCCCCGGGCGTGCTTTCTTCGATCTTGGCAAATGTGTGAACAGTCGCATTCTCATCTCCTTCGATTCTTCCGTCAACCAATTGGGCAATCTGTTTTGCAGTGAATTCCATCTTCTCGATATGAATGAATTAGTTTTGCAAATATACGAAATTAAATTCAGAAACGCTGATAGCAAAGATAATATTTGCGATTTTTTTTAGAAAGCAAAGCAATGTTGAACAATTCGGAAGCATCAGTAATATCCCTCACGGATCCGTCTTTGCCAAGGATGGAGATGTGGTCGTCGTTCATGTCGTACATGTCTTTCTGTATGACGTTCGTGCTCATGAGGTAGGCGGCATCGTCAAACGAAACACCTGCCTCGGCTGCCAATTTCTCCTGCAATGTCCCGATGGCTTCTTCGCCGACCGGTTCCTCATGCACTTCGACGCGGAATATCCTGCGTTCGAGCAAGTCGCGGGCCAACAGCGCGAGGATCTTGTCACTATGATGGCGCCACACTTTGAGGCTGCTCCAGATGTCATTGTCATCCAGTTCCTCGTAGTTCTGCAATGCTTCGGGGTGGCTGTGGAAGAATGGTGCGTCGACGTGATGGCGCAGGAAGTAGTGCAGAGCGGGTGGGGCAAAGACGTCCATGCCTTGCTCCACTAAGTCCTTGGCACGCAGCAGCACGTTCAGCAGCATTTTTTCATAGGCCACGGTCGTCTTGTGCAGGTAGACCGACCAGTACATCAGCCTTCGCGCGACGAGATAGTTCTCGATGGAGTAGATGCCCTTCGAGTTGACCACCAACCGGTCGTCGACGACATCAAGCATCTTGATGATGCGTGCGGAGCCGATGTTTCCTTCCGTTACTCCGGTGAAGAAGCTGTCGCGGCGCAGGTAATCGAGCCTGTCCATGTCTAATTGCGAGCTGATCAACTGATGCAGGAACCGCTTCGGATACTCGTCCTTGAAAATCTTCAAGGCCAAGTTCAGTTCGCCGTTCATGTCCAGATTGATCTGCTCCATCATCATCAGCGAGATCTCTTCGTGCGAGATGCCATGGATGAGTGTATTTTCCAGAACATGAGAAAAGGGCCCGTGCCCGATGTCGTGCATCAATATGGCGGCTTCGATGGCTTCGG
>JALFRV010000282.1 GCA_022778905.1 Prevotella sp. | reverse complement strand
CCGTAGCGACCAAGGGCGCACGCGTGTCGGCAACATTCATCGGTGGCCTCTTCAAACTCGACTGACATGCGGAGAGTTTTTAAATGGCTCCATCTCTGGGTGGGCCTCGTCTCCGGAATCATCGTAGTCGTGGTCTGTCTGACCGGCGGCCTCTACGCTTTCAAGGACGAACTGACCGCTATCGGCAAGCCCTGGCGGCACGTGAGCGCGGAGACAAGACCCGCACTCACGCCATCGCGTCTGCTGGCTGCTGCCGACCGCGAGGTCAAGGGGATCAAAGCTACGGCCATTACCTATGGCTTAAAGGAAGAGGCTGTAAAGGTGGACTATGCCCAATGGAACATCGGCGAAAACACGGCGATATATCTCAATCCGTACACAGGAAGCGTGACGGGGGTGGAGAGACAGAAAGCGGACGACTTTCGTTTCTTCGATTTCCTGCTCAAGGGGCATCTTCGGCTCTGGCTCCCCAATCCCTTGGGACGTCAGGTTGTCGGCTATGGCGTGCTGATGTTTCTCCTCACGCTGATCACCGGACTTGTTCTCTGGTATCCGAAGCGCTGGACCCGTAAGTCGTTCAAGAGCCATTTCACCCTCCACAGACCGTTCAAGTTTCGCCGGCTGATGTTCGATCTCCATAGCGTCGTCGGTTTCTACGTGCTCCTCCCGCTCATTGTCGCATCTTTTACCGGATTGTTATTCGCGCTCGAATGGTTTTCAAAGAGCATCTATAAAGTCACTTCCGGTAACCGCGAGTTAGTGGAATATGTCATGCCGTCTACCGATACCACGCAGGTGAAGACCCTCCCGCATGCCATAGACCGGCTCTATGCCCGCCTGTCGAAGGAAGAACCGCAGGCTGTACAGTTCTATTATGCCTTGCCGCAGGAACCTTCAGGCGTCTACCGCGTGAGCATCGTTCATGAGCAAGGATCCTATTTCAAGCAAGACAATCGTTTCTTCGACCAGCGCTCCCTGACCGAACTACAGGGGGAAGGCTTCTATACGGGAAAGTATGACGATAAGCACGGAATCGACAAGTGGTATCGCATGAATCTCGACTTGCATGAAGGCCGTGTCTTTGGATGGTTCGGTCGAATCCTGATGTGCCTCGCCTCCATCGTCGGCGCCTCACTGCCCATCACCGGTTTTATCCTTTATTGGAAGCGAAAACACCCCAAACATCCAGCCCGTAATGAAGATCTTCATAGACCAAAGCATCCTTCCACCTTCCCCAGATGATTCCTCTTGCCCTCCAAAAGGGAAGAAAAAAAGCAAAAAAGCACCTAATTATTTGTTTATGTGAGAAAAAGGTCGTAAATTTGCAAACGCTTTTTGAAATTTCAAGATCGACTCGCTAGCTCAGCAGGTAGAGCACAACACTTTTAATGTTGGGGTCATGGGTTCGAGCCCCATGCGAGTCACGGAAAAAAGGGTCCTTTAAGAGGGCCCTTTTCCGTTGATAATCAAGGCGATACAAAGTTTTTCAAAGAACCTTTACGACGTTAAAATCATTTAAATAGGTCTCGAATATTTACTCATATCTACGTGTTTTTACCGATATTTGCCGTGTCTGTGATCCCCCCGTGTGATCCCCCTGTTTAACAATTAATAAAATACATAGTATGGAATATCCAACAACAAGACTGGTCTTTGACCGCAAAAACAAAGCAAGCGCAAAAAGAAAAGGCGTAATACACCTCGAAGTAAGATTTGGCCGCAAACGTAAATGGGCCTCCACGGGCGTGATGGTGTACGCAGATCAATGGAGTGACAAAAACTACATCGTACACGCGTTAGATAAAGACGCGCTTAACCGCAGGATTGTCGATTTTAAAACAAAAGTCGATGATTGGATAACTGATCTAATGTCAAAATCGCAGCCCTTTACCTGGGATGCCTTCGACGCGATGCTAAAATACACAGCCCCGGCAAGACATGAATCGTTCATCGACTACGTCCGAAGACGTATCGATGAGCGAAACGATATAAAGGCCTCGACGAAGAAAAATCACAGAAAACTCATCACATCGCTTGAAGACTACGGGAAGATCATCGAGTTCACCGATCTGACGCGCGGGAACATATCAGATTACTACAACTATCTGCGCGGGAAAATCGTTGGCGAAGGTGAAAATGCACATGTAATGCGCCAGCTAACGGTATCAAGCTACATCAAATTTTTAAAAATCTACATAAATGATGCTATCGTACATGACTTGATGGCATCTAATCCGACTATTGGCATCAAGATCAAACGCGGCGAGAGTGAGCAAGGAAGATGGCTGACGGAAGATGATATCAAGCTCATAGAGGATTACAAAGCCGAAAACGTGTCAATGCGCAAGGTACGTGACATGTTTTTGACGCAGTGCTACACGGGCATGGCGTATGCTGACCTTATTGATTTTAGTCCGGAAAAGATCGAAAATGCCGATGATGTCATGGTGCTTAGGGGTAAGCGCGTAAAGACGGGAGAGGATTATACGGTGGTAGTGCTGGAATCAATGCGCGAGATATTGGAACGTTACAATTACAAACTCCCCCGCATGACGGTACAGCAGTATAATATGCGCTTGAAGCTGCTCGCAACGGCCTGCAAAATAGATAAACCGCTTTCAAGCCACTGGGGGCGCCGGACTTGTGGGATGCTGATGCTAAATAAAGGCTACCCCATCGAAATCGTAGCTAAGGTGCTCGGGCACTCGGATATACGCACCACCCAGCACGCCTATGCAAAAATTATGGATAAAACTGTCATTGAGGCTTTTAAAAAAGTTGAAGGCGGAAAATAAAAGGCTGTCATCGATTCGGATAGCCACCTTTGATTAAATTGCATACCCATTCGGACACGTTCTTTGGATTTGCCTCTAATAGGATATTATGAGCTTCCTCATCCAATCCAACGCTGATCTTTCGCACCGGCTGCCGATCTTTTTGCATCCTAACGCCCTCCATAGAGAGAATGCGGTAAATTGTCTGCGATGACTTAACGCCCGTCATCAGCATAATATCTTTAATGCTGTGCTCATGTGTGTTGTACAAGGCCAGCACCTTATTTTTTTGTTCTTCGGTTATCATTGTCGACGATCAATATTTTTATTAATGTATGCTGCCGCTTTTAAAACCAAACCCCGCAATTGATGAGTCTCGATGCCGTCAATAGCCTCGATAAAAAATGATGGCGTATCTTCCCATCGTGCTATCTCACCGGGAGCGAGGGAGATCCGAGAAAAAGGTGAGTTTGAAAACAACCGAAGTTGCTTTTTTAATTCTTCGCCCGTTACTTGACCGACTACATGCAGGCGAAATCTCGGTTGCTTGGCCCGGACAATAAACTGCTCACTATCGTCTTCGGACCACTCTACAAAGTGGACGCCGCCAAAGCATATAGATGCATGGTGCCTTACAATCCAGTCGCCAAGCTCCCGCATGACGCGCGACAAGTCAGATGCTGACAAATCATTCAAATCATCAAGGGCTGTCACCTGTTGTGTACCATTAAAATCCCCATTTTCAAATTGCACGACGATGCCATGCTCTGTATCAGTGAGCACCCAACCATTAGGAGGGGTGCTTTTCTGTAATAAATATCTACTCATTCCGCCTGTAGCTGTAGATAGAAGCCATTGCCTCCATTAAACTGATACGTGCGCCACTTGGGATCATAGCATTTGGAGTGTGCAATATCGTCTGCAGGCTCAACCTCGCCTGCAAAGTCTAAACTCTCAAGAAACTCTGCGAAGTCAATGTTTCTGACCATATCTTCGCCGGCGCCTCCATTGCCCAGGGTTGCAACCAGGATACTATTACCGCACTCCAACTCGCTCTTTACAAAACTTATTACTTGCTCTTTTGTCATAATTTATGCCCGTCATGCCGGTAGCTCAGCGTTATTTAGTTACTTGTTATTTTGGTAAAAACTAAAC
Organism: Prevotella sp.; assembly: GCA_022778905.1. Classification (GTDB taxonomy): domain Bacteria; phylum Bacteroidota; class Bacteroidia; order Bacteroidales; family Bacteroidaceae; genus Prevotella. Next base: position 13,985 of record JALFRV010000282.1, on the reverse strand, counting down.
ACTGCCTTATAAGTCGTTAGGCTGTCGCGGTTGTCAATCCAGAACTTGGCATCAGTGTTATTTTTAGTGGTTTCTAAAAAAGCAAGTAAAGACTGCATCTGCGGCTCATTCTCTTTGCCCTTTGCAAGGTCTTTAAGTACGTTGCTGGCCTCGATAAACTTAGCTCTGATATCAGCAGCCCAAACAATCTGCTTGTCGCTACCCACAAGGGCGATATCTGACAAGTTGGCTTTAGCAAGTCTTGCTGCGAGCTTGCAAGCGGGGCAATCGTCTGCCTCGAGGCTCTTAATATGATTCTCTCTATCTGCATACTTGCCAAACAATGCAACTTTCTCTGTGTGTCCGCATCTGTAATTGATAGTGTACTTTGCCATGTTTTTTTACAGTTTTTTCGGTGTGCCTCACCTTTTTGGTTGTTGTTTTATTATTACAATACAAAGATACGAATAATATCCCGATTATCAAAATAAAAGAGGATTTATTTTTGGTCAAAAGGGGCCGATTTTAATATTTTTTAAATGTTTAGGGCCGAAAAAGCATAAAAATCCTCCGCTATCCATCCCGGACGGCGGAGGCCGCATGAAAAAAAGATTAACTATTAACTAAAATCTACGTCTGACTACATATATGATAATGTATAGCATACCTATCGCAATGATCCCCAGCCCGATCTTTCCGGCGTCCATTTGGACTTTTTGCCACTTGCTCAACTCCCGTTCGACCGGATAGGGCACGCGCACGCTGTCAGTCCTTAGCAGCGTGTCAATCCGCAATCTGTCGCGCAGCCTGTCCCGGTAGACCGTGTGATAGCGGTCCGCATACACCGTATCTCCCTGCATCCTTATCATGATGCTGTCGTGGTGATAGATGCTGTCGCGGAAGCTGTTAACGCGCAACTTGGTAATATACTCCTTGTGGTACTCCGGCACCGTCACGTACTTCGTCCTGCAGCTGCATGTCATCAGTGTTATGACTGTCATGACCATCCACCAGAAAGGTATGTGCAAGCGCCTTAAATAATCTTTTATCCTTTCCATATCTACACAAAAAAATTAGCGGCAATCTCAACAAATGTGGGACTGCCGCTAAAAGCGTATGATTATTTTCAAAATTCGGAGTTACTTCATAAAAGAATTTTCTCGTATTACATTCATCGGTATTAACGGAATGACGAAACCATCCAGTTCTGTTCCTTTTAAGTTTTTGGCAAGCATTCCACGAGCAGCACCTATACAAACACTTATAAATGTGTCTATAAGTTCCGGTGTCGACACGTTGAATCCGCCATCATCGATTATATTTACAAAATTACCAAAAGGCCTCGTCACAAATGAAGCCCTGACACCTTGTAACGCAATCTCTTCCGCGCCACTTAATAGATGAACCCGCATTGATACGGTTATTTTTTCTGTATCTGGAAAAATACTGATGTTATGTTCAAGCTGGAATTGCAGTTTTATCTGTCCATGATTAGCCTGAACGGCGTCGTAGTTGAACTTATAAACATCTTCTACGAGTTCCGTTATCCCATATTCTATATTTATTTTGCCCATACGCTATACTACTTTTTGACATTTAGACATAGATGTAATATGACCAACAGAAGATACCCATATTGCATTACTGACAACCTCAACATGCCCTTTTTTCGCTTCGCTTGTAATCAAAGGTTCCATAGGAATGACATACGCAGAACTTACTGAAGTGTCCAGCAATGATATGTTTAGGGCTAAGGAAATCTCCGTCAAGGTGTCAATCGTGAAATTTCGGTTTCCAGAAAGCCATTCCGATATTTCTGATTCCGACCTGCCCATCATAACGGCAAATTCCTTTTGCGTCAGTCTTTCCTTTTCCAAGGCATTACCGATTTTGGCGGCAACCAGCATTCGGTTGCTTGTCATCTCGAGTTTCTTTTTGTCAAGTTTCCCAAGAAGATGACTTAAAACGCCAGTTGATTTTCTCTTCTTAACCATATAATTCAAAATTTTCACAATCTAAAACTCCGTCTTCAGAGATCTTTATGTCCCTGTCAAGAATAGCTCTGTTTATCTTCGATGCAACATATTTTATCTGTTCTACCTTTGCATTCAGATTCGGATCATCTTGATAAGCCCTGACATTCTTAATGCCGCCGGAACCAAACAAGATGACTGTTCTGTTGAAGTAGATACCGTACAGTCTGATGTTATCTACCGCCAAGGCAACTACGCCGTCAGCCAGTTTCCCCTCCCCTTCTTTAAAGAATTGGCGTAAGCATCCGGTTCGGTTTGCCATAACCCTGATCTTGTCAAGCATCCCTTCTAATAGTTCTTCCTCTGATTCATTTTCATTGAAAAATTGCTCTAACAGAGAGTCTTTGTCACCATCGAAAACAACAGAATATATGCGCGCCTTTGGCCCTGACAGGTCTTCCATTTCAACTATTTCAAAGCCCATTTTATGTTGTTTTGACGTGGCAAATTTAGCCTTAAATTCGGATATACCCAAATTTTTAGGCTATTTTATTTCGACTAATTGTATTTTTAATAACTTTTTTAGTTATTAAAAATATCCGGCATTTTTTTTAATAACAGTCCCACTATGTCAAAGATCGCCTTGGTTAAACTTCAAATCCTTTAAAACCCGCTACTCGCCCTCACGGGATTTCGCGGCTCAAAATTTTATATCGTATAAAAAAACTCTCATCCCGTCATCCCCTCACCACCTCCTTTGCCCTCTTAAGATACCGTCTTCTCGCCGCCAATCCGTTCAGCCCTCCGTTGATGTACTTCGTGATCCGCTGCAAGACGACCTCCGTATTTCGGTCATTGTCGAGATCCGCAATGAGACTTAAATCGCGTCTGCCATATGTCCAGAACCACATCGCAGACCTTAGTGCATTGGCAGGTCCGGCTACTCCCTTGGCCCGGCTGGCGGTTGAATAGAAGTCATATCCGACAAACTCCGAATAGGCCTTGTAATTGATGTAGCCCGTCAGTTGCAGATATCCCCGGCCCTTGTATCTGACACCGTAGCCCTTGACCGTGTTGCCCAGGTCCTTACGGCCCTCATAGGCCGCCCCGGAGGCAAGTTCTTCCGTATACCTCAACTCGCCGGATTCGTGGGCCACCTGCGCGAGGAAGTGGCAGATACGCTCCGGGGTAGTCAGTCCGAACGATGGCGCGAAATCATTGAATGACTTGACAAATCCGTCAGCGTTGGACTTTGCGTGGGGCATGATGTGTAATAGTTGATTGCGTGTGATCATAATTTCTGCATGTATTGTATTGATGTCAATGTCGGCAGGTCATAGTGCAATCCTACGCCTCCGCTGTCACGGATGCACTTGTACACATTCGCGCCGTCAGTGTAGTGTTTGCCAAGTTCGGCAGCCATGCCCAAAACCCACGTCACAGGATTATCAAGCGTTCCCGCATCCTGGTCCGCAGGTATTACCCGGTACAGGCTCACTGCCTCGCCTGGCTTCCATGCCTCCTGCGCCGTGTGGTCCTGGATCACCTTGTAGAGGTTGCCGTCATACCACAGCCTTTCACCCGTCTTCACGTCCTTGCCCAATCTGCTTGCCCACGTCGGGAACAATGCAGCTTTGCTCACGGCATCCTTGTCCGGTAAGCTCGTGACGGTGCTCTGGGCAAGTTCCTTCAGCAGCTCGATGACTTCGCCACTCATCGGTTCTGTCTGTGGTGTTGCGGGCACCTCATACTCCTCTTTTACATATCCGTACCTGGTCAGCATCTCTTCCGTCGGGTTGATGATGATTGCACCATCCACCTTGATGTAGTGACCGTTGTAAATCTCGTCGTCTTTTCTGTAACGTATCATAACTGTTTGTTTTAATATTTTGTCCATCCGTATTTATCACAGTCCGCCTGCCACTCCGACAATGACTTGACCTCAACTGCCGTCTGGCTCCAAAGACCACAGTTTTTATAAGTTTCAATCGCTTCGTCCGGCACGTAGATATGGTTGTAGGTGTTATAGACTTTAGTGCCTGCCGGAGGAGTAGATGACAAGAATCTTATGTATCGGTCTTTTGGATAGCTGTGCCCGGAAGGAAGAGCATAGAAATATCCCCACATCTCACCGAACGTCAATGGAAGGTTTGGAAGCGTCATCCCCTCGAATAGTTCGCATCCCGTAAATGGCATATACTCAACGGCTGTAAGTTTCTGGTGCTGTGCAAAATCCGCATATCGTAATATCTTGTTGTTTTCAAACATGTATCCTCCAATGACGCTCACGTTCGGGATGTCCGATGCCGTTATGTGGTCAAAAACGGATACCTTAGAGAAGATGATATTACTGTACTGTCCGGTGTAAGTATGCGTAGCCTGTATAGGGAGAATCTTACTGTCGGATGTGAGGGATATGCAACCACTGAACATAGACCTTATGTCGTTCGCGCTATGTGTGTCCCATCGTGATTTATCAAGATATACTAAGGACTTGCAGTTATTGAACATGCTGTTCATATTCGTCACGTTCTGCGTGTTCCAATTGCTTACGTCAAGCGAAGTGAGGGAGGTACATTGGTAGAACATGCCGTTCATATTCGTCACGTTCTGCGTGTTCCAATTGCTTACGTCAAGCGAAGTGAGGGAGGTACATTGGTAGAACATGTTGCCCATATTCGTCACGTTCTGCGTGTTCCAATTGCTTACGTCAAGCGAAGTGAGGGACGAACAGCCGTAGAACATGTTGCCCATATTCGTGACACTCTGCGTGTTCCAACCGCTCACATCAAGCGAAGTGAGGGACGAACAGCCGTAGAACATGCCGTTCATATTCGTGACACTCTGCGTGTTCCAACCGCTCACATCAAGCGAAGTGAGGGACGAGCAGCCGTAGAACGTGTTGTTCATATTCGTGACACTCTGCGTGTTCCAATTGCTTACGTCAAGCGAAGTGAGGGACGAACAGCCGTAGAACATGCTGTTCATATCTTTATAAAATGTAATATTTTTACATCTTATTACCTGTAATTTTTTGCACGTATGAAAAGTTAAATATCCATAGACGTTGCACCCTTCAGGTAACGCTATCCGCTCGAGATTGACGCAGTTCCTGAATGCCTGACCGTCTTGGATATTCGCATTGCGGAACAGCTCGAACTCCATGAAGCTCGTAATGACAGTGTTGTTGTTAAACAGCATGCCGATATTCGTCACCGCCCTTGCCTGCCGATACGTCACCTCACCATCCAGGCCTTTTACACCTACCGTGCCGTACTTCGCATTGCTGATGCCGTTCAGCCCGCCGAAATTATCCACGCAGATACGCTTTACTTCCGCATCCGCAAATCTTATCGGTGCGTCGGCATTCACCACCGACATGATTCTCCTTCTGAACCTGCTCATAGCCTACTGTATTTCAAATTCTGCATATACGCCGTAATAGCCCCCGGTCTGCTCGTTGTAGGACACTGATACGTCGTAATAGCAGTCCGCGTTGAAAGTAGGTACGTAAGGAAAAACAATGCCACCCGAAAATGTCACCGTAGGGGCTGCCGCTCCCGTCTTGAAGCACATCCTGTATTCTGTTTCTTTAGTGGTGTCCATCGGCGGCGCAAAAGAGACGTTGAGCGACGTCAGCGTGCCGCTCCAATGATGCTCGGTGTTGGGCTCCAGGGTCACCGTCGTGTCTGTATCGGCGTGCGACACGATGCTCAAAAAGCCGCCGTCGTCACCTCTGTCGCCTTTGAGCGAGGCTATCTGCTCTGGTGTAAAATCAGAGTAAGCGAAAGCATCACCCTTATCTCCTTTCAATTGCGCTTTCTGCTCTTCTGTAAGGTCCGAGAACGTCAAAGAATCCCCTTTGGCGCCCTTAAGCCCTGCGAGTTGTTCCGCCGTAAAATCGGAGAACATGAAGGCGTCCCCTTTATCGCCTTTAAGCGATGCCAGCCACTCCGCCTCCGTGCCCGAAAACCCATTTCTCACAGCCACCTCATAGGCAGACTTGCCCTCAATCCCTGCCTCGATGTCCGCGTCAATTTCCACCGCCTCTGTAGTGATGTTGCTGTCGTCCGCTCCACTCTGGTCGATGGAGTGCCTTACGAGCTCAAACGCCTGCACCTTGTCCACGGTGCGCATACCCTCTGTCGTGTCTTGCAGGATGGCAGTATACACGCCGCATTCCCTCTGGTCCGCACCGGGGTAGACAAAGGTCACGATGTTACCGCTGACATCAAACTCTTCGATGAGCCTCCTGCGGTACATGTTGCTGACCGTGAGCTGTAACTGACGGCCCTCTAACGATACAGCCTCTCCGTTCGTCGTCACGCGCCACTTAACCGTGATGTCGTTGTTGATCCGTATTTTCTTCATATCTTCGATTTTTTGTTTCCTCTCATAGGTATTCCGTCGGCGTCGTAGTCTCGCGTAAACTTGAGCGTAAACATCACCAATGCAGGTGCGCCTAAAAGAAAAGCGTAGATTCTGTCCCACCAGGCAGGCGCGGAGGCATGCCCGACCTCCATTGCCGTGTTGACCGCCAGAGCCGCACCGCTCACAAAGCCGCACACCAACGAAATGCTTTTGAACAGCTTCGGCATCTTCGCCGTCCACCTGCCGCGCATGAGGCGGTAGAAAGCCCGCACACGGAAGTCATACCATGGTCTGTGTCTTCGTCTCCTCATCGTGCGTCCTCCTGCTTCACCGACAGTTCCGTGACCTTGATCTGTATGTCGTTCACCTTGTCTATCAGCTCCTTCATCTGCTTGTCCGCCTTGTTCGAAGAATCCATGTACATCTGCCGGTTGTTGGCAACCTGGAACTCCAACACGGATAGCCTTGCGTGCACGCCGATCCCCCAGCTGATCACGCCGACGATCATTGTCGCGAGGACAGAGCCGAAGACTTTTATCCAAAAATTTGTATTCATCACACGCTCAATTTTATTGGTTTTTATACACTGTTTTAGATTGGGAATATTTTCCACCTACGAATCTATAAACTACGATAAATTCCTGCCCGGACCCGAAATCGTAAGCATTTCCAGACAAGCCGCCAAGAGGCCGCGCGCTTACATACCATCCGTCTTCGATCATGTTCGCGAAACTGCCGAGCGAACTTGCGTCGGCATATTTGTTTTTGTACACGCAATTCTCGAATGCCGGAGCATTGGAATTTCCGGTGTAGTTATATATCTTCGTACCATTAGCCGAAAGCGTGAATCCCGCGTTGAATTTATAGCACGTCTGTGCCACTCCCGACGCCGCTAAGGCAATTTCTTCCGCAAGCTGGCTGTAAGACATAGATATGTCCGTTCCAGACCCAAGCCACCTGAGCTGCATCATGGTCCACGTGTCTCCGTATGACTTTGAATTGAAAAAATTCTTGTCGATGTAGCCGATCACGTTGCCGCTGCCGTCAAGATACCGCAGCACGGCCTCCCCGTTGGTGTTCTGCACAAGATCGAAGTATACCTTGTTCGACCCGTTTTCCGTCTTCCCTAACTCAAAACCTGTTCCGTCGATGCGCGCATACTGGCCGTTCTTGTTTTTCGTCGTAAGGCTGCCAGCTTGCATGTTACCGTCAGCATCCACGGCTGCGATCGTTTCTCCCGAGCTGTTCTTTACCCAAAAGTTATTCGCCGTTGCCGTAAAACCTCCATTGGCGCCGAGCGTCAATCCGGCCTTGCGTGCACCGTCCGTGACAGACATTTCTATCTGCCGTGCAGTCATGTTGAACAGCGATCCATAGCTGCCTGCCGGATAAGTGACGGTCTCCGCGCTGTCGGTCCAGTCCGTTGCCGTGGCACCTGACTCCATCTTCAGCGCGGCAATGGACACAGACCCGCCCGTGGACCCTACGTAAAGCGTTCCGGATGACGTCGCGCCAGACATGATTACATGCACGGAGACACGCTGCCATTCGGACGTGACCGGTATCACGGTGTTTCCCGTTGCAGGATATACGCCGTTTTTCTCCGTCGCCGCAGATTCACTTCCACCCGACGATTCGGCAAGATAGACGCCTCCGTTAAACTCTGCAAATACATTCCCTTCGCCCTTAGCCATCATGGATACCACATATTCTTCCTTGGCACCAAAGGCAAGCCCGTTGACATTCACAATATATCCCGTCCCGGACACGGACGTCATGCCGCTGTATCCGTTCTCTGTCTTTGTCGCTCCGCTCTGCACAGAGATATTCGCCCCGTCCATGCGTTCCGTCCCACTGATCATGTTGCCCCCGACATAGTCATAGTCATTCACCGACGGCGACCATCCGCCGTACGCGTCCGCCTCCTCCAACATCGGGCGGGCGACGTAGGTCTTGCCGCTATAAGTAATATATACCATTGCGTTAACCGTTACCGTACCGTCAGTCGGGATAAAGTTTGCCTTAAACAGATGCCAAGTGCCATCAGCATTCGTTTCCGTGTCAACTGTTGTACTTATCGGCCTGCTCAACTCTTTTCCATTAGCATCAAACGCCTTGACCTCTGTTGTCAAATCCTTTGTCCGCGTGCGATACCAGAACGACCACTGGTACATCTTGCCAGGGGTGACCTTGATATGATTCCATGTCACGCCCTGCCATTTGTCTTTTGCGCTCCCGTCGGCATTGGTCTCAGCAACGCAGTCAATCAGCACGCTGTTCGTCCCACGGTACTGCACCGACGTGGAAATCATGCACGGATAAGGGGGGTTGTTCCATGCGATCTCCTCCCTGCGTCTGAACATCGTGCCCGTCAGTAGGTTCCGGCGGTCTTCCTTCTCGCTCATTTCCACCGAAAACTCCCGGGCGGTCTGCAACAGTTTACTCCCATACTTTGTCAGGCTCGTCTCGTCGCCTCTGAACTCGTCGAACGTACGCTTGTACTGCTTCGCGTCCAAATCAATCCTGCTCATGTAGGCCTGCACGTTAACAGAGATAAGAACAGTGGAGTAATACGTCCTGCCGTCAAAATCAATAGCGATCATAAAGCTGGCAGACGTGCACGCGACACTGTTATCGTCAGTATCGATCGCATTCGGCCATACCGTTATTGTGGGGCCATCTCCAAATTCTATTCCACCACTGTCAATGTTGATGCACGATCCATCAACCAATCTGACTTTCCCCGATATGTCTACAGTATTGCCACCCGTCTGAAGAGACACCTGCACCGTTTTATAGTCAGCTCCGTCCAGAGACCCACTGTCATCGGTATCAAAGACGAGCGACTGCGGAGTGCATACCACCTCGTAGGCATCTTTACCGTCCTTCCCCGGAGTTCCTGGAGTTCCCGGATCTCCCGGTTCCCCGTCCTTTGCTTCTCTGACAAAGGGAACATATTTAGTGTCCACGATTTGACTTCCGCTATAAAGCTGGAACTCTATATGGGTTACTTTTTCTACAGCCGATAACTTTTCAAACAATAACTTGTTTTCTTCCTCTTCTTTATTTCCAATCCATACGAAAGCACCCATCTGAGAAGACTTATATGCAACGCCCAATCCGTTTTTCCAAGCCTCTGTAGCACTCCATGATACCGTACCCTTGCCACCTTCTATCTTCGTCACTTTAGGTGTTATGCTGCTTGCGCTCATCGTACCGTCCTGTCCAACGTGGATAACAGATGGAGAAAGGTTCAGCACATATTGCACGCTCGTGCCGTCCACACCCTGCCTCGATACGGTGTACGACGTGGTAGACTTGCCGTCCGAGTAGGTCACCGTTGTCTTCGTCCACAGATACTTGCCTTGTCCTGCCGCCTGCACCGTATCCTGCCATGTGCCCGTAGGTGCTGCCGTTGCCGAATCGCCCACCTGGTAGGTCACGGAGGTGGAGGAGATGGTGATGCTCTCGCCCTTGGTCTTGCTCCAAACATAGGCTGCCGGGTCCAACGATGGGTACGGCTTATCCCACACAAGCGTACCCATATACTCACCCTCTGTGGTGCCGAATGTGCAGTCCTCTGGTGCCGGTGTCCAAGGGGTGGCGGCGGAACCGACCTCCACCTTAAGATTAGACATGATGAGCTGTGCTGTAGGAGCAGCATTAGTTAACAACAGGCGAATATAAAAGTTATACCAATCACGCGGTGCAACGGTAACGATAAAGTGTTCTTTGAACGGTTCGACGTTGTTAACCGTGGAACCGCTTTTTCCCCTTGCTACCAGACTGACCCATCCCGCGTTATCGCCGGTTTTGCTATTTGCGAAGACGTTCAGATAAGGAACGGCTTCTGTGAGCTGCAAATCGAAAGAGATGATGATGCCGGCCTGTTGCATCAACCCCAAATTGCAACTATTGTAAGATTCCTTCGAGCTGACCTTACCTGCTACGCCGAATATGACAAACTCTCTGTAAGTGCCAAATACGACATTTCTTCCTTCCAACGGGACCGATGCTGTTGCATCTATCGCCGCCTGGCTCGCTTCCGTGAACGTCTGCCCACCGTCATTGGAGTAGCGGATAAAGGTGTAAGATGACTTCCCGACACTGCCAGACACTTGCTTCACCCAGGCGTCTCCCGTTCCCGGAACTTCTTTCGTCGTCGTGCCCTCTGCGACGATGCACAGCCACAGCGACGTATTGCCATCCGCATCCGTGTAGGACACTCTGTCGTAATAGCCATACGATTTAGTCTTGTCCCACACGCCAAGGTCGCACGGTACGGGTGTCTGGACAGCCGCACTGCCGTTGCTGACTATCTTCATCCTGCCGACGAACTGATTGTCGTTCGAGGCTTGATAGCTGCGTCTGTGCGACGTCAGATCGTAGTTGTTGATGCCTATATATTGCGCAGTGTAAGGAGGCGTAAGCCCGACATCAAATGATCTGTATGCAGATGTCATCATCGCGTTCTGGCGCGCAGGATCATCCCTGTGCCCGAGAACCATCAGATCGTCACCGGCCTTCGGGACATCGCTTGACGCGGCGCAGTCGGTCTTGGACAAGGTGACCGTGAGACATCTGACATCCTCTCCATTGATGGTCTTGGTCACGTACTCCGTAGGTGCTGCCGTTACCAACCGCCAATAATAGTGGTTTCCGGCATCGGTGTAATTACCCGTGCCGAGATTGAAGTCACAGCTAAACAGCTGATCATGCAAGTCAATCATCTGCGTCAGTGTCTTACCGTCCTGCTCTGCACGCTGATACAGCACATAGCCGGCATCTGTTTCCTCGACTATGTCCGCGTGGAACGTGCCCGGTGAGTTGATGGTCGTACCGCCCGCCGCCTTGGCCTTCAGGATCTCGAGCTCGAAAAAGGTGGCCTTTCCCGTCACCGTGATATTCTTCGTCCTGATGTCCCCCGAGTTGACGATATCTCCGGAGTTCTCTATATTTCCCGCGTTCTCGATCCCCGTGAAGTAGCTCTTCGCCTTTGCCACGATGCCCTTCAGAAACGTGATCACCCCCTGCGCCGTGTCATCGCTATCTTTCCGCAGCACCTTGTTCCAGAAACTGCTGCCGGTGTCAATATTGGCAGCGCTTTCAGCATGAGAGGCTTCGTCGGCATTGGCTGCGTGCGCCGCTTCCTTCGCCTGTTCGGCAATATCGGCATTGGCTGCGTGCGCCGCCTCTTTTGCCTGTTCCGCAATATCGGTAGATAAGGATCCGTTTCGGAAGCCCGTTCTTTCGCCTCCAATATCACGTCCTTTGTTCTTTGCAAAAATCTTTACTTCTATCATCGTCAATCAATTTCCTTTAATGCTATCTTTGCGCTACCTTCTTCCACGTCGCGGCTTATCCCCTGCACGAAAAAATCCTTAGAAAGAGCCGGATGCCTGTAATGCCTGAACATCCCTACAATCCCGTTACGATCCTGCAGGCTCTGTTCTAAGACAACACGCGGCGCACTGTATTCTTTATAATAGCTATCTACATAGAGTTGCTCCGACTTAGCCTGTATACCCCTGTAATGGTCGTATATAGTCAGCACTCCGTCGCCGGTTCTTGAATCTGTAGGCGTCGATATTTTCACACTATTTTCAACACCAATTCTATTGCACTCTTCACTCGTTAGCGCACTGTTTATCTTAAATTCAATATCGTCTTTCGCGTTCACAAATGTTTCCTTTGTATCGCTCATATAAACAATATCCTTGTTTGCCGAATTTCCGCTGATTTTGCCATTGTCCGAATAAACCTTTACCTCCATCTCCTTGACCATGATGCTGCTTATATGGGCCAACAGAGGTATAGTAGTCGTACTCCAGGATGTATGCCTGAAGAAAGTCGGATGACGCCTCGTATATTCGTCCCACAACGTGTTTACAGGCCCTAGTATTATAAACTTTACACGGCCGTTCACATGGTCGCTCTTTTTGATAGGTATTGCAGTCCCGGTAGCGTCTACGCCCATCGTGTAATTAATGTTATTCTGTATTTCAAAAGAATTTCCAACTATTTTGTCGCCGATTTTTGGATTAAACCCTATCGAGAAGCTCTGTCTGTAATACTCATCTTCATCCGCGCACGCATTCAGTGGCTTGTAGGGCCGCCAAACATAGTCACCAACCTGACCGGAGCCAGTCCCCGGTACGCCTGTATTCAGATCATCGCCTGGAAGTTTTTCCACGACGCATTTATCTCCGATAATCAGCATACATTGAAGCACTCCAACCTTGCTCACTTTGTCGCTGCTATCTCCAACCGCGCTGTATCTGTATTCGTATTCTTGCGGCCCCGTATCCGTAAACGGAATGAAACCGTTTTGCGTGCTCCCGTCATATTCTGCCTCTACATTCGGACGTACTGACTTAAAGAACTGTTGCGTATAATATCTGTTGCCATTTATACGCGACGGCACCGTCTTATGCCACCATGGACCTAATGGGCTAATCTCGTTTCCGCCAATATCCGCTGCAGCTTTCAAATCTGAAAAATTACCCGTCTTTTTCATTAACGGATTTAAGATGATGCTTCCGGAAATCACGATGTAGTTAACCGTGTGGTCATCTGACGGACTGAAAACACCACCACTCGTATTGCCATTATAAACAGCGTATGGAATATTTGATCGTATAACATCCGCGCTCGGATAAACATCGCTTTCCGCGTCCTTTCCGTTTCCATTCACGCTGATACACAGATAGTTGTTCATCTCGACCTTGGAGATTGGACTGTTATCATCAGTATTTGCCTTTATCTCCACCTTTCCCATGGATATAATCGCTGCCCCCGGAGCGGACGCGAGCGCGTTCGGAATAGCATGCTGATTCATTCCATCCGCGCCATATGCTCCGACGAGATTCGTTCCCTTCGCGCCGAAAGTCCACAGCTTGTTGTCCATGACCTGCAAAAACCACGTCGTTACTGTCGCGTCCTTAAAATCCGTCGTATTGCCCTTTATCATGTTAAAAAACGAGGTAAGTGAACGTTCTCCTTCGCCAGCACTGCTGTACTCCGTCATATACTTTTGTTTTCCGGAAAAAGGCGAATAAACCAAATCATCATCTAATGGACTATCAATGACGCTTGACACATCTTTGATGTCGCACGTCAACAGCAACCTATTAAAAATTTCTCCCACACTGATTTGTGTATCCATTCCTTCCACGTTGTCTGCGGATATAAACAAAGTGCTCACGTCGCTTGTCTTTGTATCATCGCCATAAAGATTCTTCCATGCCGGCGTCCCGGATTTTATGCTTTCCCATGAGAAGATATAAAAATCGAAGCCCTCCTGAACGATATGCAGGTTCAGGTATTTCAACATTTCCCGAACTATATCTTCTTGAGACCATACATCGTCCTCCTCGTCGCCAAGAAACAGAAGCTCCGATATTTTCAAAGTCCTGAAAATATTGTATCTTTCGGCATCCGTGGCATCTATAGCACGGCTCCCGTCGTAAAAACATTTTATAGCGTTGATCCCTTTTATATCAATGCCCGAAGTGGCATTGTTGAAAATTTCCGTCAAAATGGCGTCAAAAGTACGACTGTCTGCATTCGCTTTTGTGTCTCCATACAAAATGCCAGATGACCCTATTTTCTTATATTTCGAATATTGGATAGAACTTAAAACATCTATGCAATTGAGCTCTA
>JALFRV010000270.1 GCA_022778905.1 Prevotella sp. | reverse complement strand
AGTTGATCCTCGAGGGCTCAATGACCGCTCCGGTGTCCTTATCAGTCCAGACGAAATCCTTGATTTGATATACACCATCGAATACATACCCGTAACCAGTTCCTATGGGCTCGCCAACGATGATGCGTCCCTGATCGGAATTGAAGAAGCTGCTTGATATTGAAACAGGCAAGAACTGTATATCTCCAAGACTGCGCACCTTATTCCTGTTCGTATCGAAATTCATGCTAGTACTCCAAGAAAACGTTGGACTCTCAATATTCCTGGTAATTAGAGCAAACTCTAATCCCTTATTGGCTACGCGTCCTAAGTTTCTCCATTGCGATGTAAAACCACTCTGAGATGGAATCAATGCTTTCAACAGCATGTCCCGTGTATCTTTGTAATAAGCATCAGCCACAAGACTGATTCTGCTGTCAAACAAGTCCAAGTCTATGCCAACATTATATTGACAGGTCGTTTCCCACTTCAAGTCAGGATTACCGTAGTTCAGTGGAGACATGCCTAATAGCTTCACGCCTTCGGAAGCATAATAGTTCGGAGCAATGGTCGGTAAAGAACTGAAGGTTGTAATCCTGTCGTTACCGTTTGCTCCCATACTGGCCCTTAACTTCATATTATTGATGAATTTGACTTTCTTCAAGATTTTTTCCTCATTTACTCGCCATGAAAGAGCAAGTGATGGAAAATAGCCCACTCGGTTTCCAGGTTGGAAGTAAGAGGAAGCATCAGCACGGAAAGACAGTGTTGCATAATACTTATACATATAATTGTACAACAGACGGGAGAACATGGACATGCGGGAAGTCTCATATACATTGGATGAAGGTATGGCAGGCAACTCTCCTTTACTCAAATCGAACACGCCCGTTGTTTCATCCGCGAATTGGGTCGTTTTCGTATAGGTCATCTCGGAATGATAGGAGGACAATTCTCCACCCATCATGAATCTGACTGAATGCTTGTTCAAGAATCTCTTGTAATATTCTGCCTGAATGGAAGCATTATACGAATCTGTCTCGTTCTGCCGTACAGATGCACGGCCTCTGTCCGTACGTCCCCATTTGGAATGTGAACTGTAATACTCACTCATTTTGGAAAATGACACATTCTTGGATGCCCTGAGCTTCAACGCCAAGTCCTTGGTAATTTGATAATCTGCATACAAATTACCGAACAAACGTGTCATAGTCTGCTTTTTATAGGTCTCTGAGGTGACGAGCGTTGTCAATGGAAGCCATCCGTCTTGATATTCACCAGCGGCCTCAGAGGGCGAGTAGAGCTCAACAGGCCGTTCCAAATAGATTCCTTGAATCACGCCGTTATAGCTCCCCTCACCTCCTCCACTTGAGACGGCACCATCAGATACCGTCTGTCCGAATGTTGCAGACACGCCGGCGGAGAACTTTTCGTTGATCTTATTGTCAAACTTGATTCGCCCACTATACCTCTTAAAGTCATTATTGATGACAAGCCCCTTCTGCGTGAGGTAGCCTAATGCTGACGAAATGGCAGTTCCGCCTTTCGATGTCCCCGTCAATGTCAGATCCACATTTTTGGTCATACCTGTTCGAAGCATCAACTCCTGCCAGTCATACGTATTGTAGTCGCCGGCATTCACAGGAATGTCTGCAACCCCATCCCCATCGGTATCCTTGCCGTAAGTTTCGCGATATAGGTTACGGGAGAACTGGTAGTCAATGAATTCTTGTGGTGTGAGCATCTTCAATTTGCGAGCTGCCGCACTTATACCCAATGAAGTGTTGAGCTCCACATTATAAGTTCCAGGAGCTGATGAACCTTTTTTTGTTGTTATAATAATGACCCCATTAGCGGCCCGCGAACCAAATATGGCAGTTGCAGAAGCATCTTTCAATACGTCAATAGACTCAATATCGTTCGGATTGATCGTTGCCAATGGATTGTAAGTCATGTTGTTTCCTACATTTGATGTAGAGACTTCACCTTCATTCACGTCTATTTGCATACCATCAATGACATACAATGGATAAGTTCCTGCATTGATGGAGTTGGTTCCGCGTATCTTCATGTCCGCTCCGGCGCCGGCCTCTCCAGACTGCGAAGTAATCTGCAGGCCGGCAATTTTGCCTTGAATAGCCTGCGCAAAGTCGATGGAATTGCTTTTGGCGATCTCATCTCCTTTGATGGAAGAAATGGCACCTGTCAGATCCTTGCGTGTCGATTCACCATAGCCAATGACTACAACTTCATCCATTATTTTGGTATCTTCCTGAAGGATGATGTTCAAGTTTGAGCTTCCTTTGACCCTTACTTCAGTCGAAGTGTATCCTAATGAATTAACCACAAATACAGAATTGGTGGTCGCCGTGATATCGAAATTACCATTCACATCGGTGATTGTCCGGTTGCTGACATTGCCTTTTTCGGTAACGGTTGCCCCGATAACGGGCTCCCCCGTTTTATAATCGGTAATCTTACCCTTGATTTTTCGTTTTTGTTCTATAGTTGATATGGCCGGCACATTATTCTGTGATACTGCTTTCTTTACCAAATACAGCTTCTGATTGCTTATTTCAAAGTCCAGGTCTGTCCCGCTCAGCAATTGCTTAAGAGCACTTCTGACTTCCACTTGCTTCACTTTTATCGTAACTTTGCGATTTACATCGACCAGCTGTTCACTGTATACCAATGATAGGCCAGTTTGTTTTTTGATCGCATTCAAAACTCTGTCAAATGGTGCATTCTGATAGTTGAGCGTGACTTTCTGACCGTAAGCAACAAGTGTGGCAAACGTCAGGCAGACAAACAACATCAGTATTCGGTTGAATAATGTTAGTTTTTTCATGTATGGCTAATATTATATTATTAATCTAAACAAATAAACATTTCAGACAATGAAAGGTATGAGTTCAACATAAAAAATATGAGGATTATTTCTTGTGCATTCAAATTCTCTTGCTATGTCGGGATGGCATCACGCGTAAACTTAAACTGTCTGTTGGCCGCAGAGCCTCATTTCTTCTTGTTTGTTGACACTCCTTGACAGCTTCTTTATGCTTGCCGGCATCTTGTCTGCCCGCCTCTCGAACGATACGGCGTTGGTCTCTTAGGACAGAGCATCCATTCAGCGGTAAGCCCCCAATAAGAATGTCTTGCTTTAAGTGAGACCGGAACGAGAGCCGAAGGTGAGGCCTCCGCCTTTACCGCCACTCTTGTTCTGTTATGTTTTCTGCTAACGCAGCGGCAGTGTCAACCACAATCGTGACCAAGCAGCATACGTATCAGCCAAATATAAAAATAATGTTTAACCGGGTCAACCAACTTCATGAATAAGGATAGAAGTAGTCTGCCAAAAGCGTTAAACTACAGTGAAGTAAAATCAGGCATTGTCAAGAACATATGTTCGTTGGCCTATGAAGTTAACTTAAATGGCCCATGAACATATGTTCCTCGGCCGGTGAAGCTAACATGGTGACTATGCCTGATTTCACTTCACGCAGTTTGGCTTGTTTTTACGGAATCGGTCTACATTGTTTTTGTGCTTCCTGAAATGCTGTACACTTCCAATTAACCCCCAATCGGTCATTGGACCGCAGTGTCACATTTATTCTTGTCATTTCATGCTTTCCGACTGCTTTCGTCCACTTGCAGGACAAAATCAGTTTGGACGCTGATGACCGATCCGGGTCAAATATACATCATGAACAGGAACATAGCTTCCCTATCACGAGGAGGATAATCCTTTCAAAAAAAAGACTACCTGTCGGGCCGTTTCGAGTATACTTGATATTTATTCTTGGCAAGCTGCTTGAATCTTATTTCGGAGACTTTCTCAAGTTCGTGGAGTATCTCTTCGACTTGAACACTTCCTGTGGAGATGCTGAATTTGTACTGCAAGCATGACGGATTTTCAGCAGTAAACGTAACATTATACTGCCTTTCGATCACTTTGAGGATTTCTTTCAACGGAACACGATTGAAATTCAGGGAGTTCGAACGCCATGCCATGAAAGTCTCCATTTCATCAACTTGCCTGATCTCACACACACTCGTTACCTTATTATATATAGCGTTCTGTCTCTTCTGCAAAGGATAGACGTGCTTGTCCCTGTCAATAATTGCCACCTTACCTTCTTCCAAGGTTACACTGATCGTTGATTCGTCAGGATAAGCCTTAACATTAAACCTTGTTCCGGTCACCTTTATTTCTACATTCCCCAAACTTACGATAAATGGACGTGAAGATTCTTTGGCTACCGAGAAGTAAGCCTCTCCTGAAAAGGTGACTTTCCTTTCAAACAAGCCGAAGAATTTCGGATATGTAACAGATGATCCGGAGTTTAATTGTACTCTTGTGCCGTCCTGAAA
Source organism: Prevotella sp. (assembly GCA_022778905.1). Classification (GTDB taxonomy): domain Bacteria; phylum Bacteroidota; class Bacteroidia; order Bacteroidales; family Bacteroidaceae; genus Prevotella. The sequence continues at coordinate 7,208 of JALFRV010000270.1, read as the reverse complement.
GATCAGATTCATTTTCTCTCCTAAAGGAACGTCCAAAGTGGCATATTCCATTTGGCCGATCAGATCCAGACGGCTTCCCACGAACCATGTTATTCCACTTAGGATTACTAATGGGAGCAGAATGGCAGCTATCAATCGGATGTGCGATTTTCTGAAGCGATTCCTGATCTGATGCATGAAGCGGTTTCTCATTCGGACGGAGTTCATGCCTGCGGCCTCGTAAAGCCTGACTTCATCCTCCTTGAGCATGATTGCCTCGCGGTCGAATCGCTGTGCCAAATAGTCTTGCCCGTCATCGGAGGCGAACCATCTTGCAACCTCGGATGCTTCTTCTTTAGTTGCGGTATTGGCTATGACTTTATCAATAATTGCTTCTTCCATTCTTTGGTTATATCTAATTAGCGACTCATGAGGGTGGAGTTTTTCGATCTGATTATTCAGAAGTCATTGGATGACGTTTTTGTTCCTGTATAAAGAGTAAACAATATAATGGGGTAAAAGTATGAGTTGCACTCAATGATAAACTGAAGACATGAGTATCAAGAGTATAGGAATATCGGTTATTTTAGCGCGCAAAAGTTTTACAACCTGTGTGTAGTGTGACTTTACGGTAGGCACCGATATGTTCATATATTCTGCGACTTCCTGATTGGTCATTCCTTTATCAATCTTCAACAGGCACACCTGTCTCTTCTGGGGAGGCAGTTGATCGATAATCCGGTATAGATATTCTTTAAAATCGGCATCTGCAATTTTGCTGAACAGATTCTTTTCAACTTCATCCGACATCTGCGCCAATTCATAATTCTTCTGTATCACCATGTTCTTATGTCTGATCTCATTGAGTACATGGTTCTTTAAAATGGTGAACAGCAGATTTTTGATACCGTTTCTTAAATCAAAGATCTTGCGTCCTTCCCACAGTTTCATGAAAGTATGCTGCACTGCATCTTCTGCATAGGATTCTGACATCAAATATCTTGAGGCCATGACATACAGATATCTGTGATACTGATCAAAGATCTGACAGAAGGCCTCTTCGTCGCCGTTGCGCAGTTTCTTTAGCAAAAGGGAGTCTATCTGATTCTCCGAACCTTTCATATATTCTCCTCTATCAATTCGTGATTATCAAGAATTTATCAACAGGTGACAATCATTGGCATTAGGTATGCTAACGTTAAATTTGCGATAAAGTTAATATTATTTGTTGAACCAAACAAGAAGAATCGCTTTTTTGTTCCATCTTAAGATCATACGGATTCGTCAATGAGCCCACACCAAACTCCGCAAGAATGAAGGAATGACTGCCTGAAAAGTCTTATTTCAATCTTTTCTTCTTCAGGCAGTCATCAACTGGATCAGTCTTCCATCAACTTCCGGTAACGCCCTTTCCTGATCTCTTCGTCTCCGAGACGCATTGCCTTGTTGATTTCATATTCGGAATAGCTGCCTTCAAAATAGAACACCTCCCCGTTGCCTTCAAAAGCGAGGATGTGGGTGCATATACGATCGAGGAACCAACGGTCATGACTGATCACGACCGCACATCCTGCAAAGGCTTCAAGTCCTTCTTCCAATGCACGCAGCGTGTTCACATCAATGTCATTGGTGGGCTCGTCCAACAGGAGAACGTTGCCTTCCTGTTTCAGGGCAAGAGCCAGCTGCAGACGGTTACGCTCTCCACCCGAGAGGACGCCACAAAGCTTGCTCTGGTCAGTACCCGAGAAGTTGAATCGGGAAAGATATGCTCTCGCGTTGATGTCCCTTCCACCCATACGGATCGTCTCATTCCCCTGGGAGACGACATCATATACGGATTTCTGCGGATCGATATCCTTGTGCTGCTGATCCACATAGGCCAGCCGGACGGTCTCTCCCACTTCGAAGGTGCCGCCGTCTGCCTGTTCCAATCCCATGATGAGCCGGAAGAGCGTGGTCTTGCCCGCTCCGTTGGGCCCGATGACACCCACAATGCCATTGGGAGGCAGCATGAAGTTGAGATCATTGAAGAGAACCTTCTCCCCGAAGGCTTTGCTGACATGCTGTGCCTCAATGACTTTGTTGCCGAGACGAGGTCCGTTGGGGATGAAGATTTCGAGTTTTTCCTCGCGTTGCTTCTGCTCTTCGTTGAGCATCTGCTCGTAAGAGTTGAGTCGGGCCTTTCCTTTGGCCTGTCTTGCCTTAGGCGCCATGCGCACCCATTCAAGCTCCCGCTCGAGGGTCTTGCGCCGTTTGGAAGCTGTCTTCTCCTCTTGTTCCATGCGTTTGGTCTTCTGATCGAGCCAGGATGAATAGTTTCCCTTCCATGGGATACCTTCACCACGATCTAATTCAAGAATCCATTCGCTGACATCATCGAGGAAATAGCGGTCATGGGTGACGGCGATCACCGTTCCTTCGTATTGCTGGAGGTGCTGCTCGAGCCAGTCGATGCTTTCGGCATCAAGATGGTTCGTAGGCTCGTCCAACAGCAACACATCGGGCTTCTGCAGCAATAACCGGCAGAGAGCCACACGCCGGCGCTCTCCTCCAGACAGATTGGTCACAGGCAACTCGCCTGAGGGACACCGCAGGGCAGCCATCGCCCGTTCCAATTTGGAATCCATGTTCCAGGCGTCCGTGGCATCGATGATGTCCTGCAACTCGGCCTGTCGCTGCATGAGCCTATCCATCTTGTCTGCATCGCTGTAATACTCCTCAAGTCCGAACTTCACATTGATCTCGTCGTATTCTTGCAAGGCGTCATACACATGCTGTACTCCTTCCATCACATTTTCCTTCACCGTCTTGGCTTCGTCAAGTGGCGGATCCTGCGGCAGATAGCCCACCGTGTATCCGGGACTCCACACCACTTCCCCCTGAGTGGCCTGTTCGATTCCAGCGATGATTTTCATGAGGGTTGACTTTCCCGCTCCATTCAGACCGATGATGCCGATCTTTGCACCATAGAAGAACGAGAGGTAAATGTTTTTCAGAATCTGTTTCTGGTTCTGGGGGATGATCTTCGAAACACCCACCATGGAGAAGATAACCTTCTTGTCGTCTACTGTAGCCATAATGTTATTTGAGTTGATAATTGATTGGTCATTTAAATCGTATTGGTATTTCAGCCTTGCTCCCGGAACTGCCGGATGGTGCGGATGATATCCTGTGGGTCATCGGTGAGCGAAAGCAGCAGGTTTTTGTAACGGCCAGCCTGTGTCAGTTGCTGTAACAGCGGATAGACTGGCAGTTCATTCGTCCAGAAGTGCGTCCCCATGAAAACCATCGGACTGGAAAAGCCGAATGACAGATAGTGGTTCTGCACCGCTTCCTGGAAGATCTCCTGCATGGTGCCTGCACTTCCAGGTGTATAGATGATGCCTCCATAAGCGAAGGTGAGGATGTTGTCTTCCCGAATACTGTTTTCAAACAGTTTCGCGATATGGGTTGCAAAAGGCGTCGAAGGCTCGTGCCCGTAGAGCCAGGTCGGAATGCCGAGACTTTCAAAGCGTTCTTGGGGAAATCGGTTGATCACGCGAAAAGCCGAGGCGATCCAACCGGAGTCTGTGTACGCCGGCGCTTCTTCGAGCATTTCCAATGCCTGCCTCACGTCGTTGTCATCATGCCCTGCCAACCATGCACCTAAATGGGTTGCCTCCATGGCTCCCGGACCTCCCCCGCTGAGCATGAGAAATCCGTGTTCGGTCAGTTGCTTGCTGATGTGCACGATCGACCGATATATCTCATCGGTCCGTTCTAATGCATGTCCGCCCATGACACCTACACACCGGCGCGGATCGTGAGCGGCTAAAAAACGATCAAGGGCCATACAGACATGATAGTCATGGAGCGAACGTGCCAGTGCTTCATGGGCACAGGCGGGACGCTTGCCTTTGTCTATGTAATGGCTATAGACCAACTGGTCATAACAATGTGCAAAACTCTCTTCCTGCCGGGGATCATATCCGGCATAGAGTTCCGCAGCATGGTAGAGCGAAGACCGGTCCACTTTGAAGGGCACTTCACGGAGGTATGAGCCGATCTCCTTCAGCTCGTTCCAGTTGGTCTGATTGATCATAGTCTTTCTGTTGTTGTCTTTTCGTGCATGCACTTGCCACGACGGCATTTTACGGCCGATAGTCCCCCCTTTCAAGGACACGGTCCAAGTGGTTCTCCTGAAATTGCTGTATGCGGAGGGAATATCTGCCGGGCTTTGTCATCAGATTTGATTCGTTTTGCAAACTTACATAATTATCCTCAATTTTTACTATGATTCGCGCACAAATATTATGTCGGATCTCTTAATTTGTCCATAAATTCGGATCTGACGCAGCAAAAGTCTGATCCGGGCAGTTGAATTTTCCCTCTCCTGCCCAACCGCTTACAGAGCGGAGGCACACACCGACGCATGCTTCATGAAGTCACCTGACGCCTTGTCCTTGAGCACCGTGGAAATCATGTCAATGAAAGTCCTCATGAAGCGGACGCCAGCGGATATGGATGCGGCAGGAGACCGTAGGCCGCTGCCCATGCGGAGCATGCGAGGTACATCTTTCGGGGGTGTAATTTGTTGGTATGCGAATAATTCGCTATATTTGCGTCATCAAAAGCTGCGATCCGGCGTCTGTCCGGCAGGCAGAACGATCAGGAAGAAACAAGTAATCAACAAAAGAAAGCAACGCGAATATGACAAACAAAGCTTTAGTGACAGGTGCCAATAAGGGCATCGGATATGCCATTGCCGAGCATCTCATCCGCAGAGGATGGACGGTGATCGTCGGTGCGCGCAGCGAAGAGCGCGGACGCAAGTCAGTCGACAAACTGAACGCCATCGGACCGGGACAAGCTGCATGGATCGAAGTTAACCTCTCGGACAACGGCGCGATCTGCCGCACGGTGGAAGGCATCCGGCATGATCATGCGGACCTGCAGCTGCTGATCAACAATGCAGGCATACCGGGAGACATGAGTTGCGCCAGCTATGACACGGAACTTGAAGATATCATTGAGACCACACAAGTCAATTTCGTAGGAACTTTCGCACTCACCAAAGGACTTGTCCCGACGATAGCAGCCAACCATGGCCGCATCGTGAGCGTCACAGTCCCTTCGGAAGTGAATCCTTACTGGAATCCGCTCGCCTACAAGGCCAGTAAGGCGGCGCAGAACTGTATGACGGCGCACCTTGCATCTGACTTTGACCGAAACAACATACCCATTGAGACTTACTGTGTACATCCCGGCCCCACCACGACCGATCTCAATGGCAACATGAACCTGCCCGGTTTCCATCTCCCCGATGATGTCGGCGGGAAGATTGTAGACCTGCTCTATGACGGCAAACGCCATCAGGGAGAGTTCATCGAGATTTATCCGATCGTCGAAGAGTAACCAGACTGGGCATCCACACCTATTATATATAGAAGCATGGACACATCCGACTATTTCAAAGGCAAGGTGGCTGTTGTCACCGGTGGGGCCAACGGGATTGGCAGATGCATTGCCGAAGAGTTCTCAAAACGGGGAACAACCGTGTGCGTCATCGACAAGCAGCCGGGCAACCACTTTGTGGGAGACGTCGCAGACAAGGGGACCCTCGAGCGGTTTGCTGCCGAGGTGATCAGCCGTCATGGAAAAGTCAACTTTCTGATCCATAATGCGCTTCCTCCCATGCTCGGCATAGATGCCTGCTCCTATGAAGATTTTGAGTATGCCCTGCGTGTAGGCGTCACAGCGCCCTATTATCTCACCCGACTGTTGGCGGATCATTTAGCCCCGGAAGCCAGCATCGTCAACATCTCCTCATCGCGCGACCGAATGAGCCAGCCTCAAACAGAAAGCTACACGGCTGCCAAAGGTGGCCTTGCCGCACTGACCCATGCCATGGCTATGAGCCTTGCAGGCAAGGCGCGTGTCAATGCCGTTGCGCCCGGCTGGATCAACACGCATGGCGAGATCATCAGCAGAGCGGATGCCCTTCAACAGCCGGTTGGACGCGTCGGCACACCGTCGGACATCGCCGAAATGGTGCTGTTTCTCTGTTCGGACAAGGCCGGATTCATCACGGGAGAAAACATCTGCATCGACGGCGGTATGACCCGTCAGATGGTCTATCATGGAGACGGCGGATGGACACTTGACATATAGGCTGCGCAGAGGATAGCTTTCGGCGGTCAAAAGCATAGCTCTTGGCCGCCGAAAGCATAGCTCCGGGCGGCCCGAATGATAGCTCTGCATTCACCTCATTTATCATGCCTATAATCGAAGTTAAATCTCTCTCGCAACCAGGTGTCGATCTTTTCAGTTCGATGACTGAGGCGCAGTTGCGCCGGCGCATAGAACCGGAGAAAGGGATCTTCATTGCCGAGAGTCCGAAAGTGATCCGCGTAGCCCTCGACCGTGGCTACCAGCCCATAGCGATGCTATGTGAGCAAAGACATATAGACGGAGATGCCGCAGACATCATCAGTCGGTGCGGGGACATTCCGGTCTATACAGCCTCGAGGGAGTTGCTCTCCGAGCTGACCGGCTACACCCTCACCCGTGGCGTGCTCTGTGCCATGCGTCGTCCGGAGCAGCCCTCGGCCGAGTCTGTATGTCGCCGGGCCAACCGGATCGTGGTCATCGACGGCGTGGTCGACACGACCAACATCGGCGCCATCTTCCGTTCGGCAGCCGCCTTGGGGATGGATGCCGTACTTCTGACACCGGCCTCCTGCGACCCGCTCAACCGACGTTCGATACGCGTATCCATGGGATCCGTATTCCTCATTCCTTGGACATGGCTCCGGCAGCCCGTCAGTTCGCTTCGGCAATGGGGATTCCGCACGGCAGCCATGGCGCTGACACCGGATGCCATCAGCCTTGATGATCCGCGACTGTCAGCCGAGTCCCGATTGGCCATTATCATGGGAACCGAAGGCGACGGACTCGCTCCGTCGGTGATTGCCGATGCCGACTACGTGGTCCGCATACCTATGATGCACGGTGTAGACTCGCTCAACGTTGCCGCAGCATCAGCCGTGGCTTTCTGGCAACTCAGGACTGTCCACCATCCCGAATCATCATCCACAAATAGCAAAACATCATGGGACGAAACAAATTCTCACAATCTGAAATAGATCAAATAGCCCGGCTCCTGCACCTCAAGAATGCAGGCAACCGCGCGCAGCAAAAAGAAATAAGGCATGAACTGAGAGTTGACTACGGATTCAACATATCCGACT
>JALFRV010000269.1 GCA_022778905.1 Prevotella sp. | reverse complement strand
GTTTCAGGTCAGTGTCGGATGGAAAAGCATGACGGTGAAAGATGATAAAGACGTCAGTAGAGCAGCCTATAACAAGTCTTTCAACGCACTGGTCAGCAACGTGCTTTTCGAGTTTGGAATGAAACGATGGCATCACAAGCTGACCTATTCGTTGGATAGCGAGACGCCGTCCGTACCCCAGTTCCGCCCCGAGCTGAACACCACCAATGCGTATTTCCTGCAAGGCGGAAACCCTCTGTTGAAATCCGTCACCCGACATCGTTTCGAATGGAGCGAGATACTGGCCGGTCAGAACATGCAACACATCGATTTAACGACCACCCTGGAGTTGTCTCCCAACGAGATCGTCAACCGCACCCACTACTTCACAGAGGCAACCTATCTACCCCAATGGCGCTATACGGCGTTACCGGGCAGTCAGCTCAGCACTTATGATAACGTGCAGGGGACGTGGCATCTGATGACTCGTTTGGGCGCAGAAACGCCGTTTACCAATATCAAATCATTCTTGGGCTTGTCGTCCATTTACAATCTGGCGCATGCACCTTTTTATTTTAACGACATCAGGGATGTCTCCCGTGTACAGACCATGTCGCTCGGAGGCAACTTCCGGTTCAATTATTTCAGGAAAGTACGTCTGCTGTTGACTAATCTCTATCAGTATACGGACTCCCGAACCAAGATGAGCGACCAGCGTTTCTGGCACTGGAGCAACAAGCTGATGACGTCTGTCGAACTGCAACCACTATGGAAATACTTTACGTTTAAGGCTTTCTACACGTTTAATTTTGAGCGATATGCCAACAGGCAACCCGTGCTCCGCCAGCATGTGGTCAATCTCTCGGCCGGTGCGAAGGTATTTCGCCGTCGGGCAGAAGTGAACCTGATGGCCTTCGATCTGTTCCGTTCATTAGAGCGAAAGACAGTAATCAACCGTGAGAATTATGTCACCTATTCCAGCATGGAGAACTACGGACGTTATCTGATGGTCAACTTCGTGTGGAAGTATAATAAGGTGAAGTCGAACCGCATGAACATTTCGCAAGGGATGAAGTGGTGATTTTCTGCCCGCCGCATGCCAACTGATAAATTTTCCTAAGAGATTTCCGGCTCTCGGGAAAAAATGCTATCTTAGCCCCAAAAATAGAATATGACAATGAAAAAGGTTATTGGACTGTTGCTGACGGCATTGCTGCTGGCTGCCTGCGGATCCTCCCGGATGACGGCGGAACAGAAGGCCGCCCGCAACGCAGAGCAGGTGAAGACCGTTCGGAAGGCGGTGGAGTCGAGACGGTTTGTGGTCGAAGCCAATTACATGCTGCCCCGCCGCGGCTCGGCCAGACATATTGACTATGGTTATTCGATAGAGGTCAGGGGCGACACTTTGGTCTCCTGCCTGCCCTATTTCGGTCGTGCGTACAACGTTCCTTATGGCGGAGGGAAGGGCCTGAACTTCACTGCGCCGATCTCCAACTATAGCTGCCGATGGACGAAAGACCGTCGGTGGCGTATCGAGATGAATGTTGACAATGGTGAGGATCAGTTGCTTTATGTGGTCGAGATGTTTGAGACGGGGCAGGCGTCGATCAGTGTCATGGCCCGTGAAAGGGAGGAGATCTCCTTCAACGGCGAGTTTGCGGAACCGAAGAAAAGATAAGATGATGAGACGGAAGATGAATAGAGGCCGGCTCATCGGATGCCTCTTGATGCTGGTCGCCGTGAACGCGGCCGCCGAGGAGGGCGGAAACGCAGGCAACAGCGACGTGCGCTACGTGAAGGAGCATTTGCTTTACCAGCGGGGCGATGAGACCAACGTGATCGACATTGATGTGGAGTGGCCTTCGATGGTTGACTTTTCAGCCGTAAAACCTTTGCAGTCTTACTTGGCAAAGGCGGTCTTCCGGGCCGACGCCGATAATATGGAGGATGCGCTACGACAGTTGAAAGCACGGTTTGGAAGTCCCGTGACGAGCCAGTTCAAGACCATTCCCGATGATGACAAGTTCTGCTATGTGACGTGCGAACTGAAGGAAATCGGCTGCCAGAAGAATCGTTTCATCTCCTTTCGGGCCTCTTATATCTGCGAGCCGGCTAAGGCTTCGACGCAACGGGGGGACACCGCGGTCGCGCTGGTCACCTATGATATTGTCAACGAACGCGTCCTGCTCATGAAGGATATCCTGAAGATGAGCCAGCTGCAGAGTGAAGGCGTATCCTATCCGTTGTTGCTTCAGATTATCAAAGGAGCCAGTGTCGGTGTGCCGGAGGACGTGATCAACATGCAGATGACGGACGCCTGCCTGATGGATCAGTGGGTTTGGCTCAACATGTTCTATATGACCGAGGATGACACAACAGACTTCCATTCGCTCGTCCCGACTGAAGTCATGAAGGGAGTGTTGACCCGTGACGTCCGCAAACTGCTCACGATGGGGCTTCCCAGTCGTCCGTTGGTGACGGCGGTGATCGACTCCGTGTTCGAGGGACAGCCCGTCCACACGGAGGTGGACAAAGCTCCGGCGTTCATAGGTGGTATCAATGGACTCCGTCAATATCTCTCCGACAACGTCGAATATCCGCAGATAGAGCAGGCGACGAAGGTCCAGGGAAGGGTCATCGTGTCCTTCATCGTCGATGAGGACGGGGCCATTCGGGACACGCGTGTCATCGATCATGTCTCGCCGGGCATCGACCGGGAGGCAGTCAGGGTCGTGCGGATGATGCCGCGGTGGTCGCCCGGTGAATTGAATGGACAGAAGGTGAAGGTGCGCACGCAGCTTCCCATCACCTTTCGGATGAACTGAATCCCATCCTTATGCCCGAAGCCGCTCACCGACATCACTGCCGCCGGCATTCCGGACGTCAGCTCCGTCGTCGGCGGAGAGGAGGAATTGTGGGCGGATGTCTGCTCTCCGTGGGCATTGCTTTCATGCTCTTTGTGTTACTTGTTGTCTTTGCGCCCGGCGCGTACCGTCAGTTTGTTTCCGCAGTTTCTCTCCGCTTGGGCCTGCGGACGCCCGTGTTCGACCGTCATCAGGTGCTGGATTACGATGGGATTGACGTATCCCACCATCAGGGGATCATCCGTTGGGATCGGGTAGCTGCCGACACTGCGGTGAGGTTCGTCTATATCAAGGCGACCGAGGGCTCAACGATGGTCGATCCGCGCTATGCCTGCAATCTGCGCGGAGCACGAAAGGCGGGCTTGAAGGTAGGCTCTTACCACTATCTGACTTCCGCAAGTCCCGTCTCAAGCCAGTTCCTCAACTTTCGCCGTCAGGCCGATCCGGCCTTTCAGGATCTGATCCCCATGCTCGACATAGAGGCTGAAGGGCTGCGCGGCTGGACCCGTAAACAGCTTCGGGACAGCATCTCCGCCTTCATCGCCCTCACCGTCCGTCACTACGGGAAGCCGCCTCTGCTCTACAGCTATGCCCGTTTCTACAATGAGAACCTTGCACCCCGGTTCAACCAATACCCGCTTTTCATTGCCCGATACAGTTCGTTTGCGCCCATTGTTCATGGTGCCGGGCGGCATCATCTCTGGCAGCACAGCGACCAGGGGGTGATCGACGGGATCCCCACTTCGGTCGATCTCAACTTCCTTGGTGATGATACCGAACTTGCGGATTTGATGCTTCGGTGAACCAAAAGGCCTTTTGAGCGTCATTTTGGCGACTGAATTTGCATTTTTCTTGCATAATGTTGAGATATAAAAGGAATTATGTTCAATTTGAAAAAGTAATAAAACGTTACATTCAAATTTCAATTCCATTACCAGTTTATGATGCAGTCGCATCTCCTGTTTTGTTCGTATTCTGACAATATGTATAGTTTATGGTTGATTTATGCGTGCTGTTCGGGAAAACGGTTTTCATTCTGTCGTAACATCTTCGCATATTTTAATAGTTTCAATTAAAAACATGCCTTCTTCTTACAAATGATTTTAGTAAGAAAAATAATTATAAAATAACGTTAATTCCTTGCGCGTTTCGAAAAAGAATATGTACCTTTGCACCCGTAAAAAGATAAAAGCCCTTTAAACGAAATCTATCAAATGAAGAAGTTATTTCTTATCTCAATGATGGTAATGCTGACGATGACCGTGGTTGCACGCAGTCATGCAGCGTTTGAAAATGCTAAAGTAGTGGCTGACACTATTTACTACTCTGACAACAAGCTTCAAGTTGCAAACCGTGCCGATGCCGCCTATTATCGCATACTGATGACCAGTACGGTAGGTGGAAAGAAGCAGGATCTCTTCCGTGACTATTATATGAACGGTAACTTGAAGGCGCAAGGCGGCTATCAATTTGTTGATCTTTCCAACGATAAGAATACGGTCTTGGACGGCGAGATCACCACTTACTATAATAATGGTAAGGAAAGAGTGCACGGCACTTATCGTGATGGCAAGCGGCAGGGCTTTTTTACGGCTCGGATGCGTGACGGCAGTATCGCTGTCGTCGAATATGACAACGGGGTGTCCAAGCATGATTACTTCATGGTGAGTCATCCCGACGGGAACGCTGAAAAGCGTCCGATCTCAGAAGTGAAATCTCTCTTACAATAAACATAATTATCATTTAACCTTAGGAAATGGCGGCTCTGTGACAGAATCGCCATTTTTTTGTGTACGCGATCCCTGTCTTCTTCACTCTTCATTCATCAATCCTCTCATCCTGGCGACATCCTTTTTCCATTCCTTCATCTCCATCATCTTCTCCTCCTTTCATCCTTCTTGCATTCCTTCATCACCCTCATCTTCTCATCGTCTATATGGTGCTGATGGCCAGGGATATGGGAGTGTCACATGTGAATGACAGCTCATTGGAAAGCGCACGATAAGTATGATTCGGGGAGAGAGTTCTGTTGACGATCGCAAAGTCTTCGGGTGGTTGCGGCTGCTTGCTTGGACGCTGACGGTAAAGAGCTTCCATGCGGGCAGTAAAGAGTTTCCATGCTGACGGTAAAGAGCTTCCATGCGGGCGGCAAAGAGCTTGAATGGTGAAGGCTTAGAGGCGACATAATAATCGGAAAGTGTGCGAGTGGAATAGGGGGAGGATTGTTGTGGCGGTAGAAATGCAAAGCGTGGCGGCAGCAATACCGTCACGCTTTACGGGTGATTTATTGTTTGTGATCAACCGTTGGGAGTCATTTTCAACTTGCGAAAAGTGCTGCGTGTCACAGCGGCGATCGGTTATGATCAGACGTTGAGATCCACTTCCACCGGGCAGTGATCGCTTCCGAAGATGTCGGTGTGGATCCTTGCTTCCGTCAGTTGGTCTCTCAGGCGGTCGGACACGAGGAAATAGTCGATGCGCCAGCCTGTGTTCCGCTCCCGTGCACGGAAGCGATAGGACCACCAGCTGTATGTGACCTGCTCGGGATAGAGCGTGCGGAAAGTGTCCGTGAACCCGCTTCCGAGAAGTGTTGTCATTTTTTCGCGTTCTTCATCGGTGAAACCTGCGTTGCGCCGGTTGGTCTTCGGGTTCTTGATGTCGATCTCTTCGTGGGCCACGTTCATGTCTCCACAGACAATGACAGGCTTCTTCTCGTCGAGCTGTTTGAGGAATGCGCGGAAGTCATTCTCCCACTGCATGCGATAGTCAAGCCGTCTCAGCTCGTCTTGAGAGTTAGGTGTATAGACCGTGACGAGATAGTATTTGTCCATCTCCATGGTGATGATGCGTCCCTCGTGATCATGCTCTTCGATGCCCATTCCGTAGGTGACGTTGAGTGGTTGGTGACGTGTGAAGATGGCCGTACCGGAATATCCCTTCTTTTCGGCATAGTTCCAGTAGGACTGATAGCCATCGAATGCGATGTCCAATTGGCCCATCTGCATTTTCGTCTCCTGCAGGCAGAAGAAGTCGGCATCAAGCTCTTTGAATGCTTCGGCAAATCCTTTGCCTACGCAGGCGCGCAGTCCGTTGACGTTCCAGGATATGAATTTCATTGTCGTTGTTTGTTTGTTCAGACTTTCTTTCCGTTATATATGAGCGCCATTTCTGTGAAGAAGGAACTCTGCGAATCGTCTATGTACATTCCGGCCACGACGAGCTGGATGCTCTGCATGGTGGTGTTGCCTACTCCGTAGGAGTATCCTCCCTGATAGAAGGGGAATTTCAGCACGTGCGTACCGCCGTTGTATTCCACGCTGACGGAGACTGTCTGCGGTGCGAGTGCAAACTGATAGGGCGCCGTGATGCTTGAGAAGGAATAGTAGTAGGCCTCCAATTTGATCATCTCATCTGATGCTTCGAGGGCCTCCTTGATTTTCAAGTCGCTCACCCCTTTGGCCAACTGGGATGCCGGAAACTCCATGAAGGCCATCTTGTTTTCGTCTGCGGTCCACATTTGGTTAGTGATCGAGTCGGTCTGCGTGAGCGAATTGTTCTGGATGACGCCTGTAAGGAGCGTCCCCTCGTAGGTTCCTGCCATGTTGGCAATGCAAGTTTTCATCTCCTCTTCGGTGATCGTATCGTTTGTATCGTCACCGAAACAGGATGCCATCATCAATGTCACTGCCGTCAGACAGAAGATGATGGGCAATATGCTTCTTACCTTTTTCATATCTATATGGTGTTAATGGATAATACGTAAATAGTCTGTCGCCTTCCGGCATATGATCTTTGGGGCAGCCGCTTCTATATCCTTTTCGACTCGCCCTGCAGCAGATTCATGAATTCGCTGCGTGTCTTGGCCGATTCGAACACGCCACTGTAGGCGCTTGTCGTCGTGATCGCGTTCTGTTTTTCTACGCCCCTCATCTGCATGCACATGTGTTTGGCTTCGATGACCACCATCACTCCCTGGGGCTTCAGCGTCTCCTGGATGCACTGCTCGATCTGTTCGGTCAGTCGTTCCTGCACCTGCAGGCGGTGGCTGTATATGTCCACCACGCGCGCTATCTTGCTTAAGCCCGTGATATGTCCATTGGGAATGTAAGCCACGTGCGCCTTGCCGTAGAAGGGGAGCATGTGATGCTCGCACATGGAGAAGAAGTCGATGTCCTTGACGATCACCATCTGATCGTACTTTTCGGCAAACAAGGCGTCGGTCAAGACCTTGTGCGGGTCTTCCGTATAGCCGCGCGTGAGGATCTGCATGGCCTTTGCCACGCGCATGGGCGTCTTTTCCAGTCCCTCCCGGGACGGATCCTCTCCGAGCAATTGCAGGATGGAGTGGTAGTGTTGTGCGAGGTCTTCGAGTCCCTCGCGAAATTCGTTCTCTGTTCTCATATTAGTATTGGACGGTTATCTTTCCCCTTACGATGATAGCTGACCGGTAGCCTAACTTCTTGATTTGCGTGAGCATGCGGTTC
>JALFRV010000249.1 GCA_022778905.1 Prevotella sp. | reverse complement strand
TATCTCTACGAGTGATCCAGGGCAGCCGCCCCTAAACGGAAAAAGCTTTCCCGCACACATTGGCGCGGGAAAGCTTTTTCGTCAGGCAGCGCCGGAAGGTCATTCCTTCCGGTCCAAAATCTGTCTCTGTCTGTCCGGTTTGATCGTTCCGTCCGATCCGGAATCTGACTCCTTTCGGTCCGCAGGCTTTCTCCGTCCGGTCTGGAAGCCTAAAATTCGACCAGGATGCGGAACACCTTGCCCGGGTCGGCGCTCCATTCGGCCATGGCACCGGCAGCCTCTTCGGGCTTCACAACCTTCGAAATGAGCAGGTCGTACGGGCATGTGCCGCGGCTTAAATACTTGATCACACCCTCGAAGTCTTCAGGCTGCGCATTCCGCGAACCGCGTATGTCAAGCTCTTTCTTGACGATCAGCCCCGTGTCAAAGTTGGTCTCTTTCTTCGAATAGCCGATAAAGACGATCCGACCCGTGAAGCCTGCCTCGTTGAGAGCCTGGTTCTGGGTGAACGGTGAGCCCACTGCCTCAATCACGACGTCAGGCATCCGGCCCTTCGTGATTGTCATGAGCCGCTCGTGGAGATCCTCCTTGGCGGTGTTGATCGTATGGTCTGCGCCCAACTGCTTGACGTTCTCCAACTTCTCATCGTCAATGTCGCAGGCGATGACTGTGGCCCCCCGGACGACCGAACGCACGATGGCACCGATCCCGACCATGCCGCAGCCGATGACCATCACCGTGTCCGTGTCGGCCACACATGCCCTCTGCACCGCGTGGAAGCCCACGCTCATCGGCTCGATGATCGCACAGTGACGGGCAGAGATGCCTTCCACCGGTATCACTTTCTGCCAGGGGACGACAAGAAACTCGCGCATCGCGCCGTCGCGCTGTACGCCTAACGTCTCGTTATGCTCGCAGGCGTTGTAGCGGCGGTTGCGGCAGGCGGAGCAATAACCGCAGTTCGTGTAAGGGTTGACGGTCACCGTCATGCCCCGTTGCAGGCTTTCGGGGACGCCGGCGCCGGTCTCCACGATCTCCGCACCGATTTCGTGGCCGGGGATCACCATTGGCTTGGCCATGCCGTTGGCACCCTTGTAGGTGTTCAGGTCACTGCCGCAGAAGCCGACATATTTGATCTTCAGCATGACCTCGCCGTCATGGCAGACCGGCCGTTCGATATCTACAACTTTCAGAACTCCTCGTTCCGGGATTTGAATTGCTTTCATTTGTTTTGGATGTTTGCTTGTTTATTCAGACATATTCTTGATATATGGCAGATCGATGAGTTGTTTGAAGCCGAACAGCTGCTGTGCATTGGTGCAGAGAAACATCCGCTTTTCGTCATCGGTGAGCAAGCTGCTCCGGAGGATGAAGTCATAAGACATCCTGTAAGTGATGGCTGTTATGGTGCGCGGATAGTCCGATCCCCAGAGCAACTTGTCCATTCCGACCTCATCGGCAGCCTGCCTGATGGCTTTCACGGCTGACGGGAAGGGCCAGAACTCATCGTTGAAGAGCCAGGTGATGCCACCGCTTTCGATGTAGACATTGGGATGGCGGGCCAGCCGGATCTGATCCATCCAGCCCTCGCGGGTCACCATTCCGAAGTGCCCGATCATGATCCTGAGCCGCGGGCATTCACGGATAATGTCTTCTAATTCGCCCACTTGCGTGTTCCCGTCAGCCAACTCGACGTGCAGGAGCAGTCGCCGGTCTTCCATGGTATGCATGAGTTGCATCATCGGATCACTGTTCAGCCAGACCCGCCAGCCGTTTCCGATGAGCCGGGCTGCAGGGATCTTCAGTCCCGCAAAGCCGTCCGCGATGAGCTGACGGGCCTGGTCGGGCCAGTCGGGCTGTCGGTAGTCGGCCATGCCGAATACGAAGAAGCGGTCGGGATGCTGTCTGCGGACCTCGCGGAGATAATCGTTCTGCAGGCCGTCGATAAACTCCTGCGTGATCACAGCGGCCGACACGCGGGCATAGTCCATGTTGGAGAGAAAGGCTTCGGCCGTGTTCCGCCCGTCGACAAGAAACGGGGGGAGCATCTGGACCTCTTCTCCCATGAACATGGAGCGTCCGTTCGCGAGAGTGAGAATGCGCTTGCCGTCGACCTCGGTGTCCTGCTTCAGCCACAGGTGGGCATGCGCGTCGATGATCTTCAGGTATTCGCCCATGACACTCTTTGCTGATTGCCGATGAGCTGCTTCACCTTTCCGACAAGGTCCCAGTCGATGGGTTCATTGGCGTAAGCGATGTTCTGGAGCAGGTTCTCGGGGCGTGTGGTACTGAAAACGGTGGAGGCTATGCGCGGCTCTGACAGCGAATACTGCATGGCAAGCTTCTCGATGGGATAGCCGGATTGTGCACAGAGGTCGGCCGCACGACGGCAGGCGTCTTTCAAGGGCTGCGGTGCGGGATGCCAATCGGGAGTCCCCCGATAGGTGAGCAGTCCCATGGAGAAGGGCGAAGCGTTGAGCACGCCGACGCCATGGGCCTCAAAGAAGTCAAGAAAATCAATGAGCTTGTCGTCGTTGAGACAGAAATGGCAGAAGTTCATCACGCTCTCTATGGTTCCTTCGGGCATGTGCTCGATGATCCATTGCAGGTTTTCGAGCTGCAGATCCGTGCATCCCACATGTCTCACGATGCCTTTCCGCTTCAGCTCAACGAGTGCCGGAAGCGTCTCGTCGGCTACCTGTCGGAGGTCGGCAAACTCGATGTCGTGGACGTTGATGATATCTATGTAGTCTACGTGGAGCCGTTCCATGCTCTCATAGACGCTCTCCGTGGCTCGCCGGGCAGAGTAGTCCCAGGTGTTGTGGCCGTTTTCGCCGTAGCGACCGACCTTCGTTGAGAGGATGAAACGCTCCCTCGGGATGTCCTTGAGCGCTTTTCCGAGCACGGTTTCGGCCTTGTAATAGCCGTAGTAAGGCGAAACGTCGATGAAGTTGATGCCTGCTTCGATCGCCGTGAAGACGGTCTCGAGGCCGCACTGTTCATCGAAGTCGTGGAACACGCCGCCCAATGAGGAGGCCCCGAAGCCGATCTGCGAGACCTTCAAACCTGTTTTTCCTAACGTTCTGTATTGCATGGTTGAATCGTTTGATTAGTCGTTTTAAGTTGTGTGACCATCTGGCTGATCTGTATGGCTGCTGCCGTTCGCAGGATCCGGAACGCCATCCGGATGCCGTGGAAGGATGTCCGGTGCATGCCGGACGATCGCTCCGTGTCGGCTGAAACAGCATTGCCTCTAATATGGACTAACGTTTTGTCAATGAGGCGTTTATCCTGTGTCTTTTATGAGACGTTCCTCCTGGCTGCGCATATGATAGCTTCGGGCCGTCCAAAGGATCGCGCTCGGCCGGCTGGAGCATAGCTTTGGGCTGCCCGAAGCTATGCTTTGTCCGGGCCGCAGTTATCATCTGCCAAAACCGCATGAAAGCGGTCGAGCAGCCATTGGTTCTGTTCGGCGATCGTCATGGAGCCGTTATCGAGCTCGACAGCGTCGTCTGCCTTGCGCAGAGGTGAGGTCTCGCGGTGCGTGTCGATGTAGTCGCGCTCACGGACGTTGCTCAGTATTTCTTCATAATCTGCTTCCATGCCCTTCGCTTTCAGTTCGTCGAACCGGCGTTGGGCCCTGGTCTCGGGACTGGCCGTGACAAATATCTTCAGTTCGGCATCCGGAAAGACGGTCGTCCCGATGTCCCGGCCGTCCATGACGATGCCCTTGTCGCGGCCCATTGCCTGCTGCTGGGCGACGAGGGCGGTGCGTACGAAGGGCAGGGTGGCGATGGGACTGACGTGCGAAGACACCTCGAGCGAGCGGATCTGCTGCTCTACGAGCTCGCCGTTCAGGTAGGTATCCGGCCGTCCTGTGGTCGGATTGAACCGGAAGGTGATGCTGATCTCGGGCAGTCGGGCCTGCAGTTCGGCCTCGCGGATGGTCCCGTCGGGATTGAAAAGGCCTTCGCGCAGGGCGAAAAGCGTGACGGCCCGGTACATCGCACCGGTGTCCACATAGACGTAGCCCACTGCTGCGGCCAAGTCTTTAGCCATCGTACTCTTGCCGCAAGATGAGAAACCGTCGATCGCGATCGTAATTCTTTTCATATCTGTCATAATGTATAAGCTATGTTGACGACCAAGGAGCTGCTCGAGACATGATACTTCCCGTAGGCCAGATTGAGCTTGAAGCGCTCTAAGTTGAGCCCCGCGCCCATTGAGAAGCCTGCTCCGTGGCTGCTTCCGATATTGTCTGCACCGACAATCTCCATCTCGTTGGCGCGCCGGAAGTTGTAGCCGCCGCCCACCCAGATCGTTTCCGAGAGGAGAATGTCGGCGCCGGCCACCAAGTGGTCGATGAATTTATAGTTCCAATGATTGAGGTCTACCAAGGTCGCTGAGAATCTGAAGGGCGTGTGGGCAAGCCGTTTGCTGGCGCCCAACTGCACGTCCAACGGCATCTTCTCATAGGTCTCGTCGTAAGCTTTCAGCTGTCCGCCGAGGTTTTTTGCCACCAATGAGAGCGACCATTCACGTTCGGGGTCGTAGTAGTTGAGGCCTAAGTCGACCCCCATGGCTATGGAGTTGTAGTCGCCGATGTATGAAGTGATCAGCTTGGCCGTGATCCCTCCGGCTATGTGTTCGGACAGGAAGTAGGAGAAGCAGCCGCTCAAGGCGATGTCACGGGCGGTGAATTCGCCCAAGTCGGCATTGTGCTCGTCGGTCTGCTTCATGGTTCCGTAGTTGATATATTGTACGGATGCCGCCACGGAAGCCTTCTCGCGGATGACGCGGTTGAAGGATGCGCTGGCCATGTTGACACCGGACATATAGTTCATATAGTTGAAGTTGATGGTCTTGTCGCTCACGGACGACAGCAAGGCAGGGTTGTGAAAGATCAGCGCTTCATCGTCCTCGATGATCGTGATGTTGTCTCCGCCGAGTGCAGCCGCATGCGCACTGGCCGGCAGACGAAGGAAGTTGTATTCAGTCTGGCTCTCCTGACCTTTGGCGAAGATGGCTAAAAGCGTTAACAGGAGCGTAAAAACAACTTTTTTCATTTAATTTATTTAATTATTGGACAAAGATACTGCTTTTTTCAAATATATGCACTAAATTTGCTTCTGAATTCGTCTTGATAACGGAAAAGATCATCGTTTAGTGTAGTGGAAAATAATAAATCCGAAACAGCCAATATAGAAGGAATGCGCACTACGGGCTTCCTGCTTGGACTCATCATGGTGCTGGCTCTGTTGTTCGTCGCTTTCGAATATACTACACGCGATCAGTCGGCTGCTGACAACGCGGAAATGCTCGACGATCTGGCATCGGATCTTGAGATGGTTCCGGCCATGGACCAGCGCGATATGGTGTCGGCAGAACCGGCTCCGGCGTCGAAAGCCGTGACCGAAAAGATCAAGGCGGTGGACCAGCCGCTGCAGGCGGAGGAGAAAGTGGCACCTTCCACGAGTCCCCTGTTGATCGGAGACGGCGAAGGGGAGGCCAAGGAGGCAAACGTGACAGAGGCACTTCCGCAGATCCCCGTGGACGGCAAGGCACCGCTCAACTTCCGTGTGGTCGACAAACTGCCCGAGTTTCCGGGCGGCATGGTTGAGTTCATGAAGTGGCTGCAGCGTAATCTCCGCTATCCCTATTTGGCCCAACAGCAGAAGATACAAGGCAAAGTGGTCGTGTCATTCATCATCAACACGGATGGCACCATTGCCAATGCAAAGATCGAGAAGTCCATTGACCCGCTGCTGGACCGTGAGGCTCTCCGCGTCGTAAGAATGATGCCTAAATGGAAACCGGGTATTGAGAACGATAAACCCTGCCGGACACTCTTCGCCATACCTATCGTGTTTAAACTTTAAATGAACGAGATGAAAACCCAAACTGCCGATCAACTGCTCGAGAAAGTAAATCAATGGCTCAGTCATGTGACCCATGCAAGGAAGCCGGACACGCTCTATGATCCGATCAGATATGCCCTCTCGATGGGCGGAAAGCGCATCCGGCCCGTGCTGCTGTTGCTGTCTTACAGTCTCTTCGGTGACGATCCGGAGTCGGTCATACCGTCTGCGTGTGCCATAGAGACCTATCATAACTACACCTTATTGCATGATGACCTCATGGACAAGGCCGATCTGAGGCGCGGACATCAGACCGTTCATCGGAAGTGGGATGCCAACACGGCCATCCTCAGTGGTGATTCGATGCTCGTATTGGCATATCGGCTCATCGCCCAATGTGATCCGTCGAAGCTTAAGCCGGTTCTTGACCTGTTCACCGAGACCGCCTTGGAGATCGGCGAAGGACAGCAGTTGGATATGGATTTTGAGTCTCGAGGCGATGTCAAAGAGGACGAATACATCGGGATGATACGGCTCAAGACAAGTGTACTGCTGGCCTGTGCCACCAAGATGGGTGCCATTCTGGCCGGCGCAACGGATGCTGATGCCGACAGGCTTTATCGGTTTGGCGAGCAGATAGGCCTCGCTTTCCAGCTTCAGGACGATTATCTCGATGTCTATGGAGACGCGGAGGTCTTCGGAAAAGCCATCGGAGGAGACATCATATCCAACAAGAAGACCTACATGCTCATCAATGCGTTTAACCTGGCCACGCCAAGTCAGCTTGACGAACTGGCCAGGTGGACCTCCGCCACCACGTTTGATCCGCAGGAAAAGATCGCTGCCGTGACCGCCATATATACAGAGATCGGCGTCGACAAACTGGCTCAGGAGCGGATAAAGCATTACTTCGACCAGAGCAGAACTTATCTCTCCGCCGTCGGCGTTGCCGAAGAGCGCAAGACGGAACTATGGGCTTATGCGGAAAAGATGATGAAGCGCAACCGCTGAACGTAATCACTGCCCCTTGCACTGGCATGATTGGCATCAGGGGGAACAGCCCGTTGTGAATGGAAAATGGTAAATGATGAATGCTGAATTGTCAATGATGATTTAACCCAATGCCTTATAGACGACTTCCAAAAACCGATGCCGCACGTCTCAAAGCATTGAAGACGCTGCTTGACAATAACGATATATACATCGT
>JALFRV010000192.1 GCA_022778905.1 Prevotella sp. | reverse complement strand
CTGGTCGGACGCGTCATTCCGGTCATCGAAGACGATTATGTCGACATCCAGTTCGGTACGGGATGCCTGAAGGTGACCCCTGCCCACGATGTCAATGACCATATGTTAGGGCTCAAGCATCACCTCGAAACGATCGACATCTTCAACGATGACGGCACGCTGTCCGAGGCAGCCGGACTCTACATAGGCCAGGACCGCATGGAGGTCCGCAGGCAGATCACGACCGATCTGCAGCAGGCAGGACTGATGGAAAAGGTGGAGGACTATGACAACAAGGTAGGTTACTCGGAGCGGACCAACGTGCCCATCGAGCCGAAACTCAGCACCCAGTGGTTCCTCAAGATGCAGCACTTTGCCGACATTGCCCTCTCCCCGGTCATGAATGATGACATCGAGTTCTATCCGAAGAAGTATAAGAACACCTATCGGCATTGGTTAGAGAACATCAAAGACTGGTGCATCAGCCGCCAGCTGTGGTGGGGCCATCGCATTCCGGCCTATTATCTCACCAAGGCCGTTGTGGGATCCGATGGTCAGACCCGCACACTGAAAGACATGTTTGTCACCGAAACGGAAGCCGAAGCATTGGCCGCCGCCCGTGAGAAATATCCCGAGGCCGGACTGAAAGCCGAAGACCTGACGCAGGAAAGCGACTGCCTCGACACCTGGTTCTCAAGTTGGCTCTGGCCGATCACCGTCTTTGACGGCATCGCCAACCCCGACAACGAGGAGATCAGCTATTATTATCCCACATCAGACCTCGTAACCGGACCGGACATCATCTTCTTCTGGGTGGCCCGCATGATCATGGCCGGCTACGAATACCGCCAGACTTATCCTTTCAAACACGTCTACTTCACCGGCATCGTGCGTGACAAGCTCGGCCGGAAGATGTCAAAGAGCCTCGGCAATTCGCCCGATCCGATCATGCTGATCGATCAG
This sequence comes from Prevotella sp., assembly GCA_022778905.1. GTDB lineage: Bacteria > Bacteroidota > Bacteroidia > Bacteroidales > Bacteroidaceae > Prevotella. Next base: position 49,467 of record JALFRV010000192.1, on the reverse strand, counting down.
TATGGCGCCGACGGAGTACGCATGGGCATGATGCTCAGCGCCCCGGCGGGCAACGATATCTTGTTTGACGAGAGCCTGTGTGAGCAGGGACGCAACTTCAACAACAAGATATGGAATGCCTTCCGACTTGTTCAGGGATGGCAGACGGCCGACATCGGGCAGTCTGAAGCCAACAAGATCGCCGTCGACTGGTTTGATGCGAAACTCAAGGCCGTCAGCGCCGAGATGGACGAACAGTTCAGGAGCTATCGCGTCTCCGATGCTTTGATGACGATCTACCGCCTCTTCTGGGACGAGTTCTCAAGCTGGTACCTCGAGATGATCAAGCCTGCGTATGGCCAACCCATCGACCGCGTCACGCTCGAAGCTACGCTCCGGTTCTTCGACAATCTGCTCAAGATGCTCCATCCCTTCATGCCTTTCATCACCGAAGAGCTGTGGCAGCATATCTATGAGCGCAAGGAGGGCGAGAGCATCATGCGTGCCGAGCTCCACATACCGGCTCCCACGGAAGCCGAGAAAGCCCTTGTCGCCGACATGGAGAATGTCAAGCAGGTCATCATAGGTGTCCGCGCTGTGCGCAACCAGAAGAATATCGCTCCCCGGGAGCTGCTCGAACTGCAGGCCATACAGCAGAATCGCTACGCCATATTCAACGATATCATCCTCAAGATGGCTAATCTGAAGGCGATCGACGTAGTTTCCGAGAAAGCCGCAGATGCCAGCGGGTTCATGGTGGGCACCGATGCGTTTGCCGTTCCGGTAGGTGATCTGATCGACGTAGCGGCCGAACTGGCCAAGCAGGAGAAAGAACTGGAGCATCTGGAGAATTTCCTTGCCGGCATCAAAAAGAAATTGGGCAACGCCAACTTCGTTGCTCACGCGCCGCAGGCAGTGGTGGATCTCGAACGCAAAAAGCAAAAGGACTCCGAAGAGAAGATCGCCGCGCTTCGGGAAAGTATCTCTGATTTAAAGCAAAAAGACCAATGAAGCATTTACTGCATCTCTTCTTCCTCTTGACCGTATGCATCTCCTTCACGGGCTGCAAGGATGATTCGTTCGATCAAGAGGCCGTCACCAACCAGACCATCATGGTGTTCATGCCGTGGAGCGGGACATCGGGAGGAAACATAGGACTATACAATGCTTTCCGCGATAACCTCGACAGCATCGAGGGGGCGATCATTAAGAAGAAGGGACTCAGCAACAACCGGCTTGTCGTCTTCCTCAGCACGAAGCCCGACCTCGACAGTCTGTACGAGGTGGTGTATGTGAACGCAAGGATCGTACATAGGCCCATCAAGACCTATACGGGCCATCAGTATACCACGGCAGATGGCATTGCGGCGATCCTGAAAGATGCTTCGGCCGCCGCTCCGGCCCTTAACTACGCCATGATCGTAGGCTGTCACGGCACCGGATGGACCCTCAAGGACACGTGGATGGATTATCCGAACAACGCGAAAGGCCTTGCGAAGGCGTCAGACCGTCAATGGCCGGCAACAAGATTCTACGGGAGCGTGAGCGACAAGGCTTATATGACCGATGTCCCGACGCTGTCCGAAGGAATCGCCAATGCAGGCTTGAAGATGCAGTACATCCTTTTCGACGACTGCTACATGGCCAATGCGGAGGTCGCCTATGAGCTGCGCAATGTGGCCAACTTCCTGATCGCCTCGACAAGTGAGGTGATTTACATTGGCATGCCCTACGCTGACATGTGGCAATATCTGTCTTCGCCGACGCCGAATTATGAATCCGCCGTCAAGGCATTCCATCAGTTCTACTCCAACTATGAATATCCCTACGGAGCACTGTCGGCCATTGACTGCCGGCAAATGGACAAGTTGGCCGACCTCATGAAGCAGATCAATGCGCGATACACCTTCCCCGACTCGCTGAGAGACAGCCTTCAGGTGCTCGACGGCTTTGACAACGGCGCCATATTCTATGACTTAGGCGACTACGTAAACCGTCTCTGCCAGGACCAGGGACTGAAAGATCAGTTCGAGGATCAGCTCAAGTCTGTTGTCCGGAGCACTGCCTACACGGACAAACTCTATTCGAATCTCTACTTTAGCCCGCGATTCATCGACGTGAAGACCTATTCGGGCCTGACAACATCCGATCCAAGCACCAACAGCGTAGTGCTGAGGGGCCTGAACCGGACATCATGGTACAATGCGACGCATTGATCTTCCTTACAGCATCAAAGGTTCATACGGAAGGTTCCAGACATCGGCCACGGCCTTGTAGGTGACCTTTCCGTTGACGACATTCAGTCCCAAGAACAGTCCGGGATCGTCCTTGCAGGCCTGGCGCCAGCCTTTGTCGGCGAGTTCGAGGGCATAGTGCAGCGTCGCGTTGGTCAATGCGAGGGTCGACGTATTGGGCACTGCGCCGGGTATATTGGCTACGGCATAGTGGACGATATCATCCACCACGTAGGTCGGTTCGCTGTGTGTGGTCGGCCGGGAAGTCTCGAAACAGCCGCCCTGATCGATGGCCACGTCAACGAGCACGGTGCCTTTCTCCATGAGTTTGAGCATGTCACGCGTGATCAGATGCGGGGCCTTGTCGCCCGGAACGAGCACGGAGCCGATGACGATATCCACATCCGGAAGTTCCTCACAGATGTTATGCGAGGTGGAATAGAGTGTCCGCACATTGACCGGAAGTTCCATTTCCAACTGACGGAGACGCGGAAGCGAGACATCAGTAATGACTACATCAGCACCCATACCGGCTGCCATGCGGGCTGCGGCCTCTCCTACGGTGCCTCCTCCGAGCACCAGCACCTTCGTTCTTTTTACGCCGGGCACACCGCTGACGAGCTTTCCCTTGCCGCCTTTGGTCTTCTGCAGATAATAGGCACCGTTCAGGGCGGCCATCCGCCCTGCCACCTCACTCATCGGAATGAGTAGCGGCAGACGCCCGTCACGGGTCTCGACGGTCTCATAGGCCAGACAGACGGCACCACTGCGTATCATCGCTTCGGTCAGCGGACGCTCACTGGCGAAATGGAAATAGGTAAACACAAGCTGGTCGTTGCGGATCAACGCGTATTCCGGTTCGATGGGTTCCTTCACCTTGATGATCATGTCAGCCGTGGCATAGACATCTTCGATCGTCGGGAGAATCGTCGCCCCGACTTTCGAATAGGCTTCATCGGCAAAGCCACTGTTGAGCCCTGCGGTATGCTGCACGTAGACTTCATGTCCATGCCTGACCAATTCGGCCACTCCTGCGGGTGTCATTCCGACCCGGTTCTCATTGTCCTTGATCTCTTTTGGTATTCCGATTTTCATCATAAATGATAGATTTAATAGTTACACAGCGTAAAAATAAAAAAAAATCAGATACGTTGTCACGCACCTGATTATTTTTTTTGCATCCCGATACGAATGGAACAAAAGTGCCGAAAATGCGGACTCAGACAGCCGGACACAAGCGGCCGGGAGAGCCTTCCGGTCAGACAGAAGGAGCAGAGGGGCCGACCGTCATTCGTAGTCGTCAACGACCGAATTGATGATGTCCATCATCGGCTTGCCCACCTTGAGTATACGGACCGCCTCATCGAGCCATCCGTCGCCCTCGAAGAACGCATCCGGCACGACATGCCAGCACGCATAGTCTTTCATCCGCAGATAATCGACGAACTCATAATCACGCGGGAAACCCTTGGGACAGGTTTTCAGATGTTCCAGCCCGAAGCCCTTGGCCGGCCACTCCTCGCCTTCGCGACGCCCGGAGGCATTCGGATAACCGAAATAACGGATGAACTGGCCGCTCTCGACGGCCTTGCGCCAGGCATCGATGTTGCCCATGATCTCGTTGCGGCATGCGGTCAGAATGTTCGTAGGCAACCAGTAGCTGCCGATAGAAACCATTGCGTTACCTGGTTGGACATGCAGATAGTAGCCTCCACGCAACGCCTTCTTGCCGTGGGCGCATATATAGGCGCCGAAATGGTTCTTGTACGGCGACTTGTCTTCAGAGAAACGCGTGTCGCGATAGAAGCGATAGACGCAGTCGCGAGGCGTCAGATGAGCGATCTCGGGATCGAACTCGGCAATGCGCGCGATGGCTTTGGCCACCCCGTCTTCGAAGTCTGCCTTGCAGGCTTCATATTCTTTCCGGTGTTCGTAGAACCACGGGCGGTTGTTATTGGCCGCTATATCGCGCAGAAACTGATTGATTCTTTTCGTATCCATGATGAATAGCCACGTCAGGGTGGCGATGTTTTATTCCAACTTACTGTCTTTCAGCAATTTCGGACAGATGCCATCGAACGGGCAACGCGCACACTTCGGGCGGGCACTCTGGCAGATGTATCGGCCATGGAGCAGCAGCCAGTGGTGCGCCTGGGGGATGACCGTGTCGGGAATCTGACGCTTCAGTGACAGCTCGACCTTATAAGGCGTGTTGGCATCTGCGGGCACCAAGCCAAGCCGATGGGCCACCCGGTAGACGTGGGTGTCGACAGCCATCGTCGCTTTGCCGAACCATACGGCCTGCAGAACATTCGCTGTCTTGCGCCCCACCCCCGGCAACTTGACCAGATCGGCCATCTCCTCCGGCACCTCGCCGCCGAAGTCGCCCACCAGCATCCGTGACATCTCGACGAGATGTTTCGACTTCGCGTTGGGATAACTCACCGAACTGACATACTCCAGCACGTCTTCCGGCTCGGCCTTGGCCATCTCCTGCGCCGTGGGATAACGGCTGAAGAGGGCCGGCGTCACGGCATTGATGCGCTTGTCGGTACACTGCGCGCTGAGCAGCGTGGCACAAAGCAACTGGAAGGCACTGCCAAACTGGAGCTCGGTGGTCACCTCGGGCATGTGCGCCTGAAAGTAGTTCAGGATGTAGCTGTATCTTTCTTTTCTTGTCATTGTCTGATCTGTCTGTGCATCCGTTGTCGGATGCCTTCACGGGAAGCTCCTCCCGCTACCGGCAAAGTTACGCATTTCCGTATGAACAGCCAAAAAGAGCAAGGAATTTTAACATTGACTGGCGCTTGGTCACCCATCATCCGGAAAGGAAAGAAATACATGCCGGAAAGAGCGGAAAACAGGAGCTGAAATGGCGGACAAAACAGGTGTGAAAAGCATAGCTATCTTCCGCCTCGCGCATATGATAGCTCCGGGCCGTCGATATGATAGCTTTCGGCCGCCCAAAGCATAGCTCTTGACCGCCCAAAGCATAGCTTTGCGCAGCCCTCTTTTTAGATATTGAAAATCAATACGTTACAGATCAGCGAATCTCGACGTCCTTCTCCCGCTCCCGGGGCGTGACTTTCAGCATCGTCACCTTGCCATTCCGCAGCTCGGCCTCAACCGTTGTCTGCCTCGAAGCATGCAGTTTGAAGTGCACGTTCCAGTGCTTCGGCCATGCCGGAAAGAGCAGGATGCGGTCGCCAACCTCCTGCATGAGCATCTCCTGCATACCGATCATGCCGCTCCCACCCCAGTTATGGTCAGGCGTCCAGTCGTGTCCCGGTCCCCAGAAGGCAGGAAAACGATGGGGGCCGTCCTGCATCTTGAGCTTGCAGAACTTCACGGCGTCGTCCGTCAAGCCGAGACATGCAGCCCAGATATTGGCCTGCTCCCAGCTGGTGTGACCGTTGAACTTCTGCACGTAGGGATCATAGCGCCAGGTGTCTAACGCCGTCTGAAGGCTGTCCCGGCCCACTCCGTAGAGGCGCCAGGGGAAGACCGGATAGAGCATAGTGGGCTCGATGTTGTTGACCCGTGCCCATACGACGGCCGGAGAGATCACCTGATGACCCGCGACCGTGCGCAGCGGAATGTCCGGAATGGACTTGAGGAATGCCTGATAGCGGTTGATCTCTGTCGTGTCGGCATCATGCGCCTGCAGATAAGCAATCAGCGAGGAAGCCACAACCTTCAGTCCGGCCACCGTGGACGACGGGTTATAGGCCATCTTGAACGTCTCGCCGCCCGAACCGGGATAGATGATGAGCTTGCCGTTGCCGTCAAGTTGCTGCCGTCCGAGCCTCCGCGCGAGGTAGCGATAGTGCTCATCGAAGAAGTCGAGTGATGATTTGATCCACGGAATATAGCCGGATATGTCACACCCACCATAGCGCTCGCTCTCCAAGGCGATCTGGCAGAACTCGAGAACCGTGTCCCATGTATATTCCAACCACGCGTTATACTCCAGCCCCGGATCGAATCCGTCAGGGCGACGGAGACCGTATTCGTCGTGCTCGGGCAGTCCGAAGTTCTCGATCTGCTCCGTAAAGTTGGCTCCTCCGTGCCCCCAGTAATGGCGGGTTTTCATCTCCGCCGTCCGCAGAATGTTCAGATAGAAGTCCAACTGTGGCTTCAAGGCATCGTAATCACCGCTCTTCAGCATCGGCCAATAGAGCAGACGCTGGTTCTGGGCCGTATGTGTGCCGCCGCCCCACCGCCTGTAGTCGGGCGTGAAGGTAAAGTCCGGACGGACGAAAGAAGGATCGAAGCAGAACAATCCGCCGTTGAACTTCGTCGGCCACTTGCCTTTCGCGTTGCAGCCCATCATGTAGCGGAAGAGCGTGTAGTTGCGTGTGTAAGGCAGACTTTCGCCGTCACTCTCGATGAAACTGCGGTTCCACCAGCTCCGCCACCAGTCTGTCGTAGCTTCGAAGTCGCGCTTCGGCCGAACCGAACGGATCGTCCGCTCAAGCTCCGACTGCCATTCGTCTACCGAATGACGGGCTTCCGCCAAGGCGATCAGCAACGAGTGCCGGCGCGAGGGGGTTGCTGTGGCATAGCGCCAGGCACGGTACCGCGTCTGGTCATACACGCCCTCTTCCGTCCCTTGGTATCTGAATCCGGGAGCAACCATGCGTCCTCCGAAGATCAGACCGCCTAACGGATCCCACAGATGAGGCTTCAGGGGCAACAATCCCTGCTGGGCAACGGTCGCGTCGAAGACCGTACTGTCCTGGTTATGATGATAGAAAGTGACCGACTGTGAAGCAGCGGCGATCTGATCGCGCCGCGTTACCGTTCCCGGAGGAACACCGAACTTGTAGGATGTCTGAAAACTCTCGGCCTTGCGGATGGCCTGATCTTCATACCGCCAGCTCTCATACCAGACCTGCGCGGTGCTTTTCCGTGCGCCGTCCATCTCAACATGGATGACCGGACGGAAGACATCGACCCAGATCCTGACCGTCACAGATCGGTCAGAGACAGTCAGATAACCTTCCTCCACATGCAGCACCTGCCGGAAGGAGGACTGGTCCAGGCCCGGATTGAGCCTGACCCGGAAGCGCCCTTGCTTGAGGAGCGTATTGTTCTCATCAAAAGCGCCGCTCCGGGAAACATAAAAAAGGATGTCGCCTTGCTCCACCCAGACATTCAGTCCGATATCTCCGCCGCCGCAAGGCATCGACTCCGAAGCGTTCCTACTGGGCGTCTCCCACGTCAGATCCGCCGGTTTTGCCCATGTCGGAAGACACGTTCCGACCAACAGGACCAGCAACGCAAGGCTATGGGAGCATGTCTTTAGGATCTTGCAAACTGTCATAACATAATAGGTGAGAAATTCTCTTACATCGCCGCAGCCCTGAGCCGGAGCATCCCCCGATGCACTAAGTTGCGGACAGAGTGATAGTTCATCTGCATGATGCGGCAGATTTCGTCATAGGGTTTCTCTTCCATATAGTAGAGTTTGAATGCCTCTTTCTGCCGCGGAGTCAAGGTTCCGAGGAGTCGGTTGACAAATTTGCCCTGCAAACGTGATTGTTCCTGGTCGACATAGGTATGCTCCACATCCGGCGCATAGATCACATTGCGGTAATCCTCCACCATTGCGTCCGAGAGAAATGAATTGCGCCGGAAGGCATCAACCAGCTTGTTGCGGAGCGAGATGATGAGATAGGAAGTGACATGTTTGATTGATTTGCCGTGATTACGATCCAGCAGTTTGATGAAGACATCATGCACACAGTCCTTGACCAATTCCTTATCAGTCGTCAGACAACTGCCATAGTTCAACAGCATTTGCGAATACATGTCGTATAAAGCCTCAAATGCGCCATCGTCTCCGTCGATATAGGAGCTGAGCAGGTCTGCTGCCTGATTGTCTTTGATGGTAGTAGCGTTCATTATGATAGATTTGTTTCCATTGCAAAGATAAACAATCTTTCGCAATCTTTCTATTAATTGGCAAACAAAAAAAAGAGAAAACAGACTTTTTACTATCTATCTTCTCTTTTTAACTTATATTATTAGTTTGCGTGGCAGTGCATGATGCACGCTCGAATCTGCGATTTCAGTTCCTGCATTTCATCTTCCCGGAAACAGCTTTTCAATGAATCGAGGTGCTGAAGGATATATTTTGCCTGATTGAAAGACTTGGTGATTTCCGGATAGTTGCTTAAATACAACGTCCAATAATTGACGGCTTCTTTATCCGGATCAAACACATAGGCTATAAACTCCTTGTTCATGATCAGTGCTCTGACCTCATTGCTCAATTCTTCAACGCTCATATCGATCGTGTGATGGTATATATAAGAAGACGTATGGGGCTTCTTTTTGTCACCTGTCTCACGACTCAATTCAATCTTTTATACCAATACAGTGCTGCCGCCTCCATGCTGACGGTGCCGGAGACTTGCTGTTTGGCCTGAACGAGCGTGCTTTCTCCCGTGCGCGGATCAATCTTTCTGACCTGATACTCCCCCGGTTCGAGACTGACAGAGCAGGCATTTCCCCGATTGAGAATCAATGCACCGCGGCCGGGGTCGGACAAGATGTAGCAGGAAGAGCCCTGCACGGACGGCTTCATCTGCGCCACATCGGCCAGCAGCTGCTTGTCTCCGAGCCCCACATTCGGGCATGAGCCGCCAGCAAACAGCACTGCCAGTCCAAGCGCAGGATACTGCTGGGCATAATACATCACAGCTTTATCCGGGTAACGTTGTCTGTATTCTGAGACCGCCCGATAGACATCCTCGAACCGGACACTGCCTGCCTTGATCTGTCGGGCATACTGGCGCGGCGCCATATTCAGTCCGCCGTCCGGCGCGTAGATTCCTTTGCTGTGGTAATACCATTGCTCCACATTGATGATATCGACGATCCGGGCCAGCCGGGGATCGGCAAGGACGGCGTCCTGAACATCCTTATTGACCGCCAAGGACACGAGGACCTTCTGCCCGCGCAACCGTTCCCACTCGTCAATGGTCTGCAGCCAGAACTTCACAAAGTGCAAAGGACCGGTGAACTCCTCTCCGATGGAATGGATGACATTAGGCTGTCCGGCCAGTGCATCAAGTGTCTGGAAGATATATTGACGGTGAAGGTCGCGCAAGGGCCGGTTGTTGAGATCGTAGAAATAGTCCGCATAGAAGATCCGCTTGTCGCCCGAGAAGATGACAGGTTCGGGAAATCCGGTGCCGTTGATATTGTTCGCCGTACGCCATGGACAGTCTACCCAATGGGCGCCAGCCTCCAATATGTTGTGCTGGAAATAGTGCTGGTTCATCAAGAGCAATCCTTTGGCACTGCCCTCATGTGCGAATTGGTTGAGCCGGAAATAGTACCACCTGTTCAGACGTGACAGGTCATACTTGCTCAGCCCATCCCATGCCTTGCCCTGTCCGCTGCGTGCGAAAGCCTGTTCGTAAAACGGAGCGAGCACCTCACCATCCTTGCGGCGGATGCGTTCGTGGTCAGCGCGGCGGCGATCATACCACAGTCCGTAGTTCTGATTGAGCATCAAGGTATGCGTGGAAACCATCTTCGACACAACGCTATCTATGCGGTCGGTGAGGCCGAGGCCTTCCCTGCCGGGCACAAAACGTGTGATACCATAGGACGCACGCTTGAGGAAGTTTGGATTCAGACGCCCACTCCACCACGGAACGTTATGCCGTCCGCCGACCAAAAGCCGGTGGTCCATGACCAAGCGGCCGTTTTCGACGGCGTAACCGTGCTTCTCCACGGAGGCCGGAGCAGACGGATCCTTGACGGCATCCACACTTCTGATGCCCACGGACGAGACGGACGCCCGAAAGACAGCACTGTCGATCCACATGTCCATCGTCACTTTGGGGATGCGGGATGCGGCTGTAAACTGCTGTGCCTGTGCGATGGTGGGGCTCGTGGAGGCCACTGTGCTGCGCGGATAGATGCGGCATATATCGTCCACATCACGGCCGAGGCGCTTGGAGAGCTGATCGGCAAAGAGGCTCCAGGGACGGACATGGTTGTTCGAATCATCCATCCGGGAGGTGCCGCGGAAGTCTGACCAGCAGCCGCGTACATAGTTCCGGGCATCGTCGTCAGGATCATCGCTCCAGATGTTGGCCGCAGAGCATTGCCACATTATGCTGTTTGCGGTGCTCCAACCAGCCCCGAAGTTGTCCAATCCGAGGTTTCTGAACGACAGGTCATGCCCGTCTATGTCGACCACATCAAACAGCAGGCCCGTGGCCCACATCGAGACGGAGCCGCTGAAGCCCAACGATTCGTGGGACGCACACTGCACGAAGGCATTCGGACCGGGCGCGCAATAGCCCGCGGCGAAGTCATGTATGCCCTGCTCTGACCAGCAACGCTGGAACAAGACCTTTTCTCCCAAGGTATGGAAAGTGTATCTGCGGTGGCCGCCGATCTCTGAAACGGGTTCGCGGGAGGTGCAGTCCTCGACCGTCACCTGCGATCCCCCGGGCTGGATGATGACAGCCGATCCTGCCAGATGGCGGAAGTCTACGAGCCGCACCCAGCAATCCTTGGCCGCATCGATGTAAACCCCGTTCCAGCAATGATCTTCATCCTTGGGACAGTGCGCATCGTAATCGGACTGGACGGTCAGGTTTTCGACCCCGGCATCCTGTATGCGTCCCGGCCACGTATACGTGCAGACCTTGGCCGATCCCCACCGTCTGTCGAGCGCAACAGTCAACGGAACATCCACCGTCACGGAGCTTCCGCCGGTAACGACCGTGCGGTCCCAGCAGACATCTGCATCGCCCTCGTGCCAGCCCCAGTAGGCTAAGTCGGATCCACCACCGAAATTACTGGTGCGCAGATGATTGATCCACTCCTTCGTGCAGGGTCTGCAGACCTTGACCAGATCGCCCTGACAGAGTTGGCCGTCGACGGTCAGGGAAGTCGTGTTGACTGCCACGTAATCGGAAACGACATCCAATGTGTCTGTGATACGGAGATTCTTGACGCCCTCAATGTAGACGGCGGCCCCCCGGTCCACGCCTTTTTTCAGCAGGACTGTCTGCTTGCGGCCCTTGCCCCGCAGCACAACGCCCGAGGTGCGGATCCGGAGCGCCTCGCCGATCTCAAACGTTCCGGCATCGAGGAGCACGGCTCCGCGCAGACCGGTCTTCTTGTCCGGTCTGAGCGAAGACACATAGTCGATGGCCTTCTGGATGCGTCCGGCATTGTCGCCGGGCATCAATGGGACAAACACTTTGACAGGTGCGTCGGGTATGCGGACCGCTGATTGGCGGTAACCACAATAGGAGTAATCCAACGGGATGGTCGGTGCGGAAAAGGCACTCGGGGCGTACAGAAAAGCCGCAAGTGCGAGGACAAAAACGGAGAGATTATGTTTCATCGCTGCATATGTATCATTTGGACGGCCGAAAGGATATCTTTGAAAACCCAAGACAATATCTTTGAAAGCTCAAGACAATATCTTTGAAAGCTCAAGACGATTGCCCCGGAGGCGCCGGATGATACCTCCGGGCTGCCTCAAGGCATCATCTGTGCCGGCTTCCGAAGCGCTCTGCCGCCACGAAGTCATCTGTATCTGATTTCAAGGAGTCTGGTTCTTCTTCCTTGCATCAATTCTTTGCTGCCAGGCCTGACGCTCTTTGGTCAGGTCATAGCCCCGCTTCGAGAGCCAGTTGTTGATCCTCCCCTTGTATTTGCCGAACCATGCGTGCTTCGCTTTCGAATCGCCCGCATCCATCGCAAACTCACGGGCCTCCTTCAACCAGGCCATGATCTGGACCTTCTCCGTGTCCTTCAGCGTCGGGATCATGTCCGCATAGGCATTGTAGGTCACGCCTACGACACCGTAGGTGAGGCCGTCTTTCACCTGCTCAATCTGGCTGTCGGTGAGATAGTTGGACAGTCCGGCCTCAAATTCAAAGTGATGTTGATAGAGCCGGGCGTCCCGATTGTCCTGCAAGGCGGCCTGCCTGCGCTTCTTCTCCGACGGATCCACGGACGCGTCCTGCTTCAGGCGGTCCATCTCCTGCCTGTATCCGTCGTGGATATCATTGAGCAGAAAGTAGCGGTTGGCTATGATATGGAGCACGCTCTCCTTGGCAGCGTCATCCCGTATTGCAAGCTGATCGACGATCTTCTGTGACCTTCCGACAATGGTCTTGACGTATTGGGCATCGCGGTTCCCGCTGTCCAGGCTGACCTGGGCGGAGATACCGAGGCTCCAGAGGATGGCCATCACGAATAAAGAAATCTTTTTCATACCTTATATATTATAGGGCCGTCCTTCCGGAAAGCGTGTCGTGGTTGTTCCTGAGATCAGTCCAGTCGGTCTTTTGAGTGGTACTGATACCGTTGATATATTTCTCGATGTTGGTATATCCGTCACCGGTGCAGTCCTTGTTGGCATCAGTCGGATCGTTCGGATCCAGCCCGTTGGCCCGCTCCCATTCGTCTGGCATGCCGTCCCCGTCGGTGTCCACGCGCGGCTTCCCCTTGTATTCGGGATAGCCTCCCATCTGTGCGGGATCGGTGATGATGCCCAATTTATAGGACTCATTGTCCAACCGGCGATACTTGAAGGTGCCATCCTCCTTCTGCGACTTCGGCGACAGGCCCCAGAGATTGCCGTAGGGGTTCTTCTTGTCGAGCTTTTTCACGTAGTAAGCTTGTCCTGTCCTCACCTCCTCGATGATGCGCCGGTCGACGATGTCACGCTTGGGGAGCGTTGCTCCCACGTTGTTCATGACATACTCGAAGGTCTCGGACGACGGCAGGATGGTCAACGGCGGCATCACGAACGGCTCGTCGGACCGCATCATAGCCAGTTCCTCGCCGGTCAGTTCGCCGTCCTTGTCGGCCGTCTGGATGCCCCCTGCCCAGTTGTCTGCCGTGATCTTCGGGTAGCCCTCCATGATGTTGCCGACGGCATAGACGCGTCCAAACTGCTTGAAGGGGAACAGCTTGCCCGAGCGGCTTTCGCTTTTGATGATGCGCCAGCCCACATTCTGGTTCTTCGGCGTCAACGGACCGGGCTTATAGTAGTTGTTGATGAAGTTGGACATCGTGCTGTATTCGCCGCCGTCGGCCGTACGGTGGACCCAGTTGTAGATCACGTTGTTGACGAAATTGAACACACCTCCCCACCCGATCGACGGATTGCGTCCCGTGTTGTCGGCCCAAAGATTGCGCATGAAGGAAGCGTTCTCGCCGCCGATGGTGCTGCCGAAGGCATGGTTGTAGGTATCAAGGGCCTTGGCTGAGATCGTGTTCTGGATGGTCACATTGACCGTAGGCTCCTTGCGGCTGCCCGCCTTGTCACCCAGATCGAACATGTGCCGGTAGAACGAAATATTCTCATCGAGTCCCCATTCACAGGAGCAGTGGTCGATCATGATATTGCCTACGGGGTTTCCACCGAAGCTGTCCTCGCGGTACCAGACATCCGTGTTGCCGCGACGGAAGCGCATATGGCGCACGACAACATCGTGCGTGTCGACCTGGAATGACTGTCCGGCGATGCAGACGCCGTCACCCGGAGCCGTCTGACCGGCGATGGTGATGTAGGGTGCACGTACCTTGACCGGTGTCTTCAGCATGATAATGCCCGACACATTGAACACGACGATGCGCGCCCCACCCTGTTCGCAGGCCCAGCGGAATGATCCCGGACCGTCGTCATTCAAGTTGGTGACGGTCAGGACCTTTCCTCCACGGCCTCCGAACGAGAACATGCCGCCTCCCTCGGCACCCGGGAAGGCCGGGATCCTGGCCTGTCGGAGATCGTAAGGACGTGAAGCCCAGGGCACGTAAGGGCGTCCCTCCTTGGCTTCCTTGATGACAACGGGGAACGCTGCGGCCCACGCACTGTCCGAGTGAGCGGTCCACACGCGCGTCAATGAATCGATTTTGGCGTGCGCTTCATCTGTTATCTGCGGATACTGGGCATAGCCCGCAAGCGGGGTCAGCAATGCTGCAGCTACCGCATACCATAGTTTTTGCTTCATGATTAGTTGTGTATATAAATTGTTCTGTTTGCTTCAAGTGTCCGCGTTTCCATCGTCCCTGGCTCCCTCCGGCCTGCGTGTCAGACGGCAGGCCGGCGTTCCGGACCGGCTGCCCGCTACCGCCGGCATGCCCTTGCGGCCGGTCTCCAAACGGTATTGTGCCCATGAAAGACGGAAAAACATTTCAGTTAACGACTGCATTCTATTTATAAGACGAAAGAGAAAGAACAATGTCAATCGACCGCATCATTTTTTTCACCGATCCTCCACACGCTTCCCGCCGGTGGTGAAGCGTCCATAGCCCTCCGCACCGGGAAAGGCCAGCTCCTCGGCAGATCCCGTCAGGCTGACCAGCTGGCTGCCTATGAGCCATATCCATCTGTCTGTTGTCATGATCGCACTTTATCTGAGTTTTTCCTTAAAGACGCACCAACCTCGGATTTGTCCATTCTCCTGCACGCATTTATGGATGCCCGGCAGACTGCGGACCGATCAACTGCCGAAGCCGGATCCCCCGCTTGACACTTCAAATGCCGTGCGACAAAATGTCTTGAAATATTCAAACGATCCAGCATTGTCATGCCACACGCAACCTTCCGCTATCTGCATAAACTTGCAAAAACACCGTCCGACCACGCTTCAATGACGCGCCAAGCCGGCGAAAACTATCCTCCGGGGGCGCCGGAGCTATCCTCCGGCCGACCCAAAGGACAGCTCTTGACGGCACGGAACAATCATATACGATATGGGGAAAATAAATAGATGTAAAGAAAAAATATTTTGACGCATTTCAAGACGCGTCAGGAGGCGATCACGGACGGTCCGGACAACTGGTCCGTCCGAGATTTACGGGACGACTGTCAAGGATGAATGATTATGCAGGATCAGCCGTCTGGCATTGTCAAATATATTCCGAGACGGATCTGTTCCGCACACGAGGGAACGTGACACCGCATGGAAAGCCCTGCGGCCAATGGCGCCCGCCATGGGCAGGGCATGAAAAAAGAGAACGGCAAGCCAACAGCTGACCTGCCGTTCTCATGATTGAAGGCTTGTTACTTGATCGGATCGAAGGTTCCGCTGGGACTTCCCGTCTGGTAGTCTTCCCATCCGACGGTCTGCTCTAACTTCGGATTGTTGATCTGTGCCGACTGCGTCAGACCCAGTATATAATAGCGCGGCTTGAAGTTGATGTATTGAGGCAGGTTGTTGCTGTCATACCCATCGCCCTTCAGATTCTTCCGCACGAGATACTTATTGTAGAATGCCGTCAGGTTATCCAGCTGCTCGGCAAATGGCTTCTTGACGATGCTCTCGCTCGGATCCACGGCATATGCGTCGCGCTCCGCACGCTTCATGAGCTTGATGATCGGGTCCGGATTGGAAGCATCCCGCTCTTCGGGATTGGCGCTTGTCACCGTCCACGTGCGCCCGCTTGTACCATCGGTATAGTTATAGGCATCCTGCAGGCGGAACTCCATGTTCTCCCGCCGCTGTCCGTTCAGCGGCTTGAAGCCTAACCAGGTGCATGTATTGCCTCCCCAACCGGTCAAAGGCGTAGCACCGATGCCTGCGAAGCCGGTCCCTCCATCAAAGAGAAGCCATCGGCGAAGATCCTGGAAGCGCTTGCCTTCGTATGCAAACTCGATCTGACGCTCATAAAGGATGGCAGCCATACAGGCCGCCTGATCACCGGAGAGATTTGCAGACAGACCGTAATTGTTGTCAGCCGTATAGCCGACTCTGGCCCGGATGCGCTGCAGAATCTGTACGGCCTCGTCGGGATGGCCCGCTCCACAGGCAGCCTCAGCCAAGTTGAGCAAGACCTCTGTATAACGGATCTCCATCGTAGGTGTATTGCATCGGCGGAAGCCTACGGCCTTGCCTTCAGTCTGGAAGACATAATTCGGAGAAGCATTGACATCAAGATCATCCGAGAACTTGCGGACATACATGCCGTGAACGCTTCCCAAAAGATTGTCGGCACCATAACTGTCCGAGCTCTTAGGATCGTTGTATTTGGCAGGGTCGTTATACCAGACATAGTTCCAGAGGATGTATTTGTCGCCCGTATACGGATTGCAGCTGGTAGAAGTGTTGGGATCGCCATTGAAGCGCCAATACGCCCCCGGGAACGCAAACGTGCGATAGAAACGCGGATCACGGTTCAGATAAGGATGATCACTGTCATAGGGAATGGCAGAAGGTTCGGTCTTCGTATAGGATGTGTAGCTTGCAGGCCTCTTTCCGTCTCTCATCGGAAACAGGTCAACGATCATGGCCGAGGGCGTCTTGCCGTTGTTGCCCAGCGTGTTAGCCGGACGTATCTGCTGCTCCCACGTGTTATTGCGCTGGTAATCGGGGGTCAGATCGGGCACCGTAGTATTGTAGAGCGACACGTAGACGGCTTCCGGATTGTTCGCTCCGTCCAAGAACAGCTTCGCCCAATTGGATCCGTTCTTACCCGGATTGCCCTCGTAGGCCAGGCCGAAGCCGCATTGGTTGATCACGTTGAGATCCGCTTTTGCAGTCGCATACGCACTGTCCCAACGGGCCTTGTCATTGCTCCGGTTGAACAAAGGACTTGCCCAGAGGAGCAGAATGCGATCTTTCAGCGCCAGCGCCGCGCCTGAAGTGACACGCCCGTAGTCCGCACTTTCCCACCTGCTCTCAACCGTTCGGGCACGCAACATCTCTGCAGACTTGTTCAGATCTGCGACCATGAACGCGACGACATCAGATGCCGACGAGCGGGGAACCACAGATCCTTCGGTCGGATCCATCACGGTCCTGATGATCGGAACGCCGCCATAGAACCGGAAGAGCTGATAATAGCACCAGGCACGGAAGAAATAAGCCTGCCCGAGCAACTCGCTTTTCTCACCTTCTGAAAGCGTCCCGGCTTCTATTCCCGCGATCGTTTCGTTCACGCTGCGTATGCGCCCCCATGTCGAGTTGCTCATTACGTAAGCGTTTCCACCTTGAAAATAATCTGGCGATTGGTTCGTTCCGCTGACAGTGTTAAGATCAGTCTGGGGGTCAACGAAAACATTCAGCCCCGCATATTCTTCTGTGCTCTGGGTCTGTTCCTCGACCATACCCATGCTGACAAACTGCCACAGGCGTCCTCCCGTAGCTCCCTGGATATTGGGGTTGCACCAATAATAGAGGTCATTGATACGACCGTCAGCGCCTTCATAATAATTGTATATCTCGGTGCTGACATTATCATAGTTTCTTTTTTCCTTCAAAAAGTCATCGCTACATGACGTAAGAGCCATGGAGACCAAGGCTCCGGAAAGGAAAACACTCGAATATTTAAGCTTTTTCATAATGTTATGCTTTTAGAATGTGACATTGAGACCCACCGTAAACTTGCGCAGAGTCGGATAGACTCCATAGCCCATCATGGGGTCAATGAAATGATCGGGATACGGATTATATAGACTCAGCAGATTCTGGCCGGTCACATTGAGGCGGGCATTCTGTATTCCAATCCAGTCAGTGACTTTCTTCGGCAATTTATAAGCAACCGTCAATCTGTTAAGAGTGACCCTTGTGCCGCTTACGCGCCAGAAGGTAGAGGCCGTACTGTTCACACTCGCAAAGCGCATGTTAGGATAGTAGCCATCGCGGTTTTGCGCTACGGTGAGATTGCCTTGCGCATCATAGACGTCCTCATACACAAACATGTTGTCCGTATTCCAGAATGAAGGCATGTTGACCCATTCAAGCGTGTTATATCCATTGTTGGTTCCGTCATTTGGCGTCAATGCCGACGAAGGGACCAGACTGTATCCTCCCCAGCTCGCTCCTAATTGGGCCGTTACCGAAAAGTCTTTGTAGTCAGCACCTAAATTCAAGGTAAAGTGATAAGGATTGGATCTGTTGGAAAGCTGAACCAAGTCATTGTCCGTGTCAACGATCCCGTCCGGACCCTCATTATAAGTCCTTCCCTTCTCGTCCGTCAGCTGTGGGCCGCGTACATCCTTATAGATCAACATGCCCGGACGTATCTGATCCTTGGTCATGCCCATATAACTTGTGATGTTATATTGCGCGAAATACTCCTCAATATCTTGGTAACTGCGGAACATACCTATGCACTGCATGCCCCATGTGCCCATATCCGTACGGCTTCCTTTCGTAATCGAACGATACAGATTAGCCGTGGGCCAATCCATCAACAACACTTCGTTGTCAGACAAGCCGGTGTTTATACCCACCCGATACTTGAAATCCTTCCCGATTTTGTCACGCCATGTCAGTGAAAGTTCTGCGCCGTAGCTGTCCATCTTGCCGTAATTCTGAGAAGCGGAGGATGTCCCTACCGTACTCGGAACGGAGCCCGACCATGAAAGAAGCATGTCTCTGTCCCACACATAGTAGGCATCTAACGAACCCGTAAGCCTGTTGCTCAAGAACCCGAAGTCCAATCCGAAGTTGAATTTATAAGACTTATCCCAATGGACATCACGATTCACAGACGCGTTCCCGACAGTTATGTGGCTGCCGGCCGGCCCATTGTAGCCGATAACAGCGCCTTTATCAGATGCCACACTATATGTCTGCATCCACTGCCAGGCAGAAATGTTATCGCGACCCGTAAGACCAAAAGATGCTCTAAGTTTAAGGAAGTCGAGCCATTTGGCTTTCTTCATCCAGGATTCTTCGCTTACGACCCAGCCGGCACTTAGAGACGGGAAGTATCCCCAATAATTCTCGGGAGCGAACTTGGTTGATGCATCGGAGCGAAGAAGGAACTCTAAGAGATAGCGATCAGCGTAATCGTAGTTCACGCGACCAACATAGGAAAGCGTACCTGATTCGGAGCGACCCCATCTTGAGCTGGTTATACCTCCGTCAGTAGTGTTGATCGAATTGGATTGGCCTGTTGAGAAGACATAAGGCTTTGTCCCTTGTCCTAACAAATCCTCGTATTCGTATTCAGACTTTTCAATTGAGAACAGCGCATTGACATGATGCAGACCGAAGTCACGGGCATATGAGACCGTGAAATTAAGCTGATAGTTATCGCTCCGATCCATTGTGCGCTGCAGATATCCGCCATCCGTACCATTGGAAACAGCAGCGTTGTTATGCCCGAGCTGGAAGTTCTCACTGGCTAAGATCACATTCTGATAATAGTCAGCATCTCCCTGGCCTGGGACGGGCGTATAAAGGTGTTCGCCACTTCCTGCACGCGTGGTCAGCTTATACACCTTGAAAGATGTGCCGAATTCATTGCTCTTCGACGTGGAGATTGCTTTCGAATAGCTTACACGCAGTTTGAGACCTTTCAATATCTTGCTCCATCCGAAGTCATATTCCATGGATCCGTTGATATAAGTATTAGCTGTCATGTTCCGTGTGTAATCATTGGAATTCTGCAAATACTCATAGTTGTAATCCTGCTGTGCATAATACTCCGTATTTGTGATGCCATAATTCGCCAACGGAAGCCCGTTGAGGCTTTCCGGAACATATTGCGGATGGGTCAGGAGAGAGATGTAATCCTTATTGGCACTGCTTCCCTGTACTTTCATCAAGGGCTGATTGCGCTTTCCGTAATCACCGGAAACGCTCAATGAAGCCTTCCACCAGTTGCTCACTTTTACATCTACGCCAGCCCTGAAATTCCAGCGATCATAATCCAGTTTACCCAAGTTACCGTCCTGTGTGAAGTAAGCCACATTGGCAAAATAGTTTGCACGATCTGTCGCTCCACTCAGGTTGACAGCATGCTGATGCGTCAAGGCCGTTTTCCAGTATTGGTTCAAAAGATCGTAATGAAGGCTTTTCATTGCTTCGAGTTCATCTGCCTGGAAGAGATCGTATTGAAGTCTGATGTCCGTTTCTGATTGATCAGCCATCCGGGTTGCATTCCACAATTTTCCATATTGATAAGCCGAGAGCATCTTGGGCGTGCTGACGGCATCCGTGATACCGATCGTACCGCTGTAAGTGATCGTGGGCGCCCCGAGCTTACCTTTCTTTGTCGTCACCAAGATGACGCCATTGGCGGCGCGAGCTCCATAAACAGCCGCAGCAGCATCTTTCAAGACCGAGATTGACTCGATTGACGAGGCATCGAGATTGTTGAAGGCCTCGGCGTTCAGAATAAAGCCATCGATTACATAAAGAGGCTGTTGTGCTGCGACACCGATGGCTCCCATGTCATCCGCATTACGCACATAGATTGAGGCCTGTTCACCTGGTCGGGCCTGTCCGCCTGACACACTGATGCCGTTCACTAATCCGCTTAAGGCGCTCGCCAAGTTTCCAGTCGAGATATCCTGTACGGCATCCATCGGCACTGTTTCCACCGAGCCGGTCAAATGGCTTTTCTTCTGCGTGCCATATCCGACAACAACCACTTCGTTTAGTTCATTATTGCTGGAAGCCAACTGGATTTTGCCTCCAGCTGTGACCGCATCCTTATATCCGATATAGGATATCAGGATCTTGCCATTTGCAGGTACAGTTATCGAATAGTTTCCATCCAAATCGGTCACCGTCGCCACTTTGGTCCCCTGAATCCGGACTGTTGCGCCGATGACAGGTTCTCCAGTCTCATCAACAACAGTTCCCTTGACCACTTTGTCTTGCGCTAAGGCTGGCACCGCGCAAATGAGTGCCAGGCACAAAGCCAACATTTTAATATATCTTTTCATTGTGTAATCTAATTCAAGTTAATACTCTGTTTACCACCATCGCGGATCTCCGCTCTGACTGGAGACTGTTCCCTGAGCCTTAAAGTTGACCCCGCCTTTTTCAAGACTCAAGTCCAATGGCCGATCAACAGGTCCTACGAAATTGGCATCTTCCTCAACAGCACAACGCTGTTTATCCGTTCCGTCCGTTGCCTCTGTCACTCCAAAGCAAGTATTGGTCGTCATATCCACGCTCAGCGTACAGCCGGTCTGTATGAACTTCTGCAACCGGAAGCAATCATAGGTCACATTTTTATTGAATTTTATACTGTATTCTTTGCGATTGGGCGTATTGTTTGCAAATTCCTTACCTGTGAACACCTTATAGAATGTGCAGTTCTCGACTGTCGCACTACCATAGTTTGTATCAAAGACACGAGAGAAAGTGTTGGTGAAGAAACGAATTGCCCGATTCTTGGAATTGTTCTTCAGATTGTAGAAAGTGCTGTTCTTCATCGTGATATTGCGTATTGCACTGGTCCACGAAGAAGCGCCCTTGTAATAGCAAGTACCACTATAGGTGCAAAGCAAAGCCCCATTTCCGAAACTGCTTCCATCGCAGTCGAGCTGCACGATGCAGTCATTGACGCGGACATCTTCAATGCCCCAAGCCAGTTGACCTGTATAGAAAAGGCAGCGCTGCACGTTCCTGAAGTTGCATTCCTGCATCAGGATCGGGCTCTTCAGATAATAAGCCTTGTCCTGCATGCCGAAGTTGGGACCTTCGAGTTGGGTATATGGGATAGACGAACATTCGACAACGCCCACCGAAGCCTGTTCCGTACAATCGAAATTGATGAACTTCAGCTTCAGTCCCGCAGCGGTTCTGATCACCCCATCCACGCCGAACGTCACCTTGGAACGATTGACCTTGTTGCCCCGGAAAGTGACAGGGTGCAGTCCGAAATCGAGTTCGCCGTTGATCGTATAACTTGCTCCGGCTTCCAATTCGAAGGCCTGCTCGTCTTCCGTGTCAATCATGTTTTTCTTGACAAACTCTACTATGTCGCTTCCTGCCGGTATGACCTGCGCAGGAACCAGCGTGCTGTAAGCGTACACCGTGGGATCTGCAGCATCCTTATTGCCCAACTTTGTATTGGCAATTGTCTGTATGCTGACAGAATAATTGGTATCTTCTGCCTTGGAAAACAAGAAGGATGTACCATCCACAAGACGGTTGAAGACCTCTACAGGATGTGCCGGATCGTCCACGTTATTGACGATACAGCGATACGCACTCGCACCCGGGACAACCGTCCAGGTCACTTGTACACTTTCCGAACCGTCTGCATTGACTTTGCTACTGAAGCTTTTAGCTGTCAGTTCAGGAGAATCCAATTGACTGTTAGTCACCTTGCTGGTGAACGTCTCATCATTATCAAAGCCATCCGCGCATGAAGCCATGGCCACGACAGCAAACGCCATCAGGCCCCCCTTGCACACTTGGCTGAGACTTCTCATCCATTTTTTCATCATCATATACAATTATCAGTTATTAGTATTAAAGAATATTGATCTCACACAAAGCGATTGCGTGCTCTCAGCGGAAACCTTCACAGGTAGTCATCTTTCCAATGCGCCGGCTGAAAGCGTTCCTTTCATGACGCGCATTCCTATGTCCTCATTGGAACACCTCTTTCAGGTAGGCGACGTTGTTACCGAAGTTGCGCTTCACATCGCGCACAAACCGCGTGTCGCGACTGCGCTCGACGACGAGCCATCCGCTCCATCCCATCTTGTCGAGCGTCTGCTTGATGGCCGGCATATTGATCTCGGGATCCTCACGGAGATTTTTTCCGTCGGTGTTGCTGGCATGGATCTGGATGATGTTCTTGCGTCCGAGGAGCCTCAATTCCTCACAGATGTCGCGCCCGGCATCGGCAGCTACCTGGAAGTTGAAATAGATCTTGATGCCCTTGCTTTTGATTTCCTTGAGCAGGCGCTTATCATATGCAGCGCTTTCACCGGTCCTCAGGCCTACGGTCACGCCCTCCTTGACGGCCAGCTCACCGATGGCACGAAGCCGACGGACCAGCTCATCGTGCTGTGCACCGGCCGCCTGCCACTCGCGGCCACTGCCTCCCAAGGGCAGAAAGGCGACCTTCGTGCCGAAGATCTTCATGCTGTTGAAGCAGTCGCGGACAAGATCCAAGTAATTCTCACGCGTGATCAGATTCTGGGCGAAGAACCCACTCATGGCGACGGAAGGCACCCGTATGCCGAGACTGTCGGCGGTGCGGCGGAAGAGGGCGGCCTTTTCGGGATCGCGAAGCTGGTTCTCAAAGAGCACGCGTTTGCCCAAGGAGCCCATGTCGAGCTCCACTCCGTCGGCTCCGATCTGCTTGGCCAAGGCAAACTCGCCTAATTTCTGGCGCTTGAGCATCATCCAGTCACAGGCGGCAACCTGATAACGTTTCGGTTTCGGTTTGCTCATGACCGGCATCCAAAGGCCTACGGTCAGCAGGACTGTCAGTATGGGTCTTAGTTTCATTGTTTTCATCTGAATTGTTTTAATGAATAGATTATCGGGGGCGTTATCATAGAGACGCATGAACGGATTTTGTGTCTTCACCGAAAAGAAAGATTGTTCGCCCATCCGCCCCCTTCGATGAAGACCATGCAGAAGCAGCCTTTGCAGCGATTTTCAGATACACATCAATAAATGACATGATATCAACGGATTACAGAAAAACGCAAGATCTCTGCTTGAAACGATTTTTCCGGCGTGCGCATATGTATGCTTTGGACGGCCGAAAGCATAGCTCTTGGCGCCCGAAAGCATAGCTCTTGGCGGCCAAGAGCTATCATATGCGGAGCGCATACTTATCGTGCGTGAAACCGGGGTGCCGGAGATGCGTTTGAAACATGTTTTTTGAGGGTCTCAAAGAAGGGGACGATGGGGGCAGGACAAGCTCATGAGCAAACGTAAACAAGCGGGCTGCGGATCTGTGACAGGACCAAGACGGCGGTCCCGAAACGGGAAAGCCTTTCTCCGGAACTAAGTTCATTCACGGGAGAAAGGCTTTCACGGTCTGATCATTTCGTGATCCCAAAGTCTGTCTGTTGCTGCTCGACCTCCTTGAGCAGCATGGCTTTCTCTGCATCAGAGAGCGTCCGTCCCTGTGCCGCTTTCGGCCTCAGGGCCCCGCTGCCCTTGCCTGCCGACGGCCGGTCCTGCTGCTCAAAGCAGTACGCCCCCTTATAGGGCACGGAGCGGAACGTCAGCTCGGCCGGCGTCGGAGCATGCGTTCCGGGGAACTGCACTTCGGCGCGGACCCGGATCAAGCCTGCCGTGCGGGTCGAACGGACGAGGATCGGAGCCGATCCCCACTCCACCAAGCGCGGATTGGCGTTGACTGTCTCGTCGCCGATGATCTCACCTTCGCCCTCGACCGTAAACCTGACGCACTCCTTGGCCAATCGTCTGACGTTGCCGTTGTCATCGGTCACCTCGGCCACAACGACGATGAAGTCGGACCCGTCGGCCACCAAGGGCTTGCCGAGTGAGTCGATCCGCAGTCGTAGCTTGGTGCTCCGGCGCGACGGCATGCGCTTCACCGAGCAGACAACGCGTCCGTCCCGAATGCCCTCAGCCACCATGTTGACCTTCTGCCAGGCCTTTTTCGGATAGCTGTAGTCGCGCGCTTCCCAGAAGTTCCACACGTTCTTGAAGACCACGGGCTGCGCATATTGGCGGTTGATTCCGGCCAAGTCGGGGTTGTCTTTCAGGAATTTAGGCGTATGATTGACCGGCAGCGTCCAGCTCTTGGCACCGTCATAGATGCTCAGACGGACACTGTCGCAATTGGAAAAGACCACCACGTCCGAGTCGGAAAACTGTGTCATCTCATGCGCCACGTAGACCATCGGATCCACGCGCAGCGGCTCCGCCACGTCCGGAGCAGTCACCTGACGCTGCGAGGAGAAGAAATAGAAAGCGGTCTTCGGCTGCCTGAACGCATCGTAAATGCCGCCCCAGTAGGGATCAGGGTGATATCCGCGCTGATGATCGAATGGATGCCACTGGCAGCCGCCTATGAACTGGCCCTTCGTGCGATACATTTCCTCGGTCGTGGATGCCAATGAGAGTGCCTGGATCAGCTGCGGATGCTCTCCCCAGCTGCGGCTTGCGCGGTTGAGATTGTTGTGCGCATACCAGTCGTCCACATACTCGCCAAACTCGCGGGTGAAGATGCACTGCGCCGGTCTGTCCGCCTTTTCATCATCGCCGGGCCACCCGTAGACCACGTCGTAATGGTCCCTGACACCCGCCGAGCCTACATCGGCAGCCGCCACGGGACGGCAGGGGTAGGGATATTCGTCGCGTGTGACCTGCAGGGAGTTGAGCGAGAAAGACTCCGGATAGCGCGTCTCGTTGAGGATGGGTTCCCACATGAGCACCGAAGGATGATTGCGGTCGATCCGTACAATCTCCTTCGTATTCTGCATGACGCGTGCTTCGAAGGCCGGATCCTTGTCGTTCCAGAACTGCCAACCGGGTGTTGCGACGATGACAAAGATGCCCAATTCGTCGCACGCATCCATGAAGGCAGGATCCTGCGGATAATGTGCGGTGCGGATAATGTTGAATCCTGCCTGCTTCAGACGCATCACGTCGCGCCACTGCTGACTGTTCGGGACAGCGTTTCCGACATAGGCAAAGTCCTGATGGCGGTTCGCTCCGACCAACTGCCGGTAGCGTTTGCCGTTGAGCCAGAATCCTTCCCGGCCGCGAAAGGCAAAGTCACGGATGCCGAAACGTGTCCTCCCGCCGTCGAGCACACGGCTTCCCTGCTTCACGCGTGTGACTACACTATATAAATAAGGTGTCTCGGGCGACCACAACCGCGGATTTCGGATCACCACGTGCTGTTCGTCATCGATGGCCGCACGGCCTTCTATGCGCACCCGACGTGATGTCCGTCCGACGATCTTGCCGTCTGCGCGCATGAAAGTCTGCTCCACTGTCACCGTCTGGGCGACATCGAGGCGGTTGCGCAGCTGCGTCTTGACAGCGACACCCGCACGCTCCGCCGATATCTGATCATAGTGGATGAAGACGCCCCCGCCTGCCTGCCGGTTCGCCTCGATCACATCCGTGATATAGACATGCTGCCTGGCGATCAGCCACACGTCGCGGTAGATGCCGCCATGGTAGGCAAAGTCGAGCGTCATCTGCGTCTTTCCGGGCGGATAACTCTTGTCATCGGAATTGTCGGTCATCACGGCCACCACGCACGCATCGCCTTTCTTCAGTCCGAACGCGCCGATATCCACCGTCACGGGGAGATATCCGCCGAAGTGTTCCTTGGCCAGTCGGCCGTTCACATAGATCTTCTGCTTACCCATGATGGCCTCAAAGTAGAGTTGGGAGTGATCGGCCGGCACCGTGAAATGCTTCCGGTACCAGGCAATCCCCTGATAGTTGCGGCAGCCGGAAGCCTCCGCCGGCTCCAACTTGACACAATGGGGCGTGGCCACAACCTCCCATCCGCGATCGTCGAAGCCGGCCTTCTCGGCACCCGCTACATCACCCAAGTGGAACCTCCATTCAGGATTGAAGTTCCAAACCTGCCGTCCCTGATTCTCGATCGGAAAGAAACCCGCCACGGAGGTGGACGTATCGATGGCGCCTGACGACAGAGCCGTCATCGCCATCAAAAGCATGAGCATCGTCTTTTTCATACTTCCGCCTTTCTGATCATTGCACATCGTCCCAAGTATCCGTACGGAACGAGCTGACCGGAAGGCCGTCGTGGAACAGGTCCCCCACGGCCCAGTCCTTGAAAGCGTAACGCACTGCGACCGGCTCCTTCACCATCTCGCTCTTGACAAAGACATGATTGCGGGACACCCAGGCCTTCGCCGGATGGAACACTTTATCTGCTCCGGCCACCTCAAAGAGGTCACTCTGAGGACCGTTGTTCATGTAGACCCACTCCCGGCTGCGGTCAAAGGAGATGTCGGCCGTGTCGTTCCGGAAGGCGACTTTACTGTAGGTGGCGAATTCAGGCATGCCTTTGACACCGTAGGTGTTGCCGAGTGCGAGCATCGCAAGCCGCTCACCGGCCTCGCGCTTCATTCTCGGATGAATGCCGTATTCCAATCCCGTGTCCATCAGAACAGCCATCCGGGCATTGTCAGTCATCTTCTCGGCCTTCAGCTGCTGCTCTCTGAGGAACGCACTGTTATAGCTCCAATTGATCCGATTATAGCTGTAGGGCGCGATCTGGCAGTAATAGAACGGGAAAGAGCCTTGCTTCCAGTCGTCCCGCCATCCTCTGATCATCGTCGTGAACAGGTCTGCGTAGTTGGCATAGCGTGACACGTTGTCCTCACCCTGATACCAGATGACGCCGCGCATGGTGTATCCGATCAAGGGAAAGAGCATCCCATTGTAGAGCGCCGACGGACAACGCTGGAGCCGCTTGTCAACGTCAGCCTGGCCGGAGGGCAGCTTCACGGTCGGGAAAGCCCGGAGCCAGTCGGCCTTCATCCACGCTTCGCACGCGCTTCCGCCCCAGCATGTCACGATCAGACCGACCGGACAGCTGAGCATCCGGCGCAATGTCTTGCCGAAGAAGTAGGCTGTCGCACTGAAGTCCCTGATCGTCTCGGGCGTCGCCTCCGACCATCTGCCGTTGACGGTGTCGACCTTTTCCAACTGCGCATTGCGCTTCACGGTGAAGAAGCGCATCCGACTGTCGGCACCGAAGAGTATCTCTTCATGCGCCCCATCAACGGGCTGGGCCTTGAATCCGCCTACAGGCATCTCCATATTGCTCTGTCCCGAGCAGATCCAGACTTCCCCGAGGAGGATGTTCTTCAGCCGTGTCTCCTTCCCGTCATTGAAGGTGATGACATACGGACCGCCGGCCTTCGCCGTCTGAACCTGCACTTTCCAGCCGCCATTGCGGTCGGCCGTCACCCGGTAAGTCCGCTGATCCCACGACGTACGGATCGTTACGGCCTTGCCGGGCGCGGCTTTTCCCCACAGGTTACACTGCGTCTGCTGCTGCAAAACCATGTTGTCGGAAAAGAAAGACGCTAACTTCACTTCACCCTTTGCAGTCGTTCCGATGAGGAGCAGGACTGCACTTACAATCAATTTTATATGTTTCATCTTGTATGGAATTATTCTTTCATCAATACAGGGCCCAAGAGTCCGGCGGGCAGAAGACGCTTCTGTTTCATCCGGTACTTCGCATTGGTCCATATTCCTGCAAAAGGAGGCTCGCCAGAATCAGCCCCGAGCAGGGCATTTGCCCATGTGTTCGTCACCACGATGCGCAGTGTGTTCTTCCCGCGGCGCAACGCTTTGGTCACGTCGACGGCATAGGGCGGGGTCCACGCGATGCCGCAGTCGATCCCGTTGACATATACATGGGCGAGGTCACAGACGGTCCCCAAGTCGAGCATCACGCGTCCCCGGCCTTTAGGCTTGTAGGAAAAGTCGGTGACATAGTCCACACTCCCGCTGTAGAAACGCTGGCTCCGCGGCTCCCGGGTGGTCCAGCTGTCCAATCGGGATGTCTCGACCGTCTCGCCCGTCGTGGCGAAGCGCAAGGTCCACTTGCCCGTGACGGGCTGACGGAAGCCAGCCTCTTTCAAGACCGGAAGATCCTTCCGGGCTTCACGGGGGAAAAGGACGAAGACGCTGCCATTGGCATCCAAATGCAAGGAAAGTTCGGTCCGCCCGTTCCGCACAGTCCATTCCGCACTGTGGCAGACATCCTGCAGGGCGTCATAAAGATACGGAACGCGGCCGCTGATGCGGAAGGAAGCCCGGACGGAGCGCGCCTCCGCCTGCTGATTGGCGATGAAATAGACCTCGGCACTGTCTGTCGTGCGATGCGTATAGGCCACACCCTCGGGCAGTTCGATATCTCTCGGGAGACCGCTGCCGGCAAAATCGGCAGCGCTATAGGGCTGGTCGACGATGACTACACCGCCCTTCCGGCATTCCTCGACCTTTGCTTTCACAGCCTCGGAATAGCCCTTAAAGGCAGGATCCATCTTCGTCAGGCCGGGCAAGACAAGCACTTTGTACCTGTTGCCGGCCGGCATCTGCAGGTGTCCGCCGACCACTTTGGCCGCACGAAGGAGGGCGTCCGGATTCATCGAATCATACTGATAGCCGTGCAAGGCGTTGACCCAGTCCTTCAGATCTACGATCCCTGCGGCATGGAAAACACCCACGGGGCTCTCGGTCATTGGCAGGTCTGCGTTGGCTAAACGGCTGCGCTCGCTCTCGATGCGTGCATCTCCGAACAGGCCGGGGAGGATATCCACGAGCCGGTCAGGCGTCAGGGCGCGCGACGGCATCTCCTCTCCCGTGAACACGGCCACGTCGACCACAGGCTGCCCGAGCTGCAGGAGGCGCTGGCATCGGGTCACATAACCGACCATTCCACTGGCCTCCGGATACCACGTATTGTCACGCTGGAAATAGAGGCCGATACCATCGAGCGTCATACCCGGCTTCCGATCCATCCACGGATTATGCGCATTGACATGGAAGACGAGCTTGTTCATGCCCAAGGCGAGATGTCTGTCGAGCAGAGACTTCAGCATCGCGGGGGTCTCCTGCCAGTCGCCGCGCACCTCGGTGAATCCTTCGGCCTGCACGATGGACTTCCCGTAGAGGTGCGCACCACTGATGGCGTCGAGCATGTCGTTGGGCTTGTCGTGCGTAGGTGAATTGAGCCAATACTCGCCCATGGGCAGATCGGCATGGCGATAGTGCTCTATGCCATCGGCAACGAAGGTCGGGGCGATGCTCTCCTGCGACACGCGCCTGCCCCATTCGTGCCCTTTGGCCTCGACATGGGCAAAGAACCGCTCATTGACAAGCTCATTGATCGTCAGCCGGATGTCACGCATGACGCGCTCACTCTGGTCCACCGACCCGACGGGCAGGCCTGCATAGAGCGGCATGAAAGGCTCTATGGCGTAGCCGCGACGTGCCCGGAAGGCCTCCGAAAAACCGTGGCCCCAGTTCTGGCAACCGCATTCCCACGAGTCGACATGCAGCACCTTGACCACGTCGGCATGCGGACGGGCAAGGAAGAGCCGAAACCAGTTGTCGAGCAACTTATCGACTGCCTGCGGGTTAAACTTGTCCACCTCTAATCCCTTGCCTCCTCCGGCGGTGGCATTCATCTGCCCCGTCGACGTGTGGCCGAAGCGGAGGATGCGAAACTGCTGTCCCCACTGACTGCGCGGGAAGGCGTTCAGGACGGTGTCACCACGCAGGCGAAGCCGGATGAGCCGGTCAGCGCTGACGCAATCGGCATCAGGAATGTCGGCCTCAACGGTCGGCCCGCTCACCCTCCAGGCCTGTGCGGTCTTGCCTTCCCACTGGTCTATCCGGGGTTCCGTAGACAGGACGATGTCGCGGAGCTTGAGTGTCGGCTTCCATTTTGCGGCATCCAGATCCTCCGAACCTGGCTCTGTGCCTGACGGAGACCATTGGAACCGGAAATAGCGGGCTGTGGTCCGGGGCAGTGAATAGGTGAATGCCGGACCGGTGCTTTGCCACCCCTGGCGCACCGGTTGCAGCTGGCGGACCGGACGGAAACGGACTCCGTCAGTCGAAGCCAGCACCATCAGCCGCTGCGACTGGATGTTGTTGCCTGAAGGGATGATCTGCAACGAGCGGATGGTCTTGACGTCCCCACAGTCGAAGGTGACCGTCCCGCCCTTCGAGGCTGTGCAGGCGCCGTTGTCGGAGATGGCCATATCGCCGTCGAGCACGGGCTTCCGCATGCCCCGCAGCACTGATATCCGCTCCACAGACTGCCTGCAGGGAAAGGCGAAGGCGGCAATCTCGCCGTAGAAACCTTGATAGGCCTCGGAGCGACGCAACACGATCGGCTTCTTTCCGACGGTCACCACCGTGTCCGTCCATACCACCTTCTGCATCGACTCGGCCGGCGTGATGGCCGGACTGCCTGCCAATGCAAAGCCGTCACATATATGAATGCCCATGTCCAAGCCGAGGGAGTCGGCCTGAAGGAAGGCCTCATCGACATACTCCCAGAACTTGGGCGAGAGTTGCTGACCGTCTCCGCCATATTCGGGTCGCTCGTTAGCACCCCGTATAGGCATCAGATAGCAGCCGCCGAGACCCACCTGCTTCATCGCGAGCAGGTCTGCACGGATGGCCGGTTTGGACAATGCGCCGTACATCCAATACCAAAAGGTCCAGGGACGGGCATCTTCGCCCGCGGAAACGGAAGCAAACGGCAGGGTCAGCAATATCAGGAACACAAAAAACTTTCTCATCATTCAACTATAATATTAATGGTACGCGCGCGTGTAAGAGCAGATAGACGGTTGCCGGATCCCGCTTCAGGACGAGCGAAAGACCGGCACACAGGGCTGAAAGCCAAACTTTTACACAGCCCACAAGCCATCTGCAGCCATCACACGGAAAGGGTTTCGACAGCTCATGTTTCGTCGTAGATCCAAATAAAGACGCAGGGCGGAAGGATCTGTCATCAACTCCCTGAAAGATAATGCTTTCGGAAGGCCGGAGAAAAGCTATCTTCCGGGCGGCCGAAAGCTATCATATGGGCGGCCAAGAGCTATCATATGGGCGGCCGAAAGCTATCATCTGCGCAGACCGGAAATATGCACTGCAAAATGCACCTTCTGCAAACGGCTTCCGGGCACACGGAAAACGGGAATCGCGGAGGCATGACGGGGTTGCGGGAATCAATCTTTTTGCTTACCTTTGCACCATCTATGACAGGACTGAGAGATGACAGCCATGCGCTCTTCGACGAAGAGAACGCATTCACGGATGCCGATGACGCACTCGACGAATGGCTCGCACAGCATGACGAGATTGATCTCCGACGGGATCATCAGGCTGACGGAGGGCTCCACGCGCAAGATCTGCAACGGCAGGTCTGCACGATGATCGGGCAGGTGCTGAACGATGATGAAGCCGAAATCGTGCGCGACTATTTCGGCTTGCAGCGCCAACGGCTTTCAACGGAAAGGCTCTGTGTCAAGTACGGCTCCATGCAGTCGGTCGGCCTGCAGTTGCAGACCGCCATTGAGAAAATGCGCTATTCGGACCAGATTCTGGCCATCTGGAAGTATCTCTACCGCAAATAAGAAGGCGTGAACGCGCGTTCCGGTCTGTCGGACACAACGGTTCCGCACCGGAAGAGACACTGTCTCAATAGACGCGAGGCCCGAAAATGCCGGTCCCCACACGCACCATCGTCGAGCCATGCCGCACGGCTACCGGATAGTCTTGGCTCATGCCCCAGCTCCGCTCCCTGAAGTCGGGATCGTCGGCGAAATAATTCGCGCGCACCTCATCAAAGAACCGGGCGGCCTGATCGAACTCTGCAGCTATCTGTGCCTCGTCGTCCACATTGGACGCCATCATCATCAGGCCGCAGATCTTCACATGTTCCAACTGCCGCCAGACCCCGGACTCGAGCAGCTCACGGCAGGCATCGAGGGTGAAGCCATACTTCGTGGCCTCCTCGGCGATATGCAGTTCGAGGAGCACGGGGATGACACGTCCGCAGCGGGCTGCCTGCTTGTCGATCTCGCGAAGCAGCTTCAACGAGTCTACTGCATCGATCATCGAGATATAAGGGACAATGGCCTTGACCTTATTGGTCTGCAGATGGCCGATGAAATGCCACTCGATGTCCTTCGGCAACGTCGCTGCCTTGCGGGCGAGTTCCTGCTCATGGCTCTCGCCGAAGATCCTCTGGCCTGCCTGATAGGCAGCCTCGAGATCCGCGTTGGGATGAAACTTGCTGACGGCAACCAATCGGACGCCGTCGGGGAGGTCGCTCAAGACCTCACGTAATTGCTTTGCTACGTCAACCATATTATGATCCCCCAAGGATTAGGAATGTGGAATAAAATATCCGGAATGATGAATCCGGCATGGCGAATGGGGATTTCCAGCATGTGGAGCGGGGAATGCGGAATCGTTCATGCACTCCTCACTCACCGCTCCGCACGGGTCGCAAGCCCTACGGCTTGTTCCCGTTCTTTATTCTCCGCCCGCTTCCGGCTGCTTGGCGGGAGCGTGATGCTCGAAGACATCCATGATTTTGGTCTCGGCGATGCTGGCCACCACGTAGTCGATCATCGTCCCGCCCATGACCTGGTCAATATATTTGACAGCGACAGGAAGGCTCTTCGCCTGGACCAGATAGTTGACATTGGAGCGTTTCTCCGTGTCAGTCTTCTCGTCAAGGGTGATGAACTGCAGCTTGGCCTTATACCATTTGTCGTCCGTGTCCTCATCACTGAAGAAGACTTCGTGATAGGCCGCCTGCGCGATACCTGTGACCTTGAGCTCGCCGCTCACGTAGGCCGACATCTCATTGATGATGGTATTCTCTGCCTCAGCGAAGCTCAGCGCGTCGACGACATACGGTTCGACGACCTTTTTCTGCATCCCATCCTCCATCATTTTCTCGTAACTCACTTTGGTTTCAAACCAATTGGCTGTTCTTGATCTCATATACTTGTATTTGATATAGTCTTTCCGGCATGCAAAGGTAAGAAAAAGTTTAGGAACAAAGCATGAATGCCCCCTATTTTCATCAATGCTTCACCGGGTCCGGGTATTTTTTTTAATTTTTAAAGAGGTTGTTTTTCTCGTTTCAACTAAATATACTACCTTTGCATCGAAATGAGGAACGGGCTTGCCGTTCATTTGTCAATCAAAGAACAAAAGATGCCGGAAATATCAATACGTGGCCTTGAAATGCCCGAGTCGCCTATCAGGAAGCTGGCCCCATTGGCACAGGCAGCAAAGAGCAGAGGCATCAAGGTCTATCACCTGAACATAGGTCAGCCGGATCTTCCTACGCCACAATGCGGACTGGATGCACTGAAACACATCGACCGCGAGGTGCTGGAATACTCTCCGAGCCAGGGCTATCTGAGCTACAGAGAGAAACTCACCGACTACTATAAGAAATATGACATCAACGTAACTGCCGACGATATCATCATCACTTCAGGCGGATCGGAAGCCGTGTTGTTTGCTTTCATGAGCTGTCTGAATCCGGGTGACGAGATCATCGTGCCCGAACCGGCCTACGCCAACTATATGGCGTTCGCGATATCTGCCGGCGCCAAGATCCGCACAATCGCCACCTCCATTGAGGAGGGATTCGCGCTGCCGCGGGTGGAGAAGTTCGAAGAGCTGATCAACGAGCGCACCCGTGCCATCATGATCTGCAATCCGAACAATCCGACCGGCTATCTTTACACCCGCAGAGAGATGAACCAGATCAGAGACTTGGTCAAGAAGTATGACCTGTATCTCTTCTCCGACGAGGTCTACCGTGAATACATCTACACCGGAAGTCCGTATATCAGCGCCATGCACTTGGAAGGAATCGAGCAGAATGCAATCCTCATCGACTCGGTGTCCAAGCGTTACAGCGAGTGTGGAATACGCATCGGCGCCCTGATCACAAAGAACAAGGAAGTGCGCGACGCCGTGATGAAGTTCTGTCAGGCACGTCTTTCGCCTCCCTTGATCGGCCAGATCGTGGCCGAAGCGTCATTGGACGCACCGGAAACGTATTATCGTGACGTCTACGATGAATACGTGGAGCGGCGCAAATGCCTGATTGACGGATTGAATCGGATACCGGGCGTGTACTCCCCAATCCCCATGGGCGCCTTCTACACCGTAGCCAAGCTGCCGGTGGACGATTGCGAGCGCTTCTGCAAATGGTGTCTCGAAGAGTTCGACTACGAAGGAGAGACGGTGATGATGGCACCCGCTTCGGGTTTCTACACGACGCCCGGCGCCGGCCATAATCAAGTTCGGATTGCCTATGTGCTCAAGAAAGAAGACCTGACAAGGGCGCTCCTCGTGCTGCGGAAGGCATTGGAGTGCTATCGGGGAAAGATCGACGAAGAGTAGTCATAGCAGAAGAGTGGTTCACGTATGAATTTCCCGTTATTCCTTGCACGCAGGATTTATCAGGACAACGATGACAAGCGGAAAGTCTCGAAGCCTGCCATCCGGATTGCAACAGCAGGTGTTGCGATCGGCATAGCCGTGATGCTGGTTTCCGTGAGCGTCGTCTTCGGATTCAAGCAGACCATCCGCGACAAGGTCATCGGATTCGGCAGCCACATCCAGGTGGGTGATTTCATGAGCGTGCAGGCACAGGAACCCTACCCCATTCAGATGGATGACTCGATGATGAATGTGCTGAAAAGGATTGACGGAGTCAAGCATGTGCAGCGCTTCACGTTCACTCAGGGCATACTGAAGACCGACTCCGACTTTCTCGGAGTAGTCCTCAAGGGCATCGGGGCCGAATATGACACGACCTTCATCCATCAACATCTGATCGCAGGATCCATCCCCCGCTTCTCCGACAAGCAGAGTCTGAACAAGATACTTGTATCGCAGATCATGGCCAATCAGCTGAGGTTGAAGGTCGGACAGCGCATTTTCGCCTATTTCATCGACAACAACGGCGTCAGGACCAGACGCTTCTCGATAGCCGGTATCTATCAGACGAATCTGTCACAGTATGACAAGACCGTCTGCTTCACGGATCTCTATACGGGCGTGAAACTGAATGGCTGGGAGGAAGACCAGACTTCCGGGGCAGAATTAACCGTCTTCGATTTCAACAAGATCGACCAGACGGAAGACCAAATCATAAACAAGGTACACCGCACGACAGACAAATACGGCGAGACCTATTCATCTGTCACCATTCAGAATGCCAATCCAAGCATCTTCCATTGGCTTGACTTGCTCGACCTGAACGTGTGGATCATCCTCGGACTGATGATTGCCGTGGCAGGCGTGACGATGATCAGCGGACTGCTGATCATCATTTTAGAGCGGACAACGATGATCGGAATCCTGAAGGCATTGGGCGCACGGAACCGGATGATCAGAAAAGTGTTCCTTTGGTTTGCCACCTTCATCGTCGGCAAAGGCATGCTCATCGGCAACGTCATTGGATTAGGACTGATCACCATCCAGCACTTCACGGGCGTGGTCAAGCTTGATCCGACGACTTATTATGTCAACACCGTGCCCGTGGAATTCAACGTCCCGGTCTTCATCCTGCTCAATGTGGCATCGCTGCTGATCAGCATTTTCGTCCTCATTGCACCCAGCTATCTGATCTCCCATATCCATCCGGCCAAGTCGATGCGCTACAATTAGCGGAACGGAACATGCCTTTAGACAAAAGGAACATAACTAATGGTCCTTGGTGCATTTCAATGCTTAAAAACAAGAGCAAAGCCGAAAATATTGCACATTATTTTTTGGAATGTGCAATAAAGGTTGTACCTTTGCACAAAATTTTGAAAATTGTGCATGAATTCAATACCAAGCTTTAACTCATACATTGAGCGAAGCATCATCAATAACTGGGATCAGGATGCGCTGACTGACTATCAAGGGACCACGCTTCAATTCCATGACGTGGCCAGAAAAATAGAAAAGCTGCACCTCATGTTTGCACACATGGGCCTGCAGCAAGGGGACAAGATCGCCATCTGTGACAAGAACAGTTCCAATTGGGCTGTTGCCTTCCTCGCGACCTTGACCTACGGTGCCGTCGTCGTGCCGATCCAACATGAATTCACGGCTGATCAGATCCATCACATCGTGAACCATTCAGAGGCAAAACTACTCTTTGCCGGCGAATCGGTTGCCCCTGTGCTCAACGCGGACAAGATGCCCAACATCGACGGACTCATCCTCCTGCAGGACTTCTCGGTGCTGATGTCAAGATCTGAGAAGCTCGATTACTGCCGCGAACACCTCAACGAGCTCTACTGCCAACAGTATCCGAAGTACTTTCGGAAGGAACATGTGAGCTACTATCATGACAAACCGGAGGACCTCGCACTGATCAACTACACCAGTGGGACTACAGGTTTCTCTAAGGGAGTCATGCTCTCCTACCGCTCCTTGTGGAGTAATCTCGACTTTGTGATGGACGCTTTAGGCAAGGGACAGCTCAAGCAGGGCAGCAATGTGCTGAGTATCCTTCCGATGTCCCATATGTACGGTCTGATGATAGAATTCATATTCGAATTCTGTTTCGGCAATCATATCTACTTCCTGACCCGTCTTCCCAACCCCACGTTCATTCTTCAGGCGATGGCTGAGATCAAGCCTGCCATCGTCATATCGGTGCCGTTGATCATCGAGAAGATCATCCGGAAGGCCATACTCCCCATCACCGACAACAATATCTATAAGATCTTGTCGAAGATGCCGGGCATCGGGAAGAAGCTAAAGGAGAAAATCCGCGCTCAGGCCATGGATCTCTTCGGTGGCAATATCTATGAAATCATTGTCGGAGGTGCCAGTCTGAACAAGGAGGTAGAGCAATTCCTCATAGACATCGAGTTCCCTCTGACTGTCGGATACGGCACGACGGAGACCGGTCCGATGATCTCTTACAGCGACTATCATGACTTCAGGCAGGGTTCCTGCGGTCATTGCGTGATCCATATGGAGCTCCGCGTGCTCAGCAATGATCCCGAGAATGTCCCGGGGGAGATCGTTGCACGCGGTCTGAACCTGATGTCAGGCTATTACAAAAACCCGGAAGCGACGAAGGAGGCGATCGATGAGGACGGCTGGTTCCATACGGGCGACTTAGGTAAAATTGACGCCGAGGGTCACCTTTTCATCAATGGGCGCATCAAGAACATGCTCTTAGGATCAAACGGACAGAACGTCTATCCCGAAGAGATCGAAGACAAGCTCAACTCGATGATGATGGTCAACGAGAGCTTAGTGGTGCAGCATGGCGACAAGTTAGTCGGTCTCGTCTATCCGGACAAGGACGAAGCCCAGGAGATGGGGTTCACCTCGGACGACCTCGAGAAGCTCATGGAGCAGAATCGCATCAACTTAAACGCGAAGTTGCCTGCCTTCAGCAAGCTCGCCGAGATCCGTCTGCAGGACAAGGAGTTCGAGAAGACACCGAAGAAGAATATCAAACGCTACCTCTATCAGATCAAATAGTCAAGCATAGTCATTAGAAATTGTCATAAACATAATATCATGTTGGAAATACCCAGTTTTAATGCGCTAATCGAACAAAGCATTATCAACAATTGGACACTTGATGCCCTGACCGACTATAAGGGCACGACGCTCCAGTATCATGATGTGGCACGCAAGATCGAAAAGCTTCATATCCTGTTCGAGAGCAGCGGAGTCCAGAAAGGAGACAAGATCGCCCTCTGCGGCAGAAACAGTTCGGCCTGGGCCTGCGCATTTCTTGCGACGCTCACGTATGGCGCAGTAGCCGTTCCCATACTGCACGAATTCACGTCCGATCAGATCCACAACATCGTCAATCACTCTGATTCGAAGCTGCTGTTTGTAGGAGATATCGTGGCCACACAGATCGACGCGACCAAGATGCCCGGTCTTGAAGGAATCATATACATACCCGATTACTCGCTCATCGTGTCGCGCACGGACAAGCTCACCTATGCCCGCGAGCATCTGAACGAGATGTTCGGCAAGAAGTATCCCAAGTATTTCAGACAGGAGCACGTACACTACTATCACGAACAAAGCCCCGACGAACTCGCGCTGATCAACTATACCAGCGGCACGACCGGTTTCTCCAAAGGCGTCATGCTGCCCTACCGGGCCGTATGGAGCAATGCCGACTTCGCCCACTCTGTGGTGGGGAGCGTGTTCAAGCCAGGTGACAAGGTCATCAGCATACTTCCTATGGCGCACATGTACGGCATGTCGTTCGAGTTCATCTTTGAATTCCTCGCGGGCGGCCACATCTATTATCTCAACCGAATACCCAGTCCGGCCATCATCGCACAGGCTTTCACGGATGTAAAACCGGCCATCATCATTGCCGTTCCGCTGATCATCGAGAAGATCATCAAGAAAAAAGTCTTCCCGAAGATTCAGAACAACCGTATGAAACTTCTGCTCAACACGCCCGTGATCAACAAGAAGGTGCGTGAAAAGATCCGCGAGCAGCTCTGCCAAGCATTCGGCGGCAACTTCTATGAGATCATTATCGGCGGCGCAGCGCTCAACCAAGAGGTCGAGCAATTCATGAAAGGCGTCGACTTCCCTTATACGGTGGGCTACGGAGCAACGGAGTGTGCACCGATCATCTGCTACGCCGACTGGCAGACCTTTGCGCCTCTGAGCTGCGGCCGAGCCGCTATTCACATGTCCGTAAAGATCGACAGCAACGACCCCGAGAACGTGCCGGGCGAGATCCTGTGCAAAGGCCCGAACGTCATGTTGGGCTACTACAAGAATCCCGAAGCCACGGCGCAGAGCATAGACCGTGACGGATGGTTCCATACGGGTGACTTAGGCACGATGGACGCAGAAGGAAACGTCTTCATCAAGGGCCGCTCCAAGAACATGCTGTTGGGCAGCAACGGGCAGAACATCTATCCGGAGGAGATCGAAGACAAGCTCAATTCGCTCGCCATGGTCAACGAATGCGTGGTCATTCAGGAGGAAGAAAAGCTCGTCGGATTAGTGGTCCCCGACTTTGACGAGGCCCGGAACATCGGCCTGAACACGGAGGATCTGAAGAACATCATGGAGCAGAACCGCAAGGAGCTGAACCTGCAGCTGCCCGCATACTGCAAGATCGCCGAGATCAGAATCCGCGAGGAAGAGTTCGAGAAGACTCCGAAGCGGAGCATCAAGCGCTTCCTTTACACGCAGTCGGGAAGCATGGGCAGCTAATAAAGTAACGCCACGCGACGCCCGCGGATCTCATCAGGGTGGATATCGCGGATCAAACAAGACTGTCAACACATCAACGGGAGAGACCGACATCGGTGCTCTCCCGTTTTCTTTTCCACCTTCCGCTCCCACCCCGGCACGCAGCAGGCTTTCCGAAACAAGCCAGCATCCGACCCGCCACCCCGCCAGCGCAGCCCGCAAACAATGTCATCCGCAGCGCTTCGGAACAGGGGTGAAAGGCTGTCAAAACACATCCCGAAAAACGGGTCCAACAAGGCCTCCGGGACAGTGCATTTTTATGGGCTGC
The DNA here is from genome assembly GCA_022778905.1 of Prevotella sp. Taxonomy (GTDB): domain Bacteria; phylum Bacteroidota; class Bacteroidia; order Bacteroidales; family Bacteroidaceae; genus Prevotella. Next base: position 9,481 of record JALFRV010000192.1, on the reverse strand, counting down.
GCAGAGCTATGCTCCGGGCTGTCCAAAGCTATGCTCCGGGCGGCCCAAAGCTATCCTTTCGACCCCCGAAAGGATAGCTCTGCGGAAGGCACTCCATTCGTCCGCCTCCGCCAGCTGCATTTTCCGGCCTTCTGACCTTGCCGAAAAGGAAGATCTGAATGGCTTAAACCGCTGTATTTCAGGGAAAAAGAATCGGGGACACTCCAACAGGAGCATCCCCGAAGAATGTCAGTCTGTGAGACCCGCAAAATCCGCACTCGTCATCTTCGGATAAACTTCCGGCCCTTGACCACATAGATTCCCTTGGAAAGCGACTGCACCCCGGACAGTCCGTCAGCGACGCGCTGTCCCTGCAGGTTGAAGACCGGTGCATCTTCCATGGCACTTGTCCCGGCCTCATCGAACACGGGCACAAGTCCTGTAGTCACGCCGTCGATCACTAAGGTTGGCACGACAGCAGTCTCACCAACCGTCTTGAAGTAGGCCCGGAAGCCCTTGAGGCTCCCTGCCTGCGATGCTTTGCCGAAGGTATTACCGGCGGTCAGAAACCAGAGGTCGGTATCAGTGGCCGTGGCGCTGAACGGCTCATACGTACCGACATAATAACCGCAATCCTTGTTGCCACGCTGCTCGGCGGCTGCTTCCTGCAGCGTGGCAATCAGCAGTGTCGAGCCAAGCGCCTTCGTGGGCTTCACCAAGACGGGTCGACCGGCGGCATAAGTCGTCGCGCTCTTGAACGAATAGACGTTCCCAGAGGAAGTCGGCGTGTCATAGTTGGCTATCGAATAGCCTTCGCCGAAGAGATATTTGCAATCATTGCCCGTCAGACCGAAGGGGAAGCAAACGGCATTCCATACGCCCGGTTCCATGGTCCGGTTGAGGGCGAAAGCCGTCTGCCCGGCCAAGGCTGCATTGTAGCCGGCATTCTCGTCCACGACTTCCGTGGCATAGATGAAGCCCAGCAGCGAGGCGGAAGTGTTGACACCGAAGACATAGTAGACCTGCCCGGCAGACACACTGAAAGTGTAGGCGCGGCTCTCCTTCGCGGTCATCGTATAGCCTTCGGGGTATTCGGCCACCGGGGAGCAGCTCTTCGGGCTTTCCGCCTTGCAGATATATAACTGCCGGTCAATGTTCATATTCACATAAACCGCCACCTTTCCATCCTTCAGAGGCTCAAACTTGTAATAGGTGCCGCTGTCCGGGACCAGCTTATTGTCCACAGTATAGGTGGACACGACCTTCCCGTCAGCATCCGTGAAGCGTGGTGTGCTGGCGCCGTTGGTATAACTTTTGAAGTAAGGATTCAAGTCGACCGGGGCCGCGCTGCCCTCACTCTTGATCTGTCCGCCATAGGTCATGGTGATGTTAGGCACCGAGGTGACCTTATATCCACCCGTGATACCCTTTGCGCTGTAGTCACCAGGCTGATAGGAATAATAGCCCTGGGCAGAGCCCGCTGATGCCGCGAAGAGGAAAAGCAGGCTCGCAGCGGCCCGCATCTTGGTAAACATTGTTCTCATAGTCATGGTTTTAATTGATGGATAGTATGTATCAGTGTTTGATAATTTCAAAGTCCGCAAACCGGAGTTCTTCGTCTCGCAGCAGGTTACGCTGTTCTCCGTCCTTGCCTAAGGAGCGATAGATGCCCCACTTGGGACGCATGCCGACACAGTCCGAACGCCACATGTCGATGTCCTTGGCAGCATATTGCAACAGTACCTTGCCGTTTTTCACCCGGCTGATCGTCACTTCGTAACTGCCTTTCTCGCCAAAGGCGACCGTTTCGACCACGTCGACCCACTCGCCCTTGAAATCATCGAGCGGCGCCTTCGCCACTGTCGTCTGGCCCGAACCGTCGTTGCGGTTGTCGTAACGCACTTCCATCGTCTCCTTGCCACCGGTCTTCGTGTAGCAGGTAAACGTGATCAGGGGCATGCCGACATCAGCATCCCCGGCCTTGTTGTCAAGTCCCTTCAACTGATGGATGTGGCAAAAGCGGTTGGTGGTCACAAAGTTTCGGGGAAGCATGAACTTCCATTTGAACGTCAGCGTCTCCCCTTTCTGCCCCACCATGGATGCAGGTGACTTGGTGTCGGTCTTGATCTCGACACGCTGACGGTCAGTCACGTTCGCCCGTCCACGGTCATCATCGATCGCTGCATGAATGAAAAACTGGAACACGTTCTTGCCCAATGTCTTGTCAAAGGTCTGCTGCACATGCTGGAAAGGTTTCGACGCATGGCCGCGCGAGACGTCGGGCACCTCGTAATTGTAACCGCAGCTGCGCATGAGCTGATAGGTGTCATCGCTCTGTCCGTCGGCAAAGAGCCTGCCCGAAGGCTGCCCCTGCCCGGTTGTCTGGGCCTGACCGCAGATCCACAGCATGGACAGGGCAAGCATAAAGATGTTTTTTGTCGTCATAGGATTATCGGTGATTCGTTATTTTTTCATGATTTTCCGACCTCTGCAAAGGAGGATTCCCCGGCCGGAAGAACCCGAAACCGGACGCCCGCTGAGGTCGAAGCACCGGCCGGAAGAAGGTGCGGCGGTGACAGACTTGATGTCAGCCGGGACCACAGGACGAATGGAGAAGTCGGCGAAGCGCACTTCCTCGTCCCGCAAGTATCCTTCCAAGCTCCGGTTGTCGCCGATATAGCGGTAGATCCCCCACTTCGGGCGAAGCCCGTCACAGTCAGTACGCCACATGTCCAAAGCCTTACAGGGCACGTCGATGATCACTTTCCCGGTCGTCAAGTCCCTCACTGTCAGCGAGTAAGATCCATTGCGTCCATAGCGCACCCGCTCTTCGGCCTCGAGCCAGCAGCCGAGCAGGGGCTTCAGATCGGTCCGGGCAAGATAGACCGTTGCGTTTTCGTTGAGTCGATCCTGCCATCGCACCTGCAGTTCCTGACTGCTTCCGCTCCCCACCGTGCAGCATGTGAAGGTCAGCAACGGGTGCGCCACATCGGCCGTGCCGGCCTTGTTGTCGATCCCCTTGAGCTGATGGACATGGCAAAACTTCTTGGTCGTCACCATCCCAAGCGGCAACTTGAACTTCCATCTCATGACGACAGAGTCGCCTTCCTGCCCCACCATGAACGCCGGAGACTTCGCCGAGGTCTTGATCTCATTGCGTTGGCGATCGGTGACATCCGTCAGTCCACGGTCATCATCGATCAAGGCGTGGATCAGAAACTGGAAACAGTAAGCTTCAAGATCCGTGTCCCAGATCTGCCGGATATGCTGGAAAGGCGCCGAAGCATGGTCGCGCGAGGTGTCTGGAACTTCGGCCTGATAGCCCCGGGCGATGATCAGGTCGTAGGTCCCGGCCGATTGTCCGTCGGCTGTCAGCGTGCCATCCGGATCAACGGCTGCTGCCGCGACAGTCGGGAAGGCAGCCGTGAAGGCGATTAAGGCTATATGTCGTAAACTTGTTCTCATGTTTTCAGGATTCAGGATGAGCCGAGGGCATTAAGGACTGTGCATCAGGAGCACACTGACAACGAGTCGGTGGCGGGAAAAGAGGGCTGTTGAAAGCCGGGAGGAGTATGGCTGAACTGATTCGCATCGCATGATCCGTCTTGCCTAAATGGTTTTTATCGCAGGTATTTTCTTCCCTTCCGAATGACCAGCCCGCGCCCGCCGCCGCTCACAGTTTGTCCGGCAAGGTTGTAAGCAGGATCTTGCGCCATCGACGAAAGTTGCCGGATGGGCTCAATGCGTGTCGCGACAAGGAGATTGTCATGGATCACGAACGTGGACGCCGCACCGCCTGCACGCTCCGTGAAGTAGGCAGTCGGCTTCGTCCCATCGGTATAAACGGTCATGAAAGGGGCAGCGCCGATGATGGTGTTGCAGACGATCGTGTCGTTCTTGGGAGACTTGGCGTACTTATAGCCGATCTCTATGTTTGACTTGCAGTCCCTCAATGTATTGTATGCAAACAGGATCTGCTCAGGAATGAAGTGTGCACTGGGGTTGCTGCTGAGATTCGCTTCGGTGTTTTCAAGATCACCGTTGGTCAGGACAAAGGCTGCATCGAACTTGTCGCCGGTGAGACCTTCCATGTGGTTGTTGACGATGACGTGTCCGAGGCTGCATGCCCTGATCCCTCCGCATCCGATCTGCGTCTTACCGTCATAACCGAGGGCAGTCTTCCCCTCACCATAAAAGGCGTTGTCTGCCACATAGCTACGGACGCCTTGGCGGAGAGAAAGGGTCCCGCAACAACGACGGAATGTGTTTGACCGGACGGTGTCGCGGCACGACTTGACGGAAACGATCTCCGGATCACCGTCACAATCTTCAAAGACATTATGCTCCACAACGGTGTAGCCATCACTGTTGCTGACACTCGAATCGCCTATCCGAATGGCTTCTTTCTCATTCTCCGCACGGGGTGAAATGTTGCGGAAGGTGTTGTGATCGATCAGATCATGCCGGCTTTGTTGCCCGTTTATCCCCTCAATGGTGATATAGTTGCCCGTGCGCGACTTGTTCTCAAACAGGCAGTTATCTATCCGGTTGGAAGCAGACAGACATTCCGTATCAGCATAATAGGCTGCAATGCGGATCCAGGGATACTTGGTCCCCGCATCCGGCTCGGTCAATCGGAAGGTGCATTGGGTGATCCGGCAATGCTGCGCGGACTCTGTCTTGACTGCCGTGAGCACATCACTCGCAAAGACGAAACCCTCGACCGTGACCCAGGCAGCGCGTGACAAAGTGAGCGAGCTCTTCCCTATAAGCGTGACACCGCCTGCATGTTCGGCCCTGACAAGAACGGGCGTGGCCTCCGAACCAACGGTCTGGAACTTACAGCTGCCGATGTCGTAGGTTCCATCTTTAAGCACTAACGTTTCGCCGGCACTCAGACGACTCACCGCCGACTGAAATTCCTTCGCCGTGCTGACAACCGTCTGGCCTGCGAGATCGGCAGCGAAGCCCAACAAGAACCACAAAGTGAAATTAACAGATCTGATCATAGCAAGTTATTAGGTTTACAAATATAGATATTAAAGTTCATATACAGCTTATTTTGGTATACCAATTACCTTTATTTAACATATCGTCTCATCAAACATGAATTATCATGTAGATGAGCCAAACGATACAGATGGATCAAACGGAAGTTAGACAAGCCCGACCAAAAGCTATCTTCCGGCAGCCTTTCCGATATCTGGCTGCGACTGAAAACGTAGGGGGCAATTCGTCGGAGTCGGCCGTATCCCATTGGTTCATATGGAATACAGGCCATCACATCGATTCATAACAAAAGACTATACGCAGAAAATGTGGCGGCCGAAAGCAGCAGGCAGGCCATACGGAACATTCTTGCGCAGGATCCTCACAAACAGGCAGAAAGAGACGTCAGACTACAGCAAAGCAACGATATTTTGGTTTACCACTTTCAACTTTTTAACTATCAACACCATTGACCTCTGCCATACACCTGAAACAGTGCAGGGCAACGACGGCCGGAGGCGCAACCGGCATGAATGACAAGGCCGTAAAAGAAGCCGTTTAGGGCATTACCACCTATTTTATATATAGGGGCTGACTCGGGAATTCCACACATGCGCTGCAGCTACAGATAACCGCTACCCATGCCAGAGCTTTCAGACAAGAGATGGAAAAAGGGGAAATCAGTTGCCTGTAGAAACTGGTAAAAAAGAAAAAAGACATGATCCGTGAAGGACGGATGTCACTTATGAATGACTGAAACGAACAGGATCAGCCGTTCTATGACACCATCGGCATTGGCTATACCTTTGAGGAACCAAAGCGGTCCCAAAGCTATAGAACACTGACGGGCGACGGAAAGCAGCGCTATTTGCTGCGTTCTTCGTTGAGTTGGGCAGCCCGCACGCGCGACAGCGTTTCGGGCGTCATCTGCAAGTAGCTTGCTATATAGATCAGCGGAGCACGCAATGTCACCTGCGGCATGATCTTGCACATCCGCTTGTAACGATCCAAGGCCGTCTCAAAACGGACCAGATCTGCATGGACCTGAGACAGGATCAGGCTCTCTTCGAGTATTTTGCGATAGAGAATCTGGATATTTACATTGTGCAGGGCAATGCTCTCCAACTTATGTTTCGGAAGGGCGTAGATGTAGGTTGGTTCTAATGCCTCAACCTCGAGACGTGTAGGCTCTTCCCGGAAGAGGCTTTCGATGCACATGATGATACCGCCTTCAGTGCCCATGTGCTCCGTCAGTTCCCTCCCCTTCTTCAAATAATACTGCCTGACCAAACCTTCTTCGATATAAAGAATGTCCTTGCAGATCTGCCCTTCACGAAGAATCTTCTCGCCCTTTGCAAACTTCATCGGTACGATAATGCTTTCGAGCACGTCAAGCTCCTCATGCGTCATCGTACTGTACTTCCTTGCCAATTCTCTTGCGATATCCCTTTTGGTAATAGCTAAATCTCTCATCTTTACTCCTTTAATTTGTTGTGTTGAACGATTAGTCTAATTTCAAGACGGCCAAGAATGCCTTCTGCGGCACCTCGACATTACCGATTTGCTTCATACGTTTCTTTCCCCGCTTCTGCTTTTCAAGCAGCTTGCGCTTTCGGCTGACATCTCCACCGTAGCATTTTGCCGTCACATCCTTGCGTACTTGCTTCACGGTCTCGCGCGCCACGATCTTTGCGCCGATGGCAGCCTGTATTGCAATGTCGAACTGCTGACGCGGGATCAGGTCCTTCAGTTTCTCGCACATCCGCCTTCCCAATGAGACCGCATTGGCTTCATGGGTCAATGTGGACAGCGCATCCACGGGTTCGCCGTTGAGAAGCATGTCCAACTTAGCCAATTTGGATGGCCGGAAGCCGCTGATATGATAGTCGAAGGAAGCATAGCCCTTGCTGATCGACTTCAGTTTGTCATAGAAATCAATCACGATCTCACCCAACGGGAGGTCGAAATGCAACTCCACCCGGTTGCCGCTGACATACTCCTGATTGATCAGTTCACCCCGCTTGTCGAGACAAAGTTTCATGATCGGACCGATGAAATTGGCAGACGTGATGATCGAAGCCTTGATATAGGGTTCCTCTATATGCTCGATCAGCGTAGCTTCGGGCAGCCCGGAAGGATTGTGAACTTCCTTCACGTTGCCATGCTTGTCATAAACCAGATAGGAAACATTGGGCACCGTGGTGATCACATCCATATTGAATTCACGGTCGAGACGTTCCTGTACGATCTCCATATGGAGCAGGCCGAGGAAGCCGCAACGAAATCCGAAGCCCAAAGCAACCGAAGATTCAGGTTGGAAAGTCAGCGAGGCGTCATTCAGCTGCAGTTTCTCGAGCGATGCCCGAAGGTTCTCATATTCGGCCGGTTCAATGGGATAGACACCTGCAAAGACCATCGGCTTGACCTCCTGAAAGCCTTCGATCGCCTTCTGGCATGGCCGACTGACATGGGTGACCGTATCACCTACCTTGACTTCTGTCGCATTCTTGATGCCACTGATAATATATCCAACGTCGCCAGTACGAAGCTCCTCACGCGGCACCATATCCATTTTGAGCACACCCACCTCATCTGCCGTATAGTCTTTACCCGTGTTGAAGAACTTCACATTGTCCCCTCTACGGATCACTCCGTTCTCCACTTTGCAGAGCGTAATGATGCCACGGAAGCTGTTGTAGATTGAGTCGAAGATCAGAGCCTGCAACGGAGCGTCAACCTGACCTGTAGGAGCAGGAATCCGCTTGACCACAGCCTCGAGAATGGAAGGCACTCCTTCGCCCGTCTTGCCGGACGCACGGATGATGTCCTCGGGCTTACAGCCGATCAGTTCCACGATCTCGTCCTCCACTTCATCAGGCATTGCAGACGGCATATCGATCTTATTGATCACCGGAATGATCTCTAAGTTATGCTCGATCGCCATATACAGATTGCTGATCGTCTGCGCCTGCACGCCCTGTGTGGCATCTACGACCAACAAAGCACCCTCACATGCGGCTATGCTTCGTGACACCTCATAGGAGAAGTCGACATGTCCCGGCGTGTCAATCAAGTTCAACGTATAGGCCTCACCATCCTGAGCGTTGTAGGACATCTGAATTGCGTGGCTCTTGATCGTAATGCCCCGTTCCCTTTCCAAATCCATATTGTCAAGCATCTGGCCTGCCGTGATCTGAATAGTCTTGGTATATTCAAGCAGCCGATCAGCCAATGTGGACTTGCCATGATCTATATGAGCAATGATACAAAAGTTCCTTATCCGCTCCATCTTTTTACTTTTTTACGTGCAAATATAATCATTTTTTGGCAATTCTTTGTAACTTTGTCCAAAAATAGGACCAAATATGAAAAAATCAGCAGTATTGTTACTTGGGATGATCGCATTCGTTTCCTGCCACGAAAATCTTGAAGACCGGGCCGCGCGCGAAGCGAAAGAGTACACGGAAAAGTACTGCCCTACGCCTGTGGAGAACTTCACGAGAACCGACAGCATCGTTTTCGAGAAATCAACAAAGACTTATCGTTACTACTGCACGCTGACGGGGAGAATGGACGACGCACAGATCATCAATCAAAACAAGGCTGCCCTGCATACGCAGTTGGCCAAGAGCTTGGCCGAGTCGACCAACATCAAGGCCTACAAGGATGCCGGCTTCAACTTCGGCTATACCTGCCACTCAGAAAAGAATCCGCAAGTCGTCCTCTATGAAGATGTCTTTACGAAGGAAGATTACCAGTAATTGACTTCTTTCCGGCGTCTTAAATAGGTGAGAATAGCATTAAACCCGGAAAACAGAATGAGCATCTGATTTCCGGGTTCAATATTTTCGGATCGGCCAAAGACCACATTCGGCTTCGCCAGAATTATTCTTCAGGCTTCATATTCGTGTAGACATTCTGGACGTCATCAAACTCCTCGAGCTTCTCGACCATCTTGTCGATCGTCTCGCGCTGCTCGGGTGTGACATCCTTCAGGTCGTTGGGGATGCGGGTGAACTCCGCACTGGTGATCTCGAATCCGTTGTCTTCGAGATATTTCTGGATATCGCCGAAGCTCTTGGGATCGCCGTAGATGGTCACTTCATTCTCCTCTTCGTCGAGATCAAACTCATCATCCACACCAAAATCGATCAGACTGAGGATCAGATCATCCATTTCCACGCCGTCCTTCAGCTTGAAAGTGAAGACAGCCTTATGGTCAAAGAGGAAGCTTAACGATCCCTGCGTGCCCAAATTACCATTGAACTTGTTGAATACGGAGCGCACATCTGCCACCGTGCGTGTGGTGTTGTCGGTCAGCGTGTCTACGAAAACGGCGATCCCGTGGGGGCCATATCCTTCATACGGAACTTCCTTATAATCGCTCTGGTCCTTACCCATCGCGTTCTTGATGGCTCTCTCTACGTTATCCTTAGGCATATTCTCGCGCTTGCAGGTGGCAATGAGCGCACGCAGGGTGGGATTATTCTCTGCATCAGGACCTCCCGCCTTG
>JALFRV010000178.1 GCA_022778905.1 Prevotella sp. | reverse complement strand
GCGATATGGAATGCGGAGACGGGCGAAACCGATCTTCCGGTTGCCTATGAGGAGCGCGACGGCAGGACGTATGTCAATCTGCGGCTCTCGCAGGTTGGCAGTGTGTTTGTCGTATTCACCCCAGGCGAGGGTCACCCTGTGAGGCTCCCGGTGGTGAAGCCGCATCAGATCCGGCGGCAACCTTCATCCTTCACCATCTCCCATTGGATCCGCCCCGAGGTCTGTGCGGCTCCGGGGCGTGGCATGGTGATAGATCCGCCAGGCGGAGAAGGTGACACTGCACGGGTTGGATATTCATCCGGGACCAACGGGATCCGGGTCTTTGAACATCATCAGGATCAGCGCCGTGAAGTCATTCGATGGTTGCATCCCATCTCGGGATGGACGCACGTCCGCATTCAGTATAGGGATAATACGCCGTCCCTGCTGATAGGCGACAGCCTTGTGGCAACAGGGGTGCGGTCGGAATGGACATGCGTGTCGGGCGAAGGATATGGTCGGAGCGTGCAGAGGATCGCTTCGGGCTTTGAAGGTGATCTCTCCTTGGATTACAAAGGTTATCCCCGTCCCTCTGATGTCTGCTTGGATCTCTCGCGGAATTGGGGCGTTTCGTTCCCTGTATGGAGCAAGGCCCGGGATCTCATGCTTGATTCGTTGGTGTCATTATCCGTGTTCCCCGACTTCAATGTGCGCCATTTCTCGGGGACAGCTACCTATTCTAAAACTTTCAGCGTAGACAAACTGCAGACCGGTTGGCGCTATCTGCTCAGTCTGGGTGATGTGCAGCATGTAGCTGAAGTGAGCATCAACGGATCAAGGGACACAATCCTGTGGAAGGCGCCCTTCACGCTTGACGTCACCCGCTATCTGAAACGGGGCGGGAACACCCTCCGGATACGGGTGACAAACAACTTCGTCAACCGCATCATTGGTGACGAACACCTTCCCGAGCGTTATGACTACGATGCTTATGGGCGTATCCGTCAGTTACCGGCATGGTATCTTTCGGATGAAGCGGACAACCGTGAGCGCGTGCTGTTCCTGCCTTGGAAATTTTACACAAAGGATGACCCGCTCGAGGATTCCGGTCTTTTAGGCCCCGTGCTGCTATGTCCCGGGGCAGGCAGATAAGCGGTCAGAGACCGGCAGGGATGGCCTTTCGCCTGCTCTTGACATTGATCTGCTGGCGGGAACGGCATTTCCAGACACCGTGGTCGAGGACAAACCATCCGTCGAAAGGTGCTTCGCCGGAGATGCGGATCCCCTTGGCGCGGAACGAAGTGGCATTGCCTAAATAGATCGCAGTGATGCTCCGACCCGTGTAGCTGACCACGGCAAAGGTGCCGCGGAAGCGGATGTCGGCATAGTGGGCAGTCACGGTGCTGTCCGTGCAGTGGAGGATGCGATCCTTGCGCACGCCGTCCGTCAGCCTGACCGTCAGTTTGTCCACTCCCGGCTGATCGGCCGTCTGTTCCCTTTCGACTTGTTCGATCTGTCGCTCGGCACCATTTCCGTAAGGCTCGAACACGGCGATGAAAGGTCTGTTCCATGCCTCTCCGTCGTTTCTGACGATCACGGCGGGCACGGGAAGACGGCGGAGCGCGGGGATGTAGTATCGATGATTGAACAAGGAATGGAGCTGATAGACCGTGCGCCCCTTTTCTCCGGGCATGAACATCCGCATGTGCGTGCTGTCCACGCCGAGATTGAAGTCGACGGAGAAGTTTCCGGTGGTTCGTTTAGAACCTAAAGTCTCGAAAAACGAATATCCCTTTCCGGAAGCCGGATCGAGCGGTTCGTCGGTCATGGTCATGGCTTTTCCGTCGGCATCAAGCATGTCGGACGAGGTGCCCATGTTGTGGTAGATATAGTCATGGTAACGGTCTTCGCCTCCGATGGTGCGCGAGCGGAAGATGTCCACGAAGTATCCTGTCTTGGCAGAGGTCCGGACGATGGAAAGCAGCCGCTGCTGGTCGGCGTTGACCTCCTTGGTGGTGAAACGGTTGAAGGCCTCCACATACTGATGGAAGGGGGAGACCTCGAAGTCCGGTTTGCCGCCGTCGATGACCGCCGGTTCGGCATGCCGGATCTCCAACTCTTGCGGCAGGTCGTTGTCCGCACCGCATCCGTTGGGGCTGACCGTATTGTGTCCGGCTACGTTGATCTTGTATTCGTGGGTGTCCTTGCTCCAATAGTCCTGTCCGATGCCTTGGTCGGGCGCGAGCACATGGCCTCGTCCGTAGAGCTCCATGTTCATGCCGTTGGGCTGGTGGTGTCCCATGTTGCGGCCATAGCCGTCGAGGGTGAAGGCCAGCGCATCACGGTGGTCTGCGGCATTGTTGCGTTCGAAGATGAGGGAATATACTTTCGAATAGGAGGTACGATCCAATCTTGGAGCCCGATCCGGTTTCGGAATATCCGGTAAATAAAAGAACAGGGGCAGACAGAACTCATTGCGGAAGTCGCGGGAGCCGGCATATCCCATCAGGTCGGCAAACTGCCGCTCGCCGGGGCGATCACCTTTGGCGTGGCAATAGGCGATCATCAGTTCCAACTGATCCGTGTTGATTTTCGAATAGGTGGCATCTCCGAAATTGGTGACATATCCGTTGGGGAAGAGCATCTGCGGCATGGCGGCAGACATCTTGCGCAACAGCGGATCGCGGGAAAGCAGGTCGATCCCGTTGCGATAGTAGATGTAGCCGAACTTGATGAGCTGTGAGATCGAGCTTTGACCGTAACCTCCCGGCGCCTCCGGCCAGAGACCGGTGGACGGGCTGATATTGGCACGGAGCACATCCGCATAGGCTCCATGCGTGGGTGTGGTGGGCCCGTAGATCAGTTGATTGACATAGTAGGCTCTTCCTTTGCCGTCCTTATAGGTGGAGTCGGCGTCTAAAGCCAGCGCATAGAGCATGGCCGACTGCTGCTCGTTCAGGTTCCAGTTGCCGATCAATCCGCCTCCACGTTGCAGTTTGTTGTCAATCAGCCGTTTGAACATGATCTCGAATTGGTTCAAGGCCCATTGTTTCCCCTCCGGATGTGGCGGTGCCCAGGGTTCGCCGGGTATGCCCTGGCGGAACTGTTTGGTGTCGAAATATTCATCATGGAGATAATGATAGATCATGTCATAGGCCAGGGGGAGAGTCGCGAAGTGGCGTGTGTCGCCTAAAGTCTCATAAGACAGATAGCCGTTGATGCCGCCTTGCTCGTCCGGATTGACAGGAAGCTGCTGCGCGGCGCCGCGTACAAAGGTCCAAAGGATATCGGCCGCTAACCGTGCATACCGCTTGTCGGATGTAAGGTAGTATAGGACAGATGCTTTCCAAGCCAACTGTATGAAGGCCCTGTTGACCGTTTCGGTTCCCAGTCCGGTATGGTCGAACGCGACAGTGTCATACTTCGCCGTCGATCCAAGACGCGACAGCATGTCGTCGCCATGCTCCGTGATCTTGTAGATGCCTGTTTTCGTGCCGGCGGGGATAGTGAGTGAGCCGTCCCCATAGGGTATGATCTTGTCCAAAGGGGCCAAAGGGACAGAACGGGAGGCCGCCCGCCCGTAGGTCAGACGCACCGTGGGATACTTGGCGTTGCCGCTTCGGCGCGGGATATAGTTGCCCTGCGTGTAGAAGTGCGTGTAGTGCTTGCCCGGCTCCCAGTGCATTTGCATCCTCGAAATGACATACCCCGGATTCTGCTCATGAATCTTCATGATCGGATCGACCTCGCGTTTGATGTCTTCATACAGCGCTCCGGCCCAGCTGACCGTGCGGATCTTCGCTTGGAGCATGGGGCGGTCGGCATCGGTGACAAAGACGCGCGGGTGCTCGTGCGTGGTAAAATCGGACTCGTGAATCTGCTGGGCGCAGACCGGAGCAGCTGAAAATGCCAGAAGCAGTGCAATGACAGGTGTAGGATGTTTCATGTTCTTTAGTCTTTTACACTACTACGTTTCACGCTCTCTTTTTACCCAATGAATGGCCTTCGGCAGACCTCTTTTCTGTGAATCTGCATCAATTGCCTATCGTGTAGGCGTGGGGGAGCGGAGATAGAGGCTGCCGGGGATTGGCTGAAGGCACGGGATGTGTCGGCCGAAGGATAGGAACGGTTGCTCAAAAGGCATCTTTCGGGTGGGCAATACAACGTCTACTCCGTTGCCCTTGATGTCCCGGTAAGCGGGTAAAAGGGTGGAGCGCTGTGACTCGGCGGACATTCTTGACGCAAGGGAATATGACAATCCCCCGTTCAGCTGTCCGGTGCTTGATGCGAAGATCTTCGGTGCGGGCAGCTGATCGGGGGATTTCGGGTGGGGCGCATGCACTCAACGGGATGTGCCGAACGCGATTGTCAGGAAGACGGAACGCAGCCTTGCGGGGTTAGTTGAGCAGTTCGCCCAGTTTATTTTTGAGCTCTTCGCCGTGCAAGTCCTTTGCGATAATCTTTCCGTCGCGGTCAAGCAGCATGGTGAAGGGTATGCCTTTGACGGCGTAGGTGCTGACGGCTTTCGAGCCCCACTGCTTCAGATCGGACATCTGTGGCCATGTGATGCCCAACCGCTTGATGGCTGCCTTCCATGCATCGATATTCTTGTCGAGCGACACACCGACAATCTCAAACCCTTTGTTCTTGTATTTCTCGTAGAGTTTGGCAATCTCTGGGATCTCGTGGCAGCATGGGCCGCACCAGCTTGCCCAAAAGTCGACCAGCACAATCTTGCCTTTTCCGGCATGGTCAGACAGTCGGATGGGCTTTCCGGCGGGTGTTGTCATAGCAAGATCCACGAACCGTTGTCCTTCGGCTGTCAGCATGCCCTGTCGCAGTTCTTCAGCTATTGCTGTCAGTTCCTTGTCGTTCCGAATCCATTGAGCCGGGATGGATTCCACCAGTTTGACGGCTTCAGGGACGGGTAAGCTTGAATAGATCTGCTTCAGAAGGTGGGCACCCAAGTACTTATGGATGTTGTCGTTTGCAGCCTGTTGTGTGATGGAGGTCCGGCAGGCCTTGAGCACTTTGATGCTGTCTTTCATCTGATTCATCTTCTCCTGTGACTCTCCTGCCCGGACGGCTTGGTCCAAGGTCCTGTTCATGGCGCTGATCTGCTGGTTGACCGGGTTGACCTGATCTAAAAACGCCTTGTAGGCATCGTTGTTTTCAGTCCCGGTGAATTTGAACGTGTCAGGTGTGATGAGGGCGGAGATGTTTCCTTTCTCCAAGAAGATCGCCATGTAGGCCAGTCGTCCTTTATTTTT
>JALFRV010000176.1 GCA_022778905.1 Prevotella sp. | reverse complement strand
GCGTCGTTGCGCTGTCCGTTGCCTCCGGGATCATTGAAATAGGGATTCGAAGGCACCTCGTCGCCCACATAGTAGCAGGCATTGATCTTCGAGAGTGGCAGATCGACGCCGTTCTGGCGCAGTCCGGTGAGATTGTCGTGGTAATAGAACAGCGCACTCTTGGTCTTGGAGATGAAGTCCGCGCGGGAGATAGGGCTGTTCTCGTCTTGCTGGACGTTGAAATAGGGCAACACGGTGAGTGCTCCAATGCGTGCGTCACGCAAGTCGCCGCGGTTGTTGATCATCGCGTTGTTGGCCGCGTTGCGGATATTCTTGACGATGATGGGATAGCCGGCGGCACCGGTCCCACCGAAGATGGAACTCACGATGAATACCCGATCGTTCTTCTGAAACACGTTCGAGAACTGGCGGAACTCCTCCGAGTCCTTGAACTGGTTCAATGCCACGCTCCCGATATTGGGACTCCCGACAAATCCGATGTCCATTTTCGTGTCCAACTGGTAATTGGAAAAGAGCATCGAAGCAAGCGCCTGGTTGGCCGTGTCGAGTGTTGAGTAACCGATAAAGTCCTGGAATTTCTTCGACTCAATGGCCCCCATGTTGAACAGGAAGGAGTCACTGAGGTTTGATCCGTTGGGCAATATGTCGCTCAAAGTGGATATCTTGACGGAGTAGAAGCCTCTCTGGACATCGGCATCTTCACCATAAAGCGCCTGTCTGATCTGCTTATACCAGCGCAAAAGATTATCAGTGCGCTTCAAATCTTCGTTTGCCTTATGCGGATCAACGATGATCGGAACGATCTCAAGGGGCATCGGGCGGCCGCTTTCGTCCACCGGATGGATGCCGGCGGCCAGCTGCATGAGCAGCGGACGCATCACCCGGCTGCCCGTTCCTCCTACTAAGAACAGGAAAAGTCTCATGTTTTATTCTGGAATTGGAGTGTGACGACAATTGGAACTCCACCATCTGACGGAGAAGGAGGCGATGACAAAGAGCCCGGCAGTGATCATCAGATTGACCATGCAGAAGCTGAAGAGCTGCGCGCCGAAGTCATATCCCAAGTCGGAAAATATGCTGTCTGGATAGGTATAGTTGATGACCGGGGCCAGCACAGCCGCTCCGGCCAGCATGAGGAGCCAATGATACCAGCGCGAAAAGCTCACCGAATTGATGACATAATAATAGATGCCGGCAAGGCTCCAGGCCACTACAGCCGTCACGATGGCCACGATCAGATAGAGATTCTGATTGTACATCTCGTTGGAGAATTCGCGTTCGTAATAAAGGGATTCAAAGAGTGGCGTTGAGAAAATCAGGAACAGCACTGTCAAGAGGATTCCTGCGATCAACAGAATGGAATGCTTCATGTCTTATTTAATCATTGAATTTCATTTTCAACTCAAAGTAACACGGCGTCCCGTCCGTGTTTTTCTGATAGCTGTTGTATATGCCTTGGAGGAGGTATTTCAGTCCGAAGGTCGTCCCCGGCTGCAGCCCGTGGATGTCATCGTCGGCCGATGACGCCTCCACCCATGCGGGCAGGCGGTTCAAGAGCTGCACGCTGACTTCCTGGTCATTGCGCATCTGCTTCATCTCGAGGATGAAGATATGTGTCGCCTTGTTGAGGTATTTCTTTTCGGCCGGAGTGACATCCTTGTCGTTGATGGGCCTTATCTCCCTGATGGTGACCTCGTCATCCGACTCGACCCGATAGTTGGCGGGATCAGTCAGATAGCCTTTATCGATCAGCATGTGGCCGAGATCGACGGCCAGCGCCAAGCGGATGTCGCCGCTGTTGCGGTCTGTCTCCACACCATTGATGTCCTTGATCTGGTCTTCCTGTCCGCGTTCGGGCTGGAAGCGGCCGCGGATGGCAGGATTGCTCAACAGCAGCGAATAGTAGGGCTGATAGATCTCGCTGGCTGCGAAGAGATACATGTTGTCATAGCCTTTCAGCTCCGTGAATCGCGAGAACGACAGGAGCTCCTTGTCCATGGTCAGTCTGCTCATGCTGTCATTGTCACCCACGATGATGATATAGTAAGGCCGGCGCCCGTCGAACTGCCTGACGCTGTTGTCATAGGCATAGTAAGGACCGTTGTAAGAGCCGTCCATCTTGATGACGAGCATTGCCTTCTTCTTCACTTCATCCTTGAATACGGCGTTGATCATGCCCTGGGCCTCGTTGAAGACCTTCTGCGGGTTGACGCCGTTCATGTCCTTGACCGAATAGATCATATCGGTCACGAGGATCGAGATCTGGTCTTTCCCGGTGCGGTTGAGGATCTGATCGAAGATCTTCCTGAAGTCTGTATAGCCCTGTTCGCCGATGTTCTCGACCTTCGAATTGCCGGGCAGGTTGTTGCGCAGGGCCATGATGGCGGCATGGAATGAGCCGTCTCCGGCCGGCGAATCATACGGGGTCATGGACCCGGAGCGCTCTATGAAGACATGGAACGACAGCTCCTGCCCGCCGACTCCGATGAAACGGACGGTCTGCGCCGGCCGTCTGTGGGCGAAAAAGTCGTTGACATAGTCCTCGACAGCCTTCACGTCGAGCGTTCCATCATCGTATAAGTCCTTGAAATTGACTTTCTGCGCATCGAGAAAGTCGGTAAGTTTCTTCCAGTCGGAAGCATCAATGGTCTGGTCGGCAGCTGCCAGTTCGACCAACAGACGGTTCAGCTCTTTCTTCTTGCCGTTGCCACAGCCGGTCGACATGGTGACCAGCGCTATCAGGAAAAGATAAAATACGGATCGCAACAATTCTTTCATGCACCAAAGACGGTTATAAAGTCTACTTAGTTGCAAAAGTAATAAAAAAAGGTAAAAAGACCTTATTAAAAACGATTATTTAATATAAATCAACAGTTTATTTGCACCGTCCAACCGCAAGACACCGTCCAACCCTCCTCCCAACCCCTGCCCCACCCGTCCCACAGCCGTTTTCACCCATTCTGACCGAGCCCTTTCAAGCGTTCCCCGGAAGGTCTCCGAAGCTCCCGCCATGGCCGCCCTGCCGGAAAATCCCGCACACATATAGGGGAATCCCTCATCCTTTATAGGAAGATCACCTTTGCGGCAAACGAATGATTGCCTATCTTTGTGGCAGAGATAAGAAAAGAAACGTTTAACCGAGCAACTGAAATCCGACCTCCGGGAACAGACTGAGGAAGCTCCAAAAATACGACGATTATGAAAGCTTTAAGACTTACGATGGTAGCATTGATGATATCCTTGGTTACCGCAGCATCCGCAATGAGTTACAAGCAGGCACGCAAGCAGGCCCTGTTTCTCACCGACAAGATGGCCTATGAGCTTCAGTTGACCGACGAACAGTATGAAGCCGCATATGAGATCAACCTCGACTACATGATGGCCGTATCGCATGCCGGCGATCTATACGGCAACTATTGGGCCCGCAGAAACGCAGACCTCAGCTACGTCCTCGCCAATTGGCAGTATGCACTCTATACGGCGGCATCCTACTTCTACCGCCCGTTCTACTGGAGCAGCAACACATGGTACTTCCCGGTATACAGCCGCTACACCAACAGAAGTTACTACTACTATCCGCATCCGAAAGTTTACTACTCCTATCGGGGTGGATTCCACAACGGCAATCACAGATACTACGAGGTCCGGACATGGAACAGACCGGCCCGGCAGACGGTGGTCGTCGTGAAAGACAAGCACAACCACAACCGGTCATACAACAGGATGGACCGTGGATATGGCAGCAACGGAAACGCTTTCGGCAAAGGAAAGGACAGGAACAGATATGAATACGACCGCGCTTTCGGCAACGGCAGAAACTATAAGAACTACGACAACCGCAACGGATTCGGCAGCGAGAAGCAAATGAAACACAAAGACAAAGCCTTCGAAAAGAACAACCGCGCGTTCGGCTCCAACGGCAAGGGCAACAGGTCGAGGTCATTCGACAACGCCTCCGACGGCACCCGTGCAAAGAAGAACAACTATGACAACGGCAGAAATCCATTCGGCGGACACCGGTAGTATAATCTCTCTTACAGACATATATCCCCGGAAAGTGTTCCGGGAGCTCGAATCGGGAATCAGAAATGGTTCCCGTTTTTTTGTGTCATGACAGAAACAACCGGCCCGCAGACGCCCGCCGCCCGGCACAATGCTGCCATGAAGGGATGGCATCGGCAGAAAGTCCAATCATGAAAGACAGCAAAGGCAGCCTGTCAGCCTCAGCTTTCCTTCCCTCAGAAAGGCAGCATGCAGAGCATCAGGCAGCCGGGTACAAGGATCACCCCTGCCCTCTCACTTTGCGAGAAAGCCAGGGTGCAGTCCGTCAAAAAAGGATCAGGCAGATTCTTTCCTGAACATCAGCAGGATGATACCGACAACAGGCAGCAACAACATCAACCCGCCCCATACGTAAAGCGGTATCGAAACCCAGGACGAATGTAACCCCTGCTGATCGCTCAGATTGTCGATCTGCTTCAACCAGCACACCACTCCACTCGCAAATCCGAGAATGAGCACGCATATGCCGTAGATTGCGACACGGAAACGTTACTTTTTCAACAATGGGTCATCATTGATGGAGACTATATACGGTCCCCATACATTACCCGTAGGTACAAACAGCCCGATCAGGGTTGTCAGCAAGATTGCCATCTTCTTCTTTCTCATCATAACGCTTTTTTAATATTACATACATGCTATCGCGGCTGCTGCCGCCATACTTCCCGTACAACCTGCTCCTCGCGAAGAGCGTCAACTGCTTCGCAAAGTGCCTTACACTTTGGGTCTGCATCACATGCCGCCCTTGCTGAACTAAACACGCGGGAGACGCACGCTGAATATGATTCGCCTCCTCTCGTGTTCATATGATCCGTTATATCAGCCACAACGACAATGTCCGCCTCAACTTTACCATTCTGTCGAAATATTTTCCATGTTGCAATATATTCCCCTGTGGCAGTGGAAACGGTGACCTTTCCTTTAGCCAAACTACAGTCTGCACCGGCCCGATTCTCAAACAACATGTGATATTGATTTCCTGCGTACTTCTGATTTTGACCAATGGCATCACGTGCCCATAATGACTGTACGCCCGAATCATTCCTTTTTTCCCTAAAATCCGCAACTATCATCCAATACACGATTAAGGGTAGATTTATGAGTCGTTAGTAGCAGCTTTCAGTAAAAAGCAACAGCACAACATCAATATGTAGCCACCATCCCCTTACCCCACGATGCGACTTGAGGTAAT
>JALFRV010000135.1 GCA_022778905.1 Prevotella sp. | reverse complement strand
GAGGAGGTTGTTGTTGCAGATGGTGAACATGCTGCCATGGCTGAGAAGCAGTTTGATATGGTCGTGGAGTTTCTCGCTGACCTTGAAGGAGCGGCTCAGCTTGTACATGAGCAACTGTTCTTCGGCTGTGAGCTTGTTCGGGTGTTTGGGATCTATCGTGGGGAAGTAATTACTCCTGAGCTGGTACTCCTTGCCATCAACGCGGATGGTTCCCTTGTCATAATCAATGTTGTTAAAGAGCGCCCGGTCCTGCATGTTCCATTCCGGATGGCGCTCACAGATCTGTGCTTCCAGCTTGAACTGGATGATGGCGATGGCCTTGTGCATTTGCGCCGTGAGGCGTTGTGTCTTGTCATCCATCTTCGCAGACCCCCCGCTCAACTTGGGCTTGAACTCCTTGCAGGGATCGTCCTTATAGGTTTCCATGGCAAAAGTAGCCAAGGGCACCAAGTTGATGCCATATCCCTCTTCCAAAGTTGCAAGGTTCGCGTATCGCAGTGACAGCCGGATGACGTTGCAGATACAGGCTTCATTGCCAGCACATGCTCCCATCCAAAGCATGTCGTGATTGCCCCAGGTGATATCCCAGTCATGATATTTGGCCATCGTATCCATGATGATGTGGGCGCCGGGACCACGATCGTACATGTCGCCGAGGATATGCAGCTGATCGATGGACAAGCGCTGGATCACGTTGGCCAATGCGATGATGAAGTCATCGGCACGTCCGGTGGATATGATCGTATCAATGATGACATTCACATAGGCCGTCTTATTGGTGTCCTCAGTCCGCTCGTGGAGCAACTCCTGGATGATATAGCTGAAGTCGGAAGGAAGAGATTTACGCACCTTGGAGCGTGTGTACTTGCTCGATACGTCACGGCAGACTGCCACTAATTGATGTAAAGTGATGTGGTACCAGTCGTTTATGTCATCCTCGGAAGCCTTGACTATCTCTAACTTTTGCTCCGGATAGTAGATCAATGTGCACAGTTCCCTTTTTTCGGTCTCACGCAGTGTCGTGCCGAAAAGTTCCGACACCTTGCGCTTGATGTTACCTGAGGCATTCTTCAGGACATGCTGGAAGGCCTGATGCTCGCCATGTATGTCGGCTAAGAAGTGCTCCGTTCCCTTGGGCAGATTAAGGATAGCCTGCAGGTTGATGATTTCTGTGCTGGCGTCAGCAATCGTTGGAAAAGATTGCGAAAGCAGTTGCAGGTATCTGATGTTCTTCTCAATGTCGTACTGAATAGTTGTCATATTGTTAGCTAATTAAAGTTTGATGATGTTTTTTGTTAACTGTTTTGTTTCTTTGTCTTGTCGGGCCTCGATCGGGTGAAATCCTTCTGTAAGCCCCAGTTCTTCTTCCAATATGGAAACGAGACGTGCGGTGAACGTGTCGATTCCCAATTGAACGGTCATGTCGTAAAATTCATCTTCATCATAGTCGGTGAACTTCATCTTCCGGTAAAGGTCTGCCAAGTGGAGGAGAGGCATGTTATGATGTCGGATTTCGTGCCGGATATGCAGCACCATTGTGACCAATTCTCTCACGTTGGTGTCCTCGCCCTCTTCGATGATCCGGCTGGTTCGGGCCTTCAGGAGATTGTCTGGCAGCGCTTTGGATTCAAGGTGTTTCTTTTCATAGTGGTAAGTTGATGGAAAACGTTCGATATCTTCAACAACGATATTCGGTGCAATAAATTGTATTCTTTTGAGTCCAATTTGGATGAGATCCAATATCTGTTCGTCATACGCATATAGACAGATGTTTCTCCAATCGGTTTGTGTGAGGACGGGAATGATGTGGTCCGTTTCTGCCTTATAAGCTGGATTATCCGTTTTCTCTGCATCTATCCCGGCCTGAAGCAACAGGAGGATGGCCCGTCGTTGCATCGTCCCGATCTGTGCGTATGCATTTGAGTCGATGGCTTTCTGATAGAGTCTCAACATCGAATCCGCCATCTGTGCCTCGCTCGTCATCGAAGTGATGGCGGTATTCTGAATCAGCTGTGTGCGTGGATTCCATTTCAGTTGTTCAAAATGCTGCTGTTCCCATACACTGCACAGATGGACAGCCGAGGCGTCAATTGTCATCTGACGCTGACGGATGCGCATTGGCTTGGTGCTACCGAGACCATGCCCGAGGCTATTCCAGGGCTGCAGGTCTCCCAATGGAGACAATACGGTGGGGATTCTTTCATGCTTTGCCTTCCGGATCAGACGTGGTCCCTGCCTTCCGCTACAGCCAAATACATGAATGACGTCATAGGTCTTCCATTCGGAGGGCCACTTAGAGGCATAGCTGATTTCTGCTTTTTGAGCCAAGCAACGCAACAAAACGGAGGTCAACGCTTGGTTGGCATTCCGTTTCTCGATATGACTTGGCATGTAAAGCAGTATCTTCATAGCTTATGACTCGTAAAATCATTCTTGTCCGCAAGCTTGTACTGGATGAAATGAACAAGGTTGCGGCTTGCCATACTGAGCTCATACGGAAGGATCTTCCATCCCGGGATCTCCTCACTGAAGTGATTGATCATCCGCTTGGCAAACATGATCCGCAAGGTCAAGGTGATGGCTGTGGCCACTGCTGCACATCCGCACAGAATCCAGCTCTGGGTCAGGATTGAGAAAGCGAACGCTGCGATGAGGGCTATGAAGTTCAGATGCAGCATCCATTGGTCAATGTTGAAGGCAAACCGAACGGGGAAACTTCTTTTCAAATACTTGCGCGTTTCCAAATAAAAAAGATGCTTGTTTTTCCAGGACTTGCCTGATGGAGCATCGTCACGGACCCATGATAGAGGCGACAGGGCAAGAGCGGTGCCGCCCTGATGCGCATATTTGTTGACCAAGAAGTCAAATTCTCCGCGAAGCAGATGCAGATTGCCCTGATACCCCTGATGCTCCATGAACTCGCTTTTCCTGAACATCAGATTTGTCCCGTTCGTCCTGTAGGAAACAGACTTGCGGTCTTTGTTCATCAGATAGCAGGCAGTTTGAAGCCGCTCAAAGCGCTGGAAGGCCTTCGAATCGGGCGAGTAGCCTGAATAACCGATGACAAGATTCTT
The DNA here is from genome assembly GCA_022778905.1 of Prevotella sp. GTDB lineage: Bacteria > Bacteroidota > Bacteroidia > Bacteroidales > Bacteroidaceae > Prevotella. Next base: position 6,074 of record JALFRV010000135.1, on the reverse strand, counting down.
GTCCTCAGCACAATGCGTGGCCATAGATTGCAGCCATTCTTCAGACTGTGGAGCACTGAAAGGCTCTGTCAAGAGGATCCATTCGTTCTTGGCGGCTTTCACTCCTAAAGTAATCGCAAGCTTCTTACGGCTCATGTATTTCGATGAGTCGGGAATGAAAGTGGTGTACAGATGAGGGTGATGGCCATATCGCTTCAACACGTTTTCGGCCTCAGCATCACCTTTTTCTGCCACAACTACCACTTCATAACCTGGTTCATAGACTTGCGAGAGCAGAATGGGCAGATGCTTGTCCAATTCGTGCGCATTCTCATGCACGGTGATCAGAACGGTGACAGCAGGACCTTTCGCAGGGATGCTGTCATCGGACACCGGCTCCTGAACCTGCGTCTTGAACCTGAAAAACGGGTTGGCCAAGGAGGATGCAACGGCTAATACAAGCAAGACGATGCACAACACGATGGTCTGATCATCAATTATCATAGCACGGGCATTATAATTCTTCGGTTATATATCCCTTTGGCAGCTTACGGCAATTATACCGGCTTGCCATGATCTCACCATAAGCACCCGCTGAACGGATCGCTATCAGATCTCCGCGACGTGTCCTGTTCAGGTCGATGGCCTTTGCAAAGACATCGCTGGATTCACATATCGGGCCGACGACATCATAGGTCTCATGGCAGTCTTCGCTGCTGATATTCTCTATTTTGTGATAGGCTTGATAGAGCGCAGGGCGGATGAGGTCGGTCATTCCGGCATCTACGATGACGAATTGTTTCTTTGTTCCCTGCTTCACATACAGCGTCCGCGTGATCAATGTCCCGCATTGGGCTACGATGGAGCGTCCAAGTTCGAAGTGCAGATGTTGTCCGGGCCTGAGCTTCAGGTGTCTTCCGAATGTCCGGAAGTAATCCTCAAAATCTGGGATCGGTACTCTGTTGGGATGGATATAGTCGATTCCTAAACCGCCTCCGACATTGATATGCTGAACCGTGACATGGTGTCTGGCCAAGTCATCCTGCAGGTCATTGATCCTGTTACACAAGGCTTCGAAGTCGCCCATGTCAAGGATCTGGGACCCGATGTGGAAATGCAGCCCGATGAAATGTATATTCGGCATGGCCAATGTCTCTTCAATCGCCGACTCCATATCACGGATCGCGATGCCGAATTTATTCTCGGCCAAGCCGGTCGTGATATTTGCGTGCGTGTGGGCACCCACATCCGGATTGATCCGGAGGCATATCCGGGCAATCTTGTTCCGTGCTTTGGCAAGTTCGTTGATCACTTCCAACTCCGCGATACTTTCCACATTGAAGCAGAAGATGTCCCGGTCTAACCCCAGATTAATCTCCCAATCGCTTTTCCCAACGCCTGCATAGACGATCTTGCTGGCGGGAAATCCGGCATTCAGCGCAGCCTGGATCTCTCCGCCGCTTACACAATCGGCGCCTAAACCGGCATGATATATGACATTGAGGACCTTGGGATTGGCATTCGCCTTGACAGCATAATGGACGTGAAAGTTGTCGTGCTTTCCAGCCTCTTGATTGACAGCCAGCAGCGTCCGCTTCAATAAGTCCGTATCATAATAATAAAATGGTGTTTCTATCTGTTGAAACCGATCTATCGGGAAATTACCTTTCATATATTTATTTGAAGAGCGTATCACTTAGATTCTGCAGCGCCCGTTTCTTGTCCACAGACTTGATGAGGAACGAAATGTTGTAGTTGCTGCCTCCATAAGAAATCATTCGGACCGGAATATTCTTCATTGCGTCTGTTGCCAAGGTCTCAAAGCCGAGGTTACTCCAATCCAGATCGCCGACGACACAGATGATGCACATGTCGGAGTCGACGGTTACAGTGCCGTATTTCTTCAACTCATCGACGATCTCATTTAAGTGGGCGTCGTTGTCTATGCTCATGGAGACACCTACTTCAGATGTGGCAATCATGTCGATAGGGGTCTGATAGCTTTCGAAGATCTCAAATACCTTGCGCAGGAAACCGGTTGCAAGCAGCATTCGGGATGACTTGATCTTGATGGCCGTGATGTTATCCTTGGCTGCAACAGCCTTTATCTTGCCGCGGACAATCACGTTGTCGATGATCGTTCCTTCGGTTTTAGGATCCATGGTGTTCTTCAGTCGAACCGGAATACCCGCAAACTTGGCCGGCTGGACACATGTGGGGTGAAGGATCTTTGCACCGAAATAGGCAAGCTCGGCAGCCTCCTCAAAGTTGAGCTGACGCACTGCCTCAGTGTGATCTACCACGCGCGGATCATTGTTGTGCATGCCATCGATATCGGTCCATATCTGAATTTCATCCGCAAGGAGGGCTGCCCCGATGAGCGAAGCCGTATAGTCGGATCCTCCGCGCTGCAGGTTATCCACCTCGCCATAGGCATTCCGGCAGATGAAACCTTGCGTGATGTAGATCTGGTAGCCTTCATTCTCTTTCATGATTGCGGTCAGTTTCTCCTTGATATAAGCCGAGTCGGGTTCAGCGTTCTTGTCTGTGCGCATGAAATCCAATGCGTTCAGTAGCACGGCATTGATCCCGATCTCCTTCAAGTAGTTGACCATCATGTTCGTACTGATGATCTCTCCCTGGGCGACAATGCTCTTTTCCTCAAACGAGGTGAACAGATCTTTCGTGAAAGAGCGCAGATAGTCAAACTCGCCATGCAGGAAGTTGCGGGTGCTTTCCTTGTATTCATCGGTCGCGTAAAGTTCATCTACGTGCTGTCCATATTTCTTCTCCAGCGAATTGATGACCTCATTGGCCCCTTCGGGATTCTTCTTATACAGATAGTCAGAAATTTCGATCAGGGAGTTCGTCGTACCACTCATGGCTGAAAGTACAACGAATGTGGGCTCGCCAGAGCTTGTTATCAACGATGCAACATTCTTGATGCGATCAGGAGAGCCAACAGAAGTGCCTCCGAATTTCATTACTTTCATAATCGTATGTTTTAATGTGTTATTTACTTTTTCATGCTTCCTCGCCGGATGTTCTGGCGTCATCCGTAAGATCCATCTTGTTGTATTCCTTCGTCACATCGGATATCCGGCCGTCCTTGCAGCGGTAGACGATGCCCGAATACTTGTCCAACATGGGGATGTTGTGCGTTGACATGACGACAGCCGTCCCACTTTGGGTGATGTTTTTCAGCAACTGGATGATGCTTCCGGCTGTTTCAGGATCTAAGTTGCCGGTCGGTTCGTCAGCTATGATCATCTTCGGATGATTGAGCAGGGCGCGTGCAATGGCGATGCGTTGCTGCTCTCCGCCAGACAGTTCATGCGGCATCTGGTCTTTTTTGTCCTGCATGCCAACGTCGTTAAGCACCTCGTCGATGCGCTGACTGATCTTTTCCTTTTCCTTCCAACCCGTAGCGCTCAGCACGAAGCGCAGATTCTGATAGACACTACGGTCGTGGAGCAGCTGGAAGTCCTGGAATATGATCCCCATTTCCTTACGCAGTGCTGGAATCTCCTTACGCTTGATGGTCTTCAAGTCGCGTCCCAAAACCTCTGCGGTCTCTGCATCCTCGTCGTCAATATCGAGTTCGCAATAGATCGTCTTCAGCAGGGAGCTCTTGCCAGATCCTACTTTTCCGATGATGTAAATGAACTCCCCTTCATCGGCATGGAAGTCTACGTCATGCAGGATCTGGACATCCTGCTGGTATATGTTAACCTTTTGATAATCAATCAACATAGTTGTAAAAGTTAGATTTCTTATTTGACGTTGCTGGCCTTGGCTTGTCTGCGCTGCTTATCCCATTCTGGATCATGGCGCGCCTGCAGTTCCTCGGCAATATTTTCGATACGAAGTCCCTTGTCGGTGAGCAGCACAATGAGATGGTAAAACATGTCGGCCGCTTCATAGACCAGACGTTCTTTGGTGCCGTTGGTGGCTTCTATGACCGTTTCCAAGGCTTCTTCGCCTAATTTCTGCGCCATCTTGTTGATGCCTTTGTTGAACAGGCTGGTCGTATAACTGTCCTTGGGCATATCCTGATGGCGTTTCTCGACGAAGTCCTGGAGCTCAGACAGGAAGAGTAGGGGATTCCGTTCGTTGGTCTCCCCCCAGCATGTGTCGGTTCCCTTATGGCAGGTCGGACCCTGCGGATGGACTTTTACGAGCAGAGTGTCTTGATCGCAGTCGACCTGAATGCTGACGAACCGGAGGAAATTGCCCGAGGTTTCTCCCTTCGTCCAAAGGCATTGGCGCGTCCGACTCCAGAAGGTCACGTTTTTCGTAGCTATCGTTTTGTCGTAGGCCTCTTGGTTCATGAAACCGAGCATCAGTACGTTTTTTGTGACCGCATCCTGTATGATTGCAGGCACTAAGCCTCCCATCTTCTCAAAATCTATATCCATTCTTTTCGTCTCCGATTATATGTGCAATTCTTATTCATTTTATGAGGCTCCGGCAGAGCTATCCTCCGGGCGCCCGAAAGGATAGCTTTGGGCGGCCCATATGTATCCTTTGGGCGGCCCAGAGGATAGCTCTGCTAAAGCCGGACATTAACTCCGTGCTGACGGAGGTATTTCTTCAGGTCCGGGATCTGTATTTCGCCGAAGTGGAAGACGCTTGCTGCAAGTGCCGCATCGGCTTTTCCTTCAACGAATGCATCAAGGAAATGGCTCATCGATCCGGCTCCTCCACTGGCAATGACCGGTACGGACAACTCATCCGACAAGCGTGCTAAAGCCTCGTTGGCAAAGCCGTGCTTCACGCCGTCATGATTCATGCTCGTGAACAGGATCTCACCGGCGCCACGATCCTGCGCTTCCTTAGCCCAGTCGAAAAGATTGAGTGCGGTGCGCTCGCGGCCGCCTTTGACATAGCAGAACCAGCCTTCCGCATCCAACTTTGCGTCAATGGCGCAGACACAAACCTGCGATCCGAACTTTCCGGTGATCTGGTTGATCAGTTCCGGATGATGGATGGCAGCCGAGTTGACGCTCACTTTGTCGGCTCCGGCATAAAGCAGCCGCTCCACGTCAGCAAGCTCATTGATCCCTCCTCCGACGGTGAATGGGATGTTGATTTCTTTCGCCACCCGGCTCACCATGTCTGTAAAGGTCTTCCGGCCTTCATAGCTTGCCGTGATGTCGAGAAACACGAGCTCGTCGGCCCCGGCATCACTGTAGGCTTTGCCCAGTTCTACCGGATCCCCTGCCTGCCGCAGGTTGATAAAGTTTGTGCCTTTGACGGTCATGCCGTCTTTGACGTCCAAGCAGGGAATGATACGTTTTGCTAATCCTTCCACGTTACTTTTTCATTAGTTTCTCCACATGGATCCTGCCCTCATAGAACGCCTTTCCAAAGACCACGGCGGGTATGCCGGCTGCTTCAAGTTGCAGGATGTCCTCGTCGGAAGACACACCGCCGCTTGCGATCAGATGCAGTTGCGGGAACCGCTTCATGATTTCCCGGTATAGAGGGATGGCGGGTCCTTGTAGCGTACCGTCCTTCGAGATATCGGTGCAGAGCACTTTTGTCACGCCGTGACTGATATATCGTTCGAGGAAAGGAATGAGATCCTCTCCGGAATTGTCCTTCCATCCGTTGATGGAGATCTTGCCTTCCCTGACGTCGGCACCCAAGATCAGCCTGTCACCACCGTATTTGGCCAACCAACCGAGGAACAACTGCGGGTCCGTTGCTGCGACACTGCCCACAGTGACCATAGATGCTCCGTTGTCAAAGGCCTTCTCTATATCCTCATCCGACTTGATGCCTCCGCCGAAATCGACCGCTAAGGAAGTGGAGGAGGTGATGGCCTTGAGCACTGCACTATTGACAATGTGCTTGGATCGGGCACCATCGAGATCTACGATGTGCAGGCGTTGGAATCCGAGCGATTCAAACTGGCGGGCCACGATGACAGGATCGTTACCGTAAACGGTCTTCTGTGCGTAGTCTCCTTTGGTCAACCGGACACACTGGCCGTCAATCAGATCGATGGCAGGAATCAGTTCTATCATAGGTCAATGAAGTTTTTGAGGATCTGCTCGCCTACCTTTCCGCTCTTTTCCGGATGGAACTGG
>JALFRV010000107.1 GCA_022778905.1 Prevotella sp. | reverse complement strand
ACCTCAAGTCGCATCGTGGGGTAAGGGGATGGTGGCTACATATTGATGTTGTGCTGTTGCTTTTTACTGAAAGCTGCTACTAACGACTCATAAATCTACCCTTAATCGTGTATTGGATGATAGTTGCGGATTTTAGGATATCTTTAAAAGTTCTTGTCGTCCAGCATGTCGAAACCGCAATAGGGCACGAGCACCTTAGGTACCCGGATACCCTCCGGAGTCTGGTTGTTCTCAATGATGGCCGCAACGATGCGCGGTAATGCCAGCGCCGAACCGTTCAAGGTATGGCAGAGTTCCGGCTTCTTCGAATCTGTCCTACGGAAGCGGCAATGCAGGCGGTTGGCCTGATAGCTTTCAAAATTGGAAACCGAAGAGACTTCCAACCAACGTTGCTGAGCTGCGCTCCACACTTCAAAGTCATAACAGATGGCAGAGGTAAAGCTCATGTCGCCCCCACAAAGCCGGAGGATGTGATAGGGGAGCTCCAATTTTTTCAGCAATCCTTCTACGTGATCAAGCATTTCGGCGAGACTTTGATAGGAATGTTCTGGTGTGTCGATGCGCACGATTTCCACCTTGTCGAATTGATGCAGCCGGTTCAGACCACGCACGTCCTTACCGTAAGAGCCGGCCTCGCGACGGAAACATGCAGAATATGCGCATCGCTTGATGGGCAACTCTTTTTCGTCTATGATCTCATCGCGGTATATATTTGTCACAGGAACTTCAGCCGTTGGAATCAAGTAAAGGTTGTCGAGATTGGCATGATACATCTGCCCTTCCTTGTCGGGCAACTGGCCGGTGCCATACCCACTGGCTTCGTTGACCACATAAGGCGGCTGCACCTCTAAGTAGCCCGACTTTCGGGCTTCTTCCAAGAAGAATGCCTCCAATGCTCTTTGGAAGCGGGCCATCTTGCCAATATAGAGAGGGAATCCGGCTCCAGTGATCTTCACGCCAAGATCAAAGTCTACCAAATTGAATTTCTTGAGCAGATCCCAATGGCACAATGCGTCTTCTTCCAACTGGGGTTTCTCCCCGCCTTCTTTTACAACAACATTGTCGCTTGCGTCCTTACCTTCAGGAACCTCATCGTTCGGAATGTTTGGAATCGTCAGCAACACCTCCGTCATATCCTGCTGAGCCTTGTCCATCACTTCCTGGAGGGCTTTGTCGACAGCTTTCAACGCTGCCACTTCATCTTTGATCCTTGCGGCTTCCTCTTTTTTGCCATCTTTCATCAGACTTCCGATCTGCTTGGACAACATGTTTTGCTGCTGCTTGTTCTGATCCAGGCGTTGCTGTGATTCTCTACGCAGTTTATCATATTCCAATACCTTCTCAATGGCTTCGCGGGCTCCGGCAAAATGTTTTTTTTGCAGTCCTTTAACGACACGTTCAGTTTCCTCACTGATGAGCTTTAATGTAAGCATAAAATTATACGAATTAATATCATTCCTGTTAGATAAGGGCAAAATTACAAAAAATATTCCGATCTCATCATCTTTGACGTTATAGTTTTTCATTTTATTGTTGAAACCATTCTTCCGTGTCGGTATCGGTGGCTGAGAAATATCCGTTTGCCCTCCGCTTTTCCCATAATGGCCGAGGGCGGCGCCCGCTTCATGCGCAACAATGATTGACACAAAGCGCATGGGAGCATTGCACTTGCATTTCAGGGCATGTGGACAAGCGGTAATGCCTCGGGTAAATATGATACGTGAAGGCTGGTATAATCCGGTGCTGAAAGGCAGGTTATCTCAGCCATCGGACTATATGCAGCCTGCATGATCTTGTTTACAGTCCTAACATACCGTCCTCGGTGTCGCGGTTGTTGGTCCGTTTCCTTTGGGTGTGATAAGCCTTACCGAATTCAAGGTTATAGTTGAGGCGGAGGAGAAAGAGATTGCCCGATTCCTTGGCATAGGTCCATGATTGACAGGGAGCGATGGCAGACAGGCGCTCTTTGCCCGAGCGGAAGTTGTTGACAAAAGGGAACAGAATGCCGGCGCCTAACTGAAGCCGCGCGTGGTTCCATACGGCCATCAGGACGGTCATGTTCTCACCCTTATAGATAGTTTCACCAAGGAGGTAGTCTCGGTTCTTGCGCAGTTGTCCCATCAGCCCCAACTCCTTGTAGCTGAGTGAGAATACGGCGTTATAATAGAAATTATTAAAATAGTGGCGATAGGTGTTTCCTCGGCTCCAATACCTGTTGAAGCCTACTTCAAGGCTCATCGTCAGGACGTTCTTCAAACTGAAGAGGTCGAGCGCGTTGAAAGCTATCATCGGAGCGATATCCAACACCTGATAAGATTTTTGGTTGTCCTGCATCAGGACGATCCGATTGTCTTCTGCGAGGAGTTGCTCCATAATGGGATGGTGGTGACAGGCATAGGTCGTCGTGAGCATCGCCAAGAACTTCCCGGCATGCAAGGAATAGTTGAGTGAGTGGCTATAGACACAGTATGTCTTCAGCAGTGGGTTGCCGCGCACAAGTTGGATGGTATCCAGCGCCTGCTCCACATCGGTGATGGCAGAGAGCGACGGCAACTGTGGGTCGGTGGAGAAGCGTTAGTTCAGATACCCGTTCTTGTGGGGTGCAATGGCGAGTCTGACAGTAGGCGTAAAGATGAAATAGGTCTGGTGTTTGCCGTTTTCGCTGAACCAGGAGCGGGTTGCCCCGGCACTGAATCCATAGTTCAGCATCTTCCATCTTCCCAGAATCTCGGCAAAGAACGAAGAGCGCGACTGATCCATCTCTGACACTACCGGACTTGCTCCCGTATATTCGTCGCGGTCGTGCATCTGGTAATGGCGTAAGCCAGCGCTCAGCGCGATGGTGGTGAACTGCTTGTCATAGATGGCCTCTGCGATGATGCTGCGCTTGCGGCCCTCGGTATTGGTCACGATGTCGGCGAGCGGCTTGACCTGCGTAATTGTCTCGGTGTATCGGCGGTTTCGGTCAGCATTGATCAGTGTTCCCGTGAGGTTGAGGGAGAGTGTCTGCTGATGGGGCAGGGTGCGCTGGAAATAGAGGTCGAGCGATGGAGACCAGTTGTGCGCCTGCAATGCCGTATGGGCAGTGATACGGTCGTTGATGAGACTTGTCTCGTCCTGATGGGGTGCCTGTTTTGAGTAGCTGCGTAGTACGGCATTGAAGGTGTAGCGGTCAGGAAGGATATAGTTGTAGGAGAGATCCACGGTATGGTCATTCCAGTCAGAGCGGTCGTCCTGTCCTTGCTGCACGCGATGGATGGTCGTGTTGCCGAGGACGAAATCTTCGGTCTTATCGGTATGCTGGTGGTGCAGTCCACGATAGTTGTTCGAATAGCTCACCCCCCACTGGGCGTGTCCCTGGTTATATTTGGCTGAAAGCGTGTTCTCGCCAAAAGCCACGATAGGCGAGTTGGTGGTCTGAATGTTGATCAATCCGCCGGCATCCCGGTTGCGCACGATGATGTCTATCACTGCGCCGAGCTGTTCGTCGCCGTACCGCTTGCCCGGATTCTCAATCAGTTCGATGCGCACAATGTCTTTGGGCAGGAGGGCAGCCACCTCGGTCTGTGCAGCCTTGATGCCGTTGATGCGCAGCTGTACCGCTCCACCGTTTGCCGATACTGTCTTGGCGAGCGGGTCAACCTGCACATGAGGCATAGTCATACTGCACATCAGGTCGTAGGGATTGTAGGCGCTGCGCTTAGCCTCACGGGTGGGGAGGAAGAGTGTGCGGTCGAGTCTTCGGATCATGGTGTGCGCCTTTACCATTACCTCGCCGAGGGTCACGGTCGAGTCGGTGGGTGTCTGTGCCTGCGAGGAACTGACCCAAATGGTCAGCAGCACTGTTCCTATTGTTCTTTTGTTCGCTTGTCCTTTCATGTTATTCTTTATTAAGTTCATCTTCAATGACATGGTGTATCAGGTTATGTATATTGCTTCCTGCACCTGTAGGATGACGATGAAGTTCCTCTGTGACGGTCTTTTGGACCAACTCCTTGATATCTTGTTCCGAAACGGTAGGATAGGGTATTATATGCTCATCGCAACGGGAGGAGACGTTTATAAGTTTTTTGCAGCGGTCAGACAGCAGCAGATAAAGCGTGTCCAACCGTTCTTGACCATTCTCTTGTGATACGTAAAACGTAACCTGTGCATACTCACAGTGCCTATTCCCGTACAGTACTCCGCTCTGCTTTCGTTCAATCCGATTCCAATGATAGGTCTCACCAGCCTCTGCATGTGTAGATACATACGCAACCGCAAACTGTTTGATCCTCTTTCGTTCAGAGTGTCCGGCGTTGCATGCAGTCAATAGCATGCCGGGCAACAATACATACAGGAGATAATTATCGAAATGTATCTAATTGAAAACAAAGAAGTTACCTTGTTATATAAACTAAACTGGTAACGATTTAGAAACGAGCGAACTACTTGGCTTCGCTGTTTTCTGCCTAACAAAGAACGCTTGTTATTCTGTTTGCAAAGATAATACTTTGTTACCGAATAACAAGCGTTTTTGATGAGATATTCTTTATTCTGCACTTTTTGTATGCTGCTATGTTTATATTCCTCCTCCACGTCTCTTCTTTCTATTGACTTGGTTTCTGAGTTTGCGCTGCCATGCTGTTTCGGCATAGTCATCGCCCTGTGTGGTTGGTGTAATCAAATCGCCCAACCCTTCCACAACTTCATCGGCAGCGCTAACAATGGTGTCTGCCACGGCACCAATGGGATTCTGCACTCGTGTAATGTCATTGTCTCGTGAGATAGAGGAACGGCTTGGAGGAACAAGTTGATAACCTGCGGCATGCTGTTCTTTCCTTTCGGTTGGTTTTTGTGTTGTATGATGTAGCTTCTTTAGTTCTTCTTTATTAGTTGGTTCAAAGTTCTTCTGCAGAGAACGGTAGCCGAACTCCCTGCCAATTTCCGATGCCTTGAAAGATTGTCCTCCGTATGAGAACTTCAAGCCATAGACCTTATCCTGCTTGTTCTTCATGCGCTCTATGGCAATACCGTTCTTGTTCAGTTCGTAGAGGAACATGGAATGTCCCGTGATGCCTGTACCTTTGTATTTATCAAGCAGGGTATAGCATATCCTTTGCAGTTCTTTCTTTGCTTCCTCCCTTGTGGGATTAGCTTTTACCTTTTGATGTTTCCTCTCCGCCTTGACCTCCTTTGCGATGGTCAAGCCTTTCTCCCTACTGATGTCCTCTGCCACCCTCGCTGCCCTGTTGCTCACAAAAGTGGTGTCATATACCTCTCCATACAGACTGATGCGGTTGGCAATGATGTGGATATGTCTGTTATCGGTGTCCTTGTGTGTTACCGCTACCCATTGGTGATTGTCAAGCCCCATTCGCTTGGCAAACAGATGAGCAATCCTCATCAATTCAGAAACAGGCAGTTTCTTCTCGTCCTGCGGTGCGATACCTATTTCGATGCGGAGGAACTTGTTCCTGCACCGTGTGTTGTAGTCGCTGACCACCTTCATTTCCTCATGGATAGCCTTCGGCTCCCTGCTGCAAAGATTGTGGAAGGCAAGCCGACAACCGAGCTTGCCCTCCCTGAAAATATAGTCCAATGCCGTGCCTCCGTGTGCTATCGCCTTACACTTTCCTATCATCCCTTC
>JALFRV010000079.1 GCA_022778905.1 Prevotella sp. | reverse complement strand
TTACTCACGCTGATCTTATCATTGACAATGTCGGTCTCAGTGTCGGGTGCCTTGTCATTCACCCAAACGTCTGTCACTTATCAGCTCATCGACCTGACCGCCGCCGGCCTGCAGGCCGCAGGGGGCACAGGTGCGGTGACCTATTCGAGCAGCAATACGAAGATCATACAGGTGGACTCGTCTACCGGCAAGCTGCGTTTCCTCAACGGAGGCACGGCCTCCATCACGGCAACAGACGCGGGCGGCGCAACTGCAACCTACTCGGTGACCGTTCAGGCTGATCCTGCCACCTACCGCATCAACGGCGGCAATACCTACGAACTGACCGGTACCGGCAAGCTTGGAGACAAGCACGTGACCGACATTCCGGGCATCACGGCGCAGTTTGGCACGGATGGCGAGGTGACGGTCGTGCGGAGTGTAGGGGGCGGCATCGGTGCGACGACCATCGATACGAATGGCTATTCGTTTGTCTACAAGTCCGGAAACTACCCCACGATGGGTTCTTTCTACAAGTTCACACCTGAAACCAATGGCTGGCTGGATGTCTGGGGCTATTTCACCGATACCACCCAGCCCCTTGTGCTCACCACGGAGAACGGCACACAGGTTGGAACCCTTGCCGCGGCAACAGGCTCGCAGCAGCATGGCTATTGGCAACTCACGGCAGGAACGGTCTATTATCTCTATACGAATCCTCAAAACTGGTTCAGTCTCACCTCATTCAAGTTTGCGCCGTCGCTCTCTTTTGCCAACAAGAGTGTGCGCCTCAAGACTGGTGCCACCGCGTATACGCAGACTGTCAGGGAGGCTGTCAGCGGCGTGACTTATTCCGCTAAGTTCATGGGCGGTATGTCTGGAAGCATCGTGGCAAGTACAGGTGCGGTGACGATGTCAGGCACGGGAGGCGCCGTGGAGGTGACAGCCCAATCGGGATCTTCCACGGCTTATTACGTCATCTCGGTGCCTTATCAGTCGCACACATGGGTGTTCAATTCAACGGCAATGCCTGTCGACGAATTGAAAGCAGAGACCGACTGGACATTGGCGTATAAAGTCGTCACGAGAGATGCCAGCCAAAACATCACGAGAGTAAACAGTCCCGTATTGGCCAACGGCTCCGCGTTCGATGGTGTGAATGCACATTTCGTCAGCGCAACGGCCGGTCTGCTGATCAATACACCTGCAAAGGGCTTTGGTGCAACGGCTTCACTCACGGACACGACCGGCTTGTCACCGGCCCAGAAATATTATTTGCCCTATACGAAGGTATCCTCTGTTGACAAATTGACGATCAAGCGGGGGACGGTCATCACGATTCCTGATGTCAAAGCAGGACAGTATGTCAAGGTGAGATGGCAGAGATACAGCCCAAGTGTGGGCAATATGGTCAAGGTTACCAACCTCACTGACCTCGACGGCACGGATATGACCGCCGGCTTTGAGATCGGTACGCCGACAGCAGGAAACAAATATGTAGGCTGGATGATGTTCAAGGTGAAGGCCGATGGCGATGTGACCCTTCAGGGAGATGTGGACGGATGGGTCAACATTGACCAGATCCAGCTCTATGCCCCGGGCACTGTGGGCGTCACGGATCTCCTGATCAAGAAATCGGGAAATGTGGCTGCGCCGACCTTCTACAACTATATGGTTAAAGATGGTGTGGCTCCTGAGACCTTGGCAACGGAGACCTATGAGACCGGCAGAGGCAACATCAATGCCGTGTCAGGACCGTTGGCCTTGGAGTTTTCACTCAAGCCACAGAGCGAGGTGACCGCTTCCATCACAGCGGCAGGTGCTTTGACCGTTACAAGCGGTTACGGAACGATCATCGTTGTGGAGAAGCTGAAGTCGACCAACGGCTATGTGGTGGACATGAAAGAAATGCCCGTCGCCATCAACAAGGGCATGCAGACCACGGTCAGCTATCCTTACACCTGGGATTTTGTGGGCCGCAGCGAAGAAGGACGCAAGATCCCGTCGGAGGAGACGCTGACTGCCTTTACGCAATCCAATGCTTCCTACTGGAAGAACAATAACAGCGGCATCCTCGGCCTGATGGCTGTCGATGAGACATATGGACTGCAACGGCAGGTCGAAGGATCGGAAATGTGGATCGGGAACGCGGTGATCAGGGAGGCAAAGGGATTGCGCGTCAAGCTCAACGCCATGACTGCGGACAATAACAACAAGGTGACATTAGGCTCGAACGGTGCCTTGAGCGTAGCCGCAGGAGCGGTGCAGCAGATCACGATGGCCGGTGTGCCTGCCAATGCCAAGATCTATGTGCACGGCAAAAAGCAGAGCGGGGCGACCCTCACGCTCGGTGGGACCGATCTGGCGGCCGTGGACGGAGCAACGGATGTGTACATGTCACAGGTCTCCGCCGCAGGTGATGCGACCCTGAACGTGGCAGGCGTGGACATCTATCGTATCGGGGTGAGCGTCGACGAGAAACCGATCTCTGCCGTGGGAGCCGCTACTGAGGCACGAAGCTATGCCGTCAACTATGACTATGCACAGACTTTCCTCGGCAAAGAGCTGAAAGCCTATGCCGTGACAGGCGTCAATGCCGACAACTCCCAGCTCACTACGGCTCCCGTGCCCCGTGTGGCTGCCGGTACCGGTGTGATGTTGCGACCGTCTGTCGTTGAATCTGCCGCGACCACATGGCCGCTCTTCACGACCGATATCAATGACAACACGGTGACAGCCGACAACCGGCTCGTGGGGGTGGTTACGCCGCCTGCAGCCAACGTAGACCAGACAACCAACATTGATGGGACTGATTTCTACAACTATATGCTGTCCACCAAGGGCTACTCCGTCAGCTACCCGGAGGGCAGCACCACCGGTGCGGTGAAGGAAAACGTCAACGGACTGGGCTTCTATCTTGTGCTGAAGCAGGGCACGAAGATGGCAGACGGATCAGCCTATGCAGGCGGGAAGCCGAAGGCGAACAGTGCTTACCTGCAGTTGGACAGTAAGATAGCCACGCACACAGGTACCGATGCGGACCCGGGGACGGGGGCTGCCGCCAAGACATTCTATATGATCGGGTTCCTCACGGATGATCTGCCGGAAACCACGGCGATAGATGACGTCAGGACGGAAGACGAAGCTGCGTCGGCTGCGTCAAGCCGATCGCAGGACGACAGCTACTACACATTGCAGGGAGTCAGGGTGGATCGACCCGGAAAGGGCATCTATATCCACCGCGGAAAGAAAGTTGTTTTCAGATAATTCACACGTAGCAGATGCAGGTCATGACACAGACAAACAAGAAAGATTATATCTGCCCCGAAACAGAAATACAGCTTATTGACATCGATAAGCTGCTGATGGCAGGTTCAACGGTGCAGGAAGAGTCAGGCTGGGAAGACCAGTTGTCGAAGAAGAATAGTTTCTTCGATGATTGGGAGACAGCAGAAAGCACTCCCGCAGGCAAGAGCCTCTGGGACGACTGACCGTCAACGAGGCCTCCGAACGGCTGATCACGATGCAGCGGCCGAGGTCCGGGGCCGGACAACAGGGCCGTTGATGGAAATCCCCACCACAGGGCAGCAATGCCGACTGTGATGGGGATTCTTCTCAATATGTCAGAGACGGCAGCGGCATAGTCCGTCAGAACCGAGTCCGGAGCACGCCTGTCGCCCTCGCGCTTCCATGCGTTCGCGGCGGCTCAGAGCAAGCCCTTGCGGCCGGCCATCGTGTCGCGGTTGGTGCGGAGGTCCTTCCACTCGACGCGGGTGCGGGTGTCTATGCCGTTGATATACTTTTCGATGTTGGTGTATCCGTCACCGTTGCAGTCGCGGATGGCATCCGACGGGTCGCTCGGATTCAGCCCGTTGGCCCGCTCCCAGTCATCGGGCATGCCGTCAGAGTCGGTGTCGACGACGGGCGTACCTTTATACTCGGGCAGTCCGCCCACCTGCTGAGGCGAGGTGATGATGCCCTGCCGATAGGAGTCGGCAGGCAGGCGGCGCTTCACGTAGGGCGAAACGAAGGGTCGGGCATCGCTCGCAAAGGTAGGCTTACCGGTCTTGACAAAGTTGACGATGCGCGCATCGACGGCGTCTCGGCGCGGGAAACTGCATCCGACCTGGCTCAGCACGAAGTCGTAGGCCTTGCGTGTGTCCATGACGGAGACCGGCGCCATGTCGAACGGACGGTCCACCCGCATCTGCGCCAGCAGTTCCTTGGCGTTCCTGGCATCGGGCTGTACGCCTCCGTCCCAGTTGTCGGCCGTCACGCGGTCGTTGCCTTCGACGATGTTGCCCGTCACATAGAGCTTGCCGAGACCGTCGCCCTGCCCGCGTCCGAACTCAGGTTTGATGATCCGATAGGAGATCGGCTCGCCGGCGGGCGTGATGGGGCCGGGCTTGTAGTAGTTGTTGATGATGTTGACGCGGCTGGTATTGTCGCCGCCGTCGACAGACCTGTTCCACCAGTTGAAGATCACGTTGTTGACGAAATTGAAGCCCCCATTCATGCCGATTGAGCAGTTGCGGCTGATGTTGCAGGCCCAGAGGTTGCGCGCGAACATGCTGTTATGTCCGCCGATCGTGGACCCGAAGGCGTGGTTGTAGGCGTCGAGGGCCTCGGAGAAGATGGAGTTCTGGATGGTGATGTTGACCGTCGGGAGCTTCAGGCCGCTGCCGTCCTCGCCCCGGGCGTAGACATGGCGATACATGGACATGTTCTCATCCAATCCCCATGACGACGAGACGTGGTCGATGATGATGTTTCCGATGCCGTTTCCGCCCAGCGCATCGTCGCGGAAAGCTACGTCGGTGGCGCCACGGCGGAATCGCATATAGCGGATAATGACATCATGCGTGTCGATCAGAAATGATTGGCCCGTCACGCAGATGCCGTCGCCGGGTGCCGTCTGTCCGGCAATCGTGACATAGGGAGCACGCACGCGGATGGGCGACTTGAGGCGGATCACGCCGGCAACGTTGAACACAATGATGCGCGCACCGCCCCTCTCGCAGGCTTCGCGCAGCGTTCCAGGTCCGTCATCGGCCAGCGAAGTGACGACGATCACGCGTC
This sequence comes from Prevotella sp., assembly GCA_022778905.1. GTDB lineage: Bacteria > Bacteroidota > Bacteroidia > Bacteroidales > Bacteroidaceae > Prevotella. The sequence continues at coordinate 1,868 of JALFRV010000079.1, read as the reverse complement.
CGCCGCGTCCGCCCGGAGTATACATGCCTCCGCCTTCGGCCCCGGGGAAAGCCGGGATTTCAGCGCGGATCAGGTCGCCCGGATCAGAAGCCCAGGGGCAGAAGGGGCGTCCCTCGCGGCTCTCCTTGAGCACCTGCGGCAGCGCTTGGACCCATGCACGGTCGGAAGCCACGTTCCATGCGTGCTCCTCCGTGGCCGCACGCGCCTTGATCGAATCGGGGATGACAGGGTATTGGGCCTGCAGTGCCATGGTCGCAGGCATGATGGCGCACGTCGTCAGTAAAAGTCTGATGTTCATGTAATTTGTTTTTGATTGTTTCGTATGAAGAACGCCCGCAGCCGATTGGGTCGCTGCAGCGGTCCATGAGATTTACTTTTGGGTGGTTCGTATGTGCATTCGCTGTCGTCTTTTCCGTTTGTTCTTGAGTGTTGGCGGGATTTTCTGTCTTTCTTTCATTCATATGACGTTTGCCCCGTTTTTTTGCCCTCATTCCTCCTCCGCAATCGTTTTTCAGAGCTGATAGATGGCTGTGGAACATACCGATAATTTAAGTCCATGAATGGATTTGCAGGTTATGCATGCAAAAGTGGATAAGTCTGTCTAAGTTTGGTCAGGCATATCCACTTTGGATGATGAGACTATGGAATCCAGAATAGGATTACTATGTTGAGTAAATTTATCTACGCGGTTTCATCTTTAGTTTAGGTGAGCGCATGGTGTAAGTCTTGTTTCCATAATCCGGCTGGCTTGTTATCAGATCTGATATGGCAGTTTGGAGGCTCTTGTCAGCTGACAGTTGTTCGATCATGGATGCATAGAGCTGGTGCACGCTGCCGTCTTTGCGGTCGGGCCAGTTGTAGGCTAAGTATCGGGCATAGGCCAAGCATTTGAGTTTCCATGCTGGTATGGCATCCTTGAGAGAATAACTTGCTCTGTTCATCATGAACTTCAGACGATCCATCACTTCGGTCTTGTCGGCGGTTGAATCTGCAAGATAACGGTCGATAATGCTTTCTGCTGCGTCGAACTGCGACTCATTGACGGCTCTTTCTGCCCTTATCATGTCGAGATTGACCTGCTTTCCCTTGAAGTTGCACAGGCTCTCGATGTCGCTGATCTTGCCATATCTTGTTTCAGCAAATAGTTTAGCGTCCACTTCTTGCTGTGAGTAGTGGCGGCAGTAGTCTTCATAGTGGGCCGAAACTTCCTTCAGATAAGGCGTGATACCGTTGACAGAGGTGACGAAAGTGCGCCATACGTCTGGATCATGCAATGTGTGTCCTGTAGCTATAAGCTGCTCGAAAGCCTGTGTGACGGCTTCCCGCTTGTAGATGGATTTCATGTAAGCAATGTAATGGAGCAGAAAATCCTTTTGCCGGTTGCCGCGGGCATATCCATCGATCAGATAGTCCGAATGTCTCTTAGGATCCAAGGCGCTCCTTCCGGTGTCGAGAAACGTTTCCGCAGACTGTGTGCTTGAACTTCTGTGAACAACCTTCTGCGACACGGGATCTATGAAGCAATAGGTGGGATAGACATGCACTTCACATTTGTTGGCTAAGGCTACGCCCTCCCCGTGTTCTGCATCGATCTGCACGCAGATGAAGTGCTCGTTATAAAACAGGCCCACATCGGGGAGCGTAAAAATGTTCTCGGCCATGTTGAGGCAAGGTCCGCACCATTCGGTATAGAAGTCAACAAAGACAAGCTTGTGCTGATCTGCGGCTTTGCGGATCACTTCGCTCCAGGTTCCTTTCTCGAATCGGATGCCGTAATTGCCGCCGAAGACTGGGGAGGACAGCGAGGTCAGGACAATAGTCAGAACCTGCAGGAGTTGTTTGTAGCGTTTCATGTCAGTCAACCATAA
>JALFRV010000075.1 GCA_022778905.1 Prevotella sp. | reverse complement strand
GCGCAAACGAAGAGGCGGTCTCCGGATTCAGTCCCCAGATCCAGACATCTGTTCCCTTGCCAATATTCTTCTGCATAGCCTGCACCACTTCAGTGCCCAAAGGCTGCGTGGCATCAACGATGTAAAGGCTATTAGCGGCATCAGAAACCTTCTTGGAGAATTCGACGCCCTGCGCATCAAACAGTGCCTTGACCTTACCCTTGTCATCGCCTACGAAGACCACGTTCCGGTAATGCTCTGTCGGCTCCGGTTCCTTGGCTACGGCATATTTTTCCTTGTCAGCCTCAGCCCATTTGCTCCATGCCGGCTCATCTGCATAGGCCGCGCGTAAAGCATCATAGAGCGGCCAGGTCTCATAGAGTGGCAATTGAGGATCGTAACCTGGATTGAAAGTAGAGCAATAGGGACCCACGCGCTCGGGCTGCACACCCGGAACCCCTTCCTTGTATTCATCAAAAAAGATACCATCGTCAAGGGTTGGCGCAGTCGTCAGATTCTTCTTGCCCAACGGCAGCGGCTTCAGTCCATACCATGCCATATTGAACACGGTGGAATAAGCGGCCCCCATCTCACGCATACTCTTGACAAGCTGATAGCATTCGGTGGCTAAACCCTCCATACGTGCTTCCTGCGACTCATAGGCACGTTCGCCGTTCACCTTGGCCACCTGCTCGGGCGTACCATAATAGCACATCCCGGTCTCACCGATACCCCAAGGCTTTCCGATATCACGCCATTTCTTCATCGAGTTGAGGTCACCGTAGTGACCGACTGTCACAGGCAGGATGCCGTCACCGTCATCTTCGCCGTCTGAAGATATCCAAGGGCGGGTGGAGTCTGTCGCCCTGACGATGTCACGCCACTCCTCCCAGGCTTTCTTCTGCTGCGGCATGAGGTCCGGGCGCTGGAAGACATAGAGGATCACCGGCTGGTTTTCGTTACTGATGCTCCATCCGAAGACAGAGGCATGATTGCGGTCACGCTCGACAAACCGGCGCAGATGATCACGCGAATGTGCCCAGAAGGTCGGCGAGTCAAGCTTCGGGCCACCATCGCTGGCCCAGTTGGCTGTCTCGTCAAGAATACAGATACCCATCTCGTCGGCCACATCCTGATAAAGCCTTGGATAGACCTGGGCATGGAGCCTGACGGCATTGCCGTTCATATGCTTGATGGCCGTGAACCAAGCCCATGCATAACGGCGGGTCATCTGAGGAATTCCCATGAAGTGCCATGAATCACTCCGCAGTGTATAAGGCTTACCGTTCAGACTCATCTGAGTGCCGTTGAACGTCCACTCACGCCATCCAAATCGCTCATATTTCAGGTCAAAAGTCTTCTTCCCTACCGAAGCATTGACGAGTAAGGCATAAAGATTGGGGCTCTCCGGTGTCCAGAAGTCAAGGCTTCCGTCCTTGACAGCGGCACGTAGAATCGCCTTCTCCGTGGCTCCCGCTTTCACCTTGACCGTCAAGGGAGCCACTTTCAGCGCCACATTGCCCAACCGCCAGTTGGGAACAGGTGCAGAATTGATCTCCAGACCTGCACGGTTGATCCACTCACGGACGGTACCACCGAGCTGCAGCGTTGCATCCCGTTGGGATGAGTTTTGCACGGTGACTTCAATCTCCAATGTCTTTTGTGAGACAAGTGGCTTGACATATACATTCCGGATATTCACTGTTGGCAGTGCTACTAAATAGACATCCTGCCAGATACCATTGATGTGATAACCCCACATGGAACCTGCCGGAACGATGCGCCGCCCGATTGTCGAGCGGTCTTCAAACAGCTTCTGGCTCCTGACGCCCACAAGGATCTCAGCGGTTTCACCCGGCTGCACGTAGCGGGTGACATCAAAGCTGAAAGGTAAGAACAGATCAAAGTTCTCGCCAACTTTGTTCCCATTGACATAGACCTCCGTATTGCCAGCAACAGCTTCGAAATACAGCCGGACCTCCTGATTCGTCCATTCCTTCGGCACGATGACCTTCTTGCGCATCCAGGCCATTCCCACCTGCTCCCATTTCTTCGGATAAGAAGGATAGTTGCGATGGTCGGGTCCCATAACGCCACGATTGGCAAAGTCATTGATATTCCATGGCGATGGAATCTTTATCTTCACCGGATCCCAGCCATCGTCCGCGGGCTTTGGCAATTCAGGGGCCTGTCCCTTGCCATATACATAGTCAGAAGGCAGGTCGACTGCCTGGAAATCCCAGTAGCCATTAAGACAGACCTCGCTCCGATAAGGCTTTTCAGTACGGTTGACCAGTCCCTCACTTGGGGCAAACACATGGTGATAGGTGACACGTTGCGCACGCGATGATAATGCCATGGACAGGCAACCTATCAACATCAGAAGAATTAGATGTTTGTTTCTCATTTTGATGATTGATTTGATATTTTAGATACTTACCATTGATCAGTCCTGAAAGGCATGAGCGGGAGTCCCTGAATGTTGAACACGCTGGCTTCCGGACAGTTTCGCCACGCATACCTGACCGCAACGGGATGAGGAACCTTCACATTGGACACGGCAAGACGGCAGGTACGTTCCTCAATCTCTGCGAAAGCCGGATAAAAGTGACGGTCTTCACCCGCTATTTCAAACCCCTTTAATGAGGTCCACATGGGACAGAGACCATTGCCCATGTTCTCGGCATTGATATAGATTTTTCCATCTTTGATCTCCATAGACTGGTACATCGGTGGTTTGTATTCGAAGCCCTTACGCCCATAGGTCTGCCCTAATGCCCACCAGGCAAGGCGCTGGCCGACCTGGGCCTTTTCGACAGGATGAATGAATACGGGCCAACCGATGTCGAGCGTCGTGACGATACCGCTGTTGGGAATCTGATGATAGGCTTTCTGCTGGGCCTCCCGCAGGTATGCTGAACTCGTCTTGTCAACACCTTCATAACGATAAGGGGCAATCTCCACAAAATAGAAAGGCAGGTTGTCATCTCCCCACCGTTTCCTCCAGTCGCGAACCATTGCCGTCTGCAGATCAGCATATTCTGCTGCATTGCCGATATTGGATTCGCCCTGATACCAGAGGAAGCCACGAACTGTCATTCCCGTGAACGGGTTGACCTTGGCATTGAACAGTCCGCAAGGGGCGCTATGGATGTTGACGTCTCCCGTTCCGTCAAGGACAGACAGGTCTTTGTGGAAGGGAGCCAAAGCTTCCCTACTCATCCAGGCCTCAATCTTGGATCCACCCAATGTGGAAATGATGATACCTACCGGAACCTCAAGGACATCTTGGATATACCGGGCAAAGTAATAGGCGACCGCACTGGTAACGGCCACGTTCCCGGAAGTATTCGTCAGCCATTGGCCCTCGCAGGTCTCCTGTGGTGTTCGGCTCCACTGACGGATCCACTTCCCATCCATAGAGTCGGAGACAAACATCCGAATCGGCGTTGAAGCCTTGGCACGGATGATCAGATCATTGCCACCCTTTAACGGTTGACGGTCAAATCCCCGCATCGGCATCTCCATATTAGACTGTCCGGAGCAGAACCACACTTCACCTAACATGATATTCTGCAGTATCAAGGGTGTCCCATCGCTGATCCGAATGGTATAGGGACCACCGGCCGCAGAAGTACGGACCGCCACTTCCCATCGCCCTTCAGGATCGGATTTTGTTGAATAAGTCCGTTTGTCCCATGATGTGAACAATGTGACCCTGGTACCGGCCTTGGCTGTTCCCCATAACCTTATCCGAGACTGCTGCTGTAAGACCATGTTGTCCGCCAGCATGGAAGGCAGCTTGATCGTTGCCCGAGCAACAACAGGAAACAGAATAGCCAGAGATAACAGAATGTTTTTAGAGATTTTCATTGTATTTTGAATAGATTGATCTTATGACTTCCAGTAAAAGGAGGGCTGTTGTCTGATCAGCAGAGAACTGCAGACTTCGACGGCGCTTCAACACATTGACCCACTCTCTCGATCTCTTACAAAGGATTGGGAAGGCAGATGCTGCAAGCGGGAAAGGCAGTCCGGTCGACATGGAACATCCCTATTTCCCCTGCATGTAGAACACCAATTCTCCCCCATCCATCAGATCTTGATGCGTGAAACGATAATGATCCAGCACCTTTCCGTTCAATGTCAGCTTGCTGACATATTTGTTTTTCCGGCTGTTATTGATTGCCTTGATGACAAACAGCCTGCCGTTTTCCAAATGGATCGTTACCCGATCAAAGACCGGACGTCCAGTCTCGTAGACCGGGACACCCGGACAGAACGAATAGAACCCCATCGAACTGAGCAGGTACCATGCCGACATCTGACCGACATCTTCATTTCCACAGAGCCCATCCGGTGACACCCGGTATTGCCCGTATAGCAACGAGTCGACAATCTCCTGTGTTTTCCGGGGCTTCCCGATGAGGTTATAGATATAGGGAATATGCTGGCTTGGCTCATTGCCATGGGCATATTGTCCGATCATGCCAGTCACGTCGGCAGCAGTTCCGTCACCGGTGATTTGGCTGGAAACATGGAACAGCGCATCAAGTTTCTTTTCGAACGCTTTCTTTCCACCCATCAATCGGATCAGTCCCTCGATGTCATGAGGGACAAACCAAGTCCATTGCCAGCCATTACCCTCTACATAGTCATTCCGACGGTTTACATCAGTCGGTCTGTAAGGCACTTTCCACGCTCCGTTTGAAAGACGTGGACGCATGAATTTTGTCTTTGCATCAAAATAGTTTTTATAGTTCTGTCCCCAACGGATATATTGCTGATAAACGTCCATGCGCCCTGATCTCTTGGCCATTTGAGCGATGAGCCAGTCGTTATAGGCCTCTTCCAAGCCTTTAGATACGGATCCTGTGAACTGGTCACAAGGGATAAAGCCTTGCACGTTCTTGAATTGGAGCGACCGGGAAGACATCCGGGAATGAAGCACATCAGGATCCATGAACATAGAGACATTGACTGTATCGAAGACTGAAGACCGGATACAGGCTTCCAACGCCTTTGCCTGATCAAAGTCTTGCAGTCCTTTCATCATGGCGTCAGCAATGATAGAAACGGCATGATAGCCGATCATGCAACCCGTCTCGGCTGAATGGAGCTCCCATCTCGGCAATATACCCTGTTCGTCATATTTGCGGAGCAAAGAGCGGATCAAAGCCTCATCGAAGGTTGGAGCAATGATCGTGTAAAATGGATGAACGGCCCGGAAAGTGTCCCACAGGGAGAAGATCGTATAATTGGTATAGTCCTTATCCTGGGCAACGGACATACTCATCGTGCGGTATCTGCCGTCGACATCCGAAAAGATGCAGGGTTGGATCATGGCATGATAGAAAGCTGTATAAAATATCTTCTTCTGATCTATAGCAGAAGTCTCCACCTCTATCCTCCCGAGTTGCTTGTTCCATTCATCCTGTGCAAGTCCGGCAACATGATCAAAATCCCATCCGGGATTCTCAGCATGCAGATTGCGCTTTGCCCCTTCTGCATCGACAGCAGACAAACCAACTTTCGCAATGACCTGACGCTCCGTGCTTAGACGGCGGAAGTGCAACAGTGCTTTCACGGTCTCATCCGTCACACGCCGTTGCCCTTTCAGAAGACCTTTACGATTATATAGAGAAGCCGTGAAAGGCTGGGAGAATTCTGCATAGAAATAGATAACCCGCTGCGGAGCCCAACCTTCGGAATACTTCATTCCGGCTACCGTATGATCATTGACAATCCATATCTGTTCCACAGGATGACGCCGGCTGTGAATCGTAGTGGACAGATCTATGAGCAAGCGGGCATTCTGCCGGTCCGGATAAGTGTAACGATGCATCCCTGTACGCTTTGTGGCTGTCAGTTCCGCATTGATTTGATCGTCCAGCAACATCACTTGGTAATAACCTGGACGAGCCGTCTCCTGATCATGTGAAAAAGTCGATCTTGCCAAGGAGTTCAGCTTCTCCTCTCGTGTCATCGGCATGAAAACCACGTCACCGAGATCTCCGATACCGGTTCCATTCAGATGAGTATGACTGAATCCCATAAGGGTATGGTCAGAATAGTGGTATCCTCCACAGGCATCCCACCCGTCAAGCCGAGTATCCGGGCTGAGCTGGACCATTCCGTGGGGCAGCACGGCTCCAGGGAAAGTATGCCCATGACCTCCCGTGCCGATAAAAACATCCACGAACTTAGTCTTGTCTTGAGCAGACCCACTTATTGCCATCACCAGCAAAAGAAGCCCGGCCAGATTTCTAAATATCACATATTCACGTGGTTTCAAGCGATTCCAAATAGTCATAGTTATCATGTATTTGTTGTCATCAATATCATATACACTTCCCCCGGAAGATAGCCCTTGAAGCCCAAGAGCATGCTTCTTGACTGTGCAAAGCATAGCTATTGAGCCTCCAAAGAGCTACTCTACGACGACCTTTTTACCCTTCAGTACGTAGATGCCGCGGTGCAGGTCTGCTATATTGTCAGCCTTATCCTGCATAAGCATACCACTTAGATTGTAGACTTTTCCATGTTCCTCTGCTACAGCCATTGTCTGTATGCCGGTTGTAGTGCGCAGATCGTAAGTCATCCCTTTTTGGGTGGGGAATGAAATCATATTATCTGAGATCACGGTAATGGCAGTACCGCTGACAGAAAAGTCTTTTGCACCCGGGTATTTGATCACGCAAGTCTCTCCTGCCCGAGATTTGATCGAAGCCGTCATCAGTTTTCCGTCAGACCAGGAAGCACTGACTTCAAAGTTGCCACGAGCCTTCAGGCCAGAGAATGAACCACTCATCCAACTAAATGGAAGGGCCGGCAGGAGTTCGATATATCCGCCCTGGCTTTGCAACAGCATCTCTGCAACTCCCGAAGTAACGCCAAAATTACCATCAATCTGGAAAGGGGGATGCGCATCGAAGAGATTCGGATAAACACCTCCTACGCCTGAACTTGGCGTCGTCAGGTGCATTGCACTTTGCAACAGTTTATGTGCGCGTTCGCCATCATGCAGACGAGCCCAGAAGTTAAGTTTCCATGCACGGCTCCATCCAGTGCCTTCATCTCCCCGGGTGTTCAGGGTTACCTTCATAGCTTTGGCATACAGATCATCCTGAGCAGATCTTCCCGCAACGATCTGAGATCCGGGATGAAGCCAGAAAAGATGGTTCGTGTGGCGATGATGCCCGTCTCCTGTAATGTCTTTAGTCACTTCATCTTTCCACTCCATGAATTGCCCGCCAAGACCAATCTGCGGTCCTGACAGACGCGCCATGGCATTCTTAATCTCTACGATCTCGGAATCGCTTTCCCGGCCAAGCGCTTTGCTGGCCTTGATCATCATATCAAACATCTCCTGAACCATAGCCTGACTGGTGGAACAACCAAGAGAGAAAGCTCCATGTTCAGGTGAATAAGATGGATTACATACGAGTTTCCCATCCCGTGAATCTGTCCAAAGATTGTCAACCCAGAACAATGCAGCCTGAAGCATCGTGTCGTAGTATTTCTCCAAGAAGACCTTGTCCATCGTAAACAGGTAATGCTCCCAGATATCCTGACACATCCAGATTGCACCCTGGGGGAAGAAGTGGGCCGAAGACTCCCCCGGCGCCGTATTTCCCCAGATGTTCACCTCGTGATTGCAGGCCCATCCCCGAACCGGCGAGACACCGTCAGGCTTACAATAATAATAGGTGGCAGTATATTTCCCACGTGGTACGAGACTCTGAACAAACTCTATCATAGGCATGTGACATTCCGCGAGGTTGGTCTGTTCGGCAGGCCAGTAGTTCATTTCGACATTGATATTCGTATGGTAGTCAGCATTCCAGGGATTGTTCAGGCTTTGTCCCCAAACCCCTTGCAGGTTGGCCGGCAGGGAGCCTTGACGGGAAGACGAGATCAGCAGGTAACGCCCAAACTGGTAATACAACGTCTCCAGATAGTTGCATTGATCCAAGGTGGCCGTGCTGTTGCTCATTGCGGCCAACAGTTGATCCGTGGAAGCTGCTGGTGCAGCAGATACATTGAGATTCAACTTCATCCGATCATAAAGCGACTGATAGTCCTCCTGATGGCGAGCCAACAAGGTCTCATAAGATTTGGAGGCCGCTTCAGAGACTATCATCTGCACTTTGGCCAGAGGATCCTCATCAGAGAAGTAATCGTAGCTGTCATCCATGCATTGCTGATAGTTGGTCGCAGCCGACATGAGCAGTACGATCTCACGTGCACTCGTCACGGCAATGGCGTTGCCGTCAACAGCAACCGTTCCGTCCGTACTGGCAATCCGCACGATCTGTGCGAATCTCAAACCCTGCTTCCAGTTAGGGTTATTGCGTCTTCCGGTAGGATAACCGGTCAACGTGATCGTATGATCAGAGGCCTCCAAGGTTTTGTCTGCATGAGGACAATCTATCGAGATTCTCTTTGAGAACGGTCTGTTGGCCTTCAAACGGATCACCATGACACGGTCCGGATAGCTCATGAAATACTCACGTGAATAGCTGATGCCCGAATCATCATAATTGATTGTCAAAAGCGAATGGTCAATATCGAGCATTCTCGTATAGTTTGCATAGGTGGAAGCTGTCAGGAAGCCGATTTCCGCCAATTGAGGTTTCTGGCTATTGTCGACCAATTCAAGAATCTCAAACTTGAAAAAACGATAGCCGCTGAAATTAGCTTTGAAAGTGACGGTTGTATTCCGTTGCTCATTCCAAAACAGCCCGTTCTGCTCATCTATCTTGTTGTATTGCAGTCCATCTTTTGATCCATACAGGATCCAATGCTTGGGGTCGCGTCCCGGCATGTCGTTTGCGGAGGTGACACTGTAGCCGGTCACGGTTGGAGCACCGTAATAACTCCATGTGATAAAGATCGGAAACTTCTTGTCGACCGTACAAGCATCGTCATCGGCAAACCACTTATTTCCTTTGTTGCCATCAAACAAATTAATGGCACGCTCACCTGCATTCTTGCGGTTATCATAGTTGGCATAGATGCTCGAACCATCAATCGTTGCGTGGTTCAAGTCATCAACCGTTATGTTACTCATGGTCTGGAAAGAACCGAAATAGGCTTTGTCTCCACCGAAATTATTGACAATGTCAGCCGTAGCAATACTTTCATCATAGTCGTTGGTTACTACCTTTCCATCTGAGTTCTTGTAAGCAGCCTTCGTTTGTGAGAACTTGACGGCAGCTTCTTGCAGATCGACCTGAGCCTTGTGATAAATCCGGTGATTCTCTGCAGGTGTCCGCTTATGGCCACCGTTATAAGCGGCATCCTGCCCAGGCCCTCCAGACCATAGCGTTTTTTCGTTAGTCTGTATCAAATCACTATATACTCCGCCATAGACCATGGCACCCATATAACCATTACCTATCGGCAGGGCCTCATTTTCCCAACTTGTAGCGGGTGTATGATAGACTGCTCTCAATGGCACTTGTTGAACTTGCTGTGCACCCACTGTCATACTGACAGTCAGCAATAAAAGCATCAGTTTTCTGATTTCGCATTGCTCTCTCATGATATGTTTTATTAAGAGGTTATATTATCATACAGCATCATCGCACAGACCTCCATCCGGCCATTCCCGAAATTCCGGGAATGGCCGGAAAGGGCTTAGCCGTTCAGCAGGTTGATCAGCAGCCGGGCCGCTACGGGATCGGTCCCAGCCTTCTCTGTACACATGGTTGATATTAATGCCGAACCTGCTCCATCCTTCACTCTCACCAAAGTAAAACCTCTCATGGAATCAATACGCTTGATACGCAGTTCAGGTTTTCCACCATCAATATAGGCATGAATTTTCATCTGGCCACCCAATTCGGTAACCTGCTCGTTACGGTTAATCTGGAGAGTCGTATTGCACGCCTTGGGTATTTCACGCTTATTGTTGTTGAAATATCTCAGTTCCAAAGGCTCAATTCCATCAAATACAGCATCGTCTTCACGTTCCATATAAGTGATGTCACCTTCTGTCGGCTCAATCCAACCGCGGATATAATCCGGAAACAGCTGTTTGGCAACCTCGTTCGCATTGAGCAAGAGCATTTTTCCGCCGCGTTTCACGAAGGTTTTGAGTAACTTCAGATCACCCTCGGAAAGCGACCTGTTGTCAGAGATGACAGCTACGGACGGTCTGCCTTTGACCAACTGAGCAATTGTAGCTGCCTTCCGGTATTGAATACCTAATTCATCGAAAACTTGGGAGGTCAGCTCATTATCCAAGAGTTGAATTTTTTGGGATTTGCATAGGCCGACCAAAGATCGCCTGTTAACTAAAAGAAGATCATATTGATTCTTAGAGACCACCCGCCCGTTTTCACTCAACGACAGGAGCAGCCGCACATCTGTCTTATCTTCCGGCAACGAAGCTGGGAGCAGGATGGCTGGTTCTATCCAATGGTGAACATAATGCCGGATAGCCGGAATGGTTTCTGTACCTCGTGTCAGTTCCCTTCCATCCCGGTCTACGATCGTCCATGTGAGCAGGGAAGGCTGCAACACAGTACCATCCTCTTTGTCATTGACAATACAGATGCGCGCTGGCAGTTTCTCGCCTGCATAAAGATGCCGCCCCCAAATTTCAGCACTGACGAGCACGGGCTGCAGCGCACGCTTGAGCGCATAATAAGTAGGCCAAGGCTTGATATGATCCGCATCATAGGCTTGCCGGAACCATGAGAGCAGTGAAAAGTGCAAAATGCCAGAAGCGTCCGGATTACTACGCCGCAGAGCTTCTGCCAGTTCACCCGTTATGAACGACTGCACGTTGAGGAAATAGGCCGGATTGCAGAAATCATAGCACTTGTATCCGATCAGAGACATAGGATTCTGGTGAATGATCTGATAGGATCTCGTAGGATGCCCGGTTTCGTTATTAGGATATCCGGTTGACATCTCCTGACTAATGAGAGGACGTCCAGGCAACTTGTATCGATCCTGAAACTCACCTTGGAAGAACCTGAAGAGCGAGTAGTCATACCAGTTGTAATAGCCATGAGGATCATCAATGTCTCCATCATCAACGGAGGTCATGAACTCCTTTCCAAATTTCTTGTCCAGACCTTTACGTGCATAATTGGAATCAAATACAATGGGACGCGTAGGATCTATCTTGCGCATCTCTTTAACAACGTCTGAAATGATGCAGAACTTCAGCTTGGCCCTTTTCAAGTCATTGTCTCCATTGTAGAATTTCATCTCATTATTGATCGTCCATATAATCAATGACGGATGATTGCGATATTTCTTGATCAGACTCAGGAACTCATCTTTCCAAAGTTGAATAAGCTTCTGATCAGGGATCGGTGAACTTTCGAGCATAAGCCATGGCCAAGTTCCCTCATAGCTGACGGCGATTCCGTTTTCATCAGCAGCGTCCATCCACAGCTGATTAAAGGGTGCGGTATGGGTACGGGTTACATCCATGTTTCCTTCCCGCATCAATCGAAAGAAGGTATCGGCCAGTTTACGGTCGTAAGGCTTGATCTGAGAGGGCGTCTGATTGCCACCACGTAGCCAGTATTTGTGTCCGTTCAAATAGAAAAGTCCATCTTTGACTTCGAAAGTTCTGAAGCCTGAGGTCACTGTCAGTGCGTCGGAGTGCTTCCTGTTGGAAAGTGTGAAGCGGAAATCATAGAGGTTGGGGTGCTCTGGTGACCACAGCAGCGGCTTGAGATCATTCACTGCATAGGTCAGCGTCTTGCGCTCTCCTTCATTGAGTTTGATCTCCTTGAATGAAATGCCATGATATAGAACCTTTCCAGTCTTTTTTTCAATGATGTCCGTTGAAATCTGGACGGTCGACTTGCTGTCCGAATGATTGGCTACTTCCAAATCGAATGTTACGCCTGCCAGCTCCGGTCTGATGAAGACATCTTCAACTTTGACAGGATCCGTGATCGTCAATTTCACAGGCTGCCATATTCCTGCCGGATCCCCGCCGTAGAATCCGTGAGCGATATCCTTAAGCATTTTGTTGGTCACAGGCACAGTTACAGCTACGCCAACTACCTTGTCGGCTTCAGCAATATCGCCAACAAAATCTCTGATCACTTTCACTGCAACAAGGTTTTTTCCCGGATGGAGATAGCGCGAGACGTCAATGGCAATCTCTCCGAACATTCCAACATGGGCGCCAACCTTGGTTCCATTGACATAAATCTCAGAAACTTTGGAGACAGCATCAAAAGTCAGCGTCATGTTCTTGCCCTTGACGTCATCAGGCAATTCTATCCACTGGCGATACCAAGCGGCCTTCGTGCGCTGATAATCGAAGGTGTAGTTTTCACATCTGTCTGTTTCCTGTCTGTAATAAACATCAGAAATGCCCTTGTGTTCTTGTCCGTTTGCGGCCGGCATCGTCTCTCCATGAAGCCAAATGCGAATGGGATTCCAGAAGTTAGGAACGGTCATCACATGCCAGCTTTCATCATCGGTTTCGCAGAGCATATCTCCCGCGTCTCCAAAGCTATCATATTGTGGCTTGAAAAGCCATCTCCCATCAAGCGAAATGACACTTCTGCCGGCATGAAGTGATGTTACTTTAACAGGCATATATTCAGACCGCTCAATTCGCCGCTTGTTTTCCTTTTCTGCGGGAGTCATCTGTCTGACAAATTCCTGGCGTGTGATGCCATCCAAGCTGCTTGAAATCATCTGGTTAATTTCAAGATCATCGTATTCCGTAGGGATCCACCCCCCTCCCAAGGTGACCTTACCTTGAGCAGTCTGTCCGTTATTCTTGTCGACGACGTCAATCCTGGGCACATTCTCATCATTAAGGAAGACACGGATGCGATTGCCTACGGTCTCCACCTTCACCCGATACCAGACTCCTGGCTGCGGATGGAAACGCAGGGGGCGAGTACCAAGGAACTCATCGGTTCCCATGTATCCAAGCCGCAGCAGATAGATTTCGTCGATAAGCCCTCCTTTAATGCCCACTACATAGCGATCAAAACGATTGGCTGCCCGAAAGCCAGCCCATATCTGCACCTGCTCTGCATTCTTGGGATTCCGTGCCCGGAAAGAAAAGGAATAATCCTTCATGGCCGGGTTGCCAAAGCTTGCATAGGAAGAGGTTGTTTTCAGCACTCCCTGAGAAATACGGCATTCACCTCGATCTGTAATCGTCAGTTGCTGACTTTCATCAGAAAAGTCGTTTGTCAAGAGGGGCTGTGACCGTGTCACCATTGCGCACATCACCAGTGCCTCGAATATCAGAAGTCTATAATTCATGTCGTTATCAGTTATTCCATATCACTTGCCGAGGGTGGCGCTGCACCTTCTGCGCTTCCCCAAGCTTTATTTGGTTCACTGCCCATTTCCAATTCCAAACGTCCACCGTTGGCAAGGTCGCTATGCGCGAACCAAGGTTTGTTCCATTCCACTCCATTCAGATAGGCTTTCTGAATGTATTTGCAATCATCGCTGGCATTACGTGCCACGATCTCAAAAAACTTGCCGTTGCTAAGCCTGACTCTTGCATACGGGAATACAGGACTACCTATATTATAGGCAGGTATGCCTGGTGTCACCGGATAAAATCCTAACATAGAGAAGACTGTGAACGAAGTCATTCCACCTCCATCCTCATCACCCGGAACGCCCATCAAGTCATTGCGAAACCAAGTCTGGAGAACTATTCGCAAAAACTTCTGCGTCTTCCATGGTGCTCCTGCATAGTTGAACAAATAAGGAATATGGAGGGAGGGCTCATTGGCCATAGAGAATTGGCCGATGTTACCTGTATGATCGGGCAACTGAGCATAGAATGCAAACTTACTTTTCCCCAAAGGTTCGCTGAATGTTGCTTCCAGATTAGCGACAAACTGATCTCTACCACCCATGAGACTGATTAAATCTGCCACGTTATGTTGTACATCCCAGCGGTAGGTCCAGCCATTGTTCTCATCATAATAGTCGCGAGCTCCCTGCCCCCCGGAGAATCTGTAGTCGAAAGGTTCAATGAACGCACCGGACGAATCCTTGGGATGGAAAAAACCCGTTGCCTTGTTGAACAGAATGCGATAGTTGAGTCCGTTCTTGGCATATTGCTGCGCTTCTTGCCTGAACAGGCGTGCATCTTTCTTTTTCTTGGTGTTTTTCGCCAAATAATCTGCGATACGTGACAGGCACCATTCATCATAGGCTGTTCCCAAGGAAACAGCTACAGCCTGCCTCCTCTCTAACTTACTGACATGGTCAACTGTTTCTACTTCGCCTGGATGAAGGGCTGGAATGTAACCATTCTTCTTATAGAAATCGTCCAGCCATCCGGCATTGGCCCCAGACCAGGGTATCAAGGTTTTCTCCTCTATACCTTTTCGGCAAGCCTCATAGGCCTTGACGGCATCGACTTTCAACCCTTTGGAAAGCGCATCTGCTACGGATGCCACTGCGTGATTGCCATTCATGCGCCGCGAATCACCTGTTACTTCTGGAAATGTTGGCATCCACATATTGCCCTCTTGTTCGGCCATTCGAAGATAGGAGTCAAGAATGTGCTCTTCCATTTTTCCATCCGTCAAGATGCGAAGAGGGTGGGCAGCCCTGTAAGTATCCCATATCCAGTCATCTGTATAAAAAGGCGTACCGTTGTCAGGATGCACCTTGCTATCAAAGGCGCTCCAATAGTAGCCGTCTTCGCTCATACAGATCGGTCGCTCAAACGTACGGTAATATGAAGTATAGAATACGGTGCGCTCGTTTTCTGTAGCTTCCTTGATTTGAATACGTCCTAAGGTCTCATTCCACAGCGCACGGCCCTTCCGGGCAACGTCATCCACGTCAAAGCCATTAATCTCACTGTAGAGATTCTTCTTGGCCTGATCTACACTGATAAAGGAAATGCCATAGCGCAGATGTACAGTCTTCTGCTGCGGTCCGAAAGTAAAAGCCACGCCTATTTTTTTACCCTCAACTTTAGACTTTCCGGTTTCCAAGCTACCAGACTCCAGCACACCATACCTTAAAGGTGCCTCCTGTGCTTCCAGAAAAAGATAAACCTTGGTATTTCCACTGACTACCTGATAACCGCTGATCCAGTGATCTTCAATATTCAGGGCACCATTCTCTGAAACGAGAGCTAAATTCGATTGCCCGTCAGACTTGAACGTCAAGGAATATACGGCCGAATGATGAGACAATGCATAGCTGACTTCAATACGATTATCATCCATCTCTATATCGAAGGAATACGGTGTGATCCGCTCCCGATCATATGTATAGGCGCGCGCTTTCAAAATCTCGGCACCGATAGAAGGCAGCAATTTGAATGCAGATCTTTCTCTATGATTAGTCACGATAATGGGCAATCCATTAATTTGACAGGATGTGTAGTCCGCCCGTTCGGGATAAACCCTCAACATACTATTGGGCAACTGAATAGTGGGAAAAGTAGGGACCAGCAAATGACTGATATTTCCAATATACGGATTGACATAATCAACAACCTCCTTGTGTTGAGCGAATGCAGCCGAATGCAACAAAAAGAGCGTCCCTAACAGAATCAAACAAAGCCTATTGTTTCGCATACGTGTTTTTATTACCTCTTCTTATTCTTTAAAATTTTTGCGGCATTACCGGCCAAGACCAAATAATGGTCAGTACCGCAATCACAGTCTATCGGAACGAAAGTACTGCCTGGAGTTGGTTTGGGCACCCGTTTGGCACACTTGAAAATAGCCGTACCTTCATCAATTTCATCAAACATGGCGATATAAAGCATCTCAGCTCCGGCTGAAAGACAATAGTCCAACTGCATCTTAAAGAACTTCCCGTGGTTTCTCGGGATTGGTCTGGTCTCGCGGGGATAATGCATATTTACCCATGAAAAGCCTGGAAAACACAAAGGCGCATAGTCAACGTGATTCTCTGCAGCCCATTTGATATCATCATTGATTAAGTTACGAAACTTCACATAGCCTTTTTCGTCATAGCGGCCCACAAACCACGGCATTACAATGTCGCATTTACGTATCAGCTCATGCAATCGGGGATCCGGCTCTGTGTCCTGTCTTAATTCACGCCAATACGTAGGAACGCCCACCATAACACTGAATCCCATTGACTTGAGAGCGTCTATGACCTTGAAGCCCTCGTTAAGTCCATATCGACGATGATCATTAAATCCAATGCCCCAAACGACGATCAAGGGTTTCCCGTTATGATAGAGATAGGAAGGATTATCTTCATGATGGAATAGGGTATGCTCCTTGGCAACCTCCTGCACATCGGAGATCAAGACATTCTCATCCCCTGGACGCATGCCACTTAAATCGTACATAACACAAATCGCCCTGCTATATTTGTTGGCAGCAGCCATGGCCGACGCAAGAACATGATTGAAATGGCTCTTCCCGCTTGGGTTCTTGATCTCTCCGACAAATCGCTGCATGAAAACTCCATCCAATCCGTATTCCTTCATCCAACGGAAATGGGTATCAACAGTTGAATAATCATGTGCTGACTGGACATATGCCGGGGTTCCATCATCAAAGGTAAATTCGGTCTGATAAACCCTTGGATACTCAGACACATCCGGCCAAAAATCTACATTGGTAGAACCCGGCCTGAAGCCATCTTTTCCTTTGTAATGATACCATCCACGGTTGGCTCCGTCATCAGGGGCATTATGCCACCCTTGATAACCTGCCATGACCAAACCTTTATATGAATTGTACGTGATGCCCCCTTTGTAAGTCTTTGCAAAACTTATTTGACAACAAAAGGAGAGTCCTAATATAAGCAACAATCTAAATCTTTTCATCTTTGAATAACCTTTTGAATAGTTCCGTCTTCATTGAAATACAGCTTATCGACACAGACTGAACGGAGGTTACCTTGGTTACTGATGCGCTGGTTATGATAGAACGCATACCACTGTCCCTTATATTCTACAATCGAGCCATGGCTTGTATCGCAACCGGTAGGATCCAGATAAACACCCTTGTAAGCCCACGGTCCCAATGGAGATTTGCTCATAGCATAACACAAGCGATTGGCTCCTCTGCCCTTTTCCGTATGGTTGTCAGCATAAGACAAGTAATAGATGCCTTTCCGTTTGTGTATCCAAGTCGCCTCATGGAAGTCAACCAGTCCCTGCATAGGGCGAAGTGGCTCGGCCAGTTCTGTCATGTTATCTTTCAATTTGGCGCCTACGCATCGGCCGCCTCCACCATAATAGAAATATGCCTGTCCATCATCATCAATGAAGACACAAGGATCAATCATAGCAAAGGCATCTCCTAAATCTGGTATGTATCCCAACACCTTGAAGTCTTTGTCAGGATACTTACTCACGGCAACACCCACTTTCCATGTCCGGTTCCAGTCAGTGCCACTGGGATGAGGGAAATAGAAATAATACTTACCATTCTTATATGCACAATCCGGAGCCCACATGAAACCGCCTTCTTTTCTTCCCCATCCAACCTGAGAAGAATTCAGGATTTCTCCATGATCCTTCCAATGAACCATATCATTCGT
Organism: Prevotella sp.; assembly: GCA_022778905.1. GTDB lineage: Bacteria > Bacteroidota > Bacteroidia > Bacteroidales > Bacteroidaceae > Prevotella. The sequence goes on along the minus strand of JALFRV010000075.1, from coordinate 7,068 downwards.
AGAAAAGACATGGTAACGATCCATCAGGTCGCACCCACGTGGGGGATCTATATCGTGAGAAGGATAAACATAGAGACGCCCATCTTTCCACACGTGCGCAGATGGATCTGCTGTGTAGATACTCGTAACAAATGGATTAGGAGGCAAAACCGGATCCAGTTTTGCCAACTTGCCTGTGCCACAAGAAACAGTAATTCCTGCGATACCTGCTAACAATGCGACTAACTTCAAACTTTTCATGTTGGTTCATTTATAAATAGTTCTTAATCTTTAACCGAGAAGCAGCGTGCTCGTTTTAGAAAAATAGCCTCAACCGGTCAGATTCCCTTTTGGTTTTATTCAATCACCCGATAAGCCAAACATTTTATCACTCCTCATCGAGATTCATTATATGTCGGATAAGCAATTTAAAAGTCCATGATTATCAATCTATATTGCATATATCTCCGAATCAGACCTTAACGACCGGATCGGAAGGGAATAACAGGCAGTCCTGCTCCATTGAAAACAGTTCCTGCTGCAAAATCCTTGTAGCAATAACGAACAGCCGTTGGCATGATGGCACACATTCTGTCACTCTTTACCAAAACCCGATTATTTGCACTGTCAACATATCCCGTTGCCGAATAGAACGTCCCGTCGGCACCACACATTTCAAAGTTCCCGGCAAAAGCCCCTTGAGACTTGAGCCCCCCTCCCTGCACATTTGTAAAGTAAGCATATGCCTTTCCATTTTCGACCGCCTCAAATTTGGAGAACACAGGAGACTCACATACGACATCCGTTCTCCCATAGTCGCGATTCAGAGCCCAATAAGCCAATCGGCGTCCTACGGGTTCTTTATAGGGAGGATGTATGCCGGAATAGCCGACATCACTTGTAGATACCATACCAACATGATCCACAGCACTTGGAATCAGAGCCTGTTCTGCCCTGAAATCTGGCCTTACTAAGCCATTATTGGCATTCAACGGTGCGATTTCTACATAGTAACAAGGAAAATCTCCATTAGTGAACATCTTACGGTAGCTGTTCATCAGAGCCTTGAACATTTTGGTATACAGCCCCGGATATTCCTTGCCATTGGCTATGGCATCTATGTTCGCTTCTCCCTGGTACCATAACATGCCTTTGAATGAAACAGGCAGCAGAGGGGAAATCATGCTGTTGAAGATAACTCCGTCATAATTGATGTCATCGCCTTGTGCCTTAACTTCGTCTGTGGCAGACCGAGGCATGAACGGCTTAATATTTGCCCCTCCATAGGCAGTGACAATGACCCCTACCGGGACATGCAGCTGCGACTGCAGATACTTCGCAAAAAAATATGCGGTTGCACTTGCATTGGAGATTCCATTGGCATCATTGACGGTCCAGCTTCCTGACGTGCCGTCGAATTCGCTTGCCGTATATTCATCCTGAGGAGCACCCGTTGCACTGCGCGAATGCATGAACACACGGATCGGAACATTAACATCTGCTTCTGCTATTGCTTTTTCATAACCATCAATGAAGTCTACATAGTTGGCACCATCCATGGCTTTTCCTTTCATGTTACATTCCATATTCGACTGTCCGGCGCAGAACCAGACTTCACCTATCATGACATTTGAGATGGTCAATGCCGTCCCGTCATTGAACTGGATGTTATATGGACCTCCTGCTTCAGGTGTCGCAATCTGGATTTTCCACTTGCCTTCCACACTGGCTTGGGTTGTCACTGTCTTGCCCCAGCTTGCTGTTATTGTGACCGAAGCATTCGGACTTGCTTTCCCCCATAAACATACATCTCGCTGCTGTTGGAGCACCATGTTATTGCCGATGACCGATGGCAAGGTGACTGTTGCATCGGCTGCATGGACAGCAACCAATGCGAGCATCACCAGAAAGAATCTTTTCAACATATATTATTATTTTAATATCACTTTCCTACTTACGGACTTTCCGTTGCCAGAGACTCTTACAACGTAACTCCCGTTAGGCAATGCCGTGGTCTGGGAGCCGATGTAATCTGCCATTTTCTGGCCTGACAAGCTGAAGATCTCAACCTTTGCATTCTTGGCTGCTACGATCTTGTTTCCTTGAACACCAAAACTGAGACTGCCGTCAGCATTGCCTGCAAGATTCAGAATCTTTGTCGGGGTTGATGGAATTTCAGGGATATTCTCACCGATCAATGATTGCAATGCACCGATATATGGCTTTGTCAGCGGCTGCCCTTTCTGATCGACAGTCACACCGTAGGTTGCAGCCATAGCGTTATCCCCCATAGTGGTTCCCTTCGAATTAGGCTGCAAGGGGAAACAGTGGGCCGAACACTCCATCTGGGGATCAATGCCCGACGTCAAACTGGTCGTACTACCGTCAGGAGTTGTAATCCAATAGCTACTTGGATCGATGTCATAAGTATACTGATCATTTTCAAAGATAAACCCAACGACGCTGTTTTTCACCGTGACGGGAGTTGTCTTGAACCACCCATCCGACCATCTATTGTTACCGATCGCCCAGTTTCCTTCCAGAATCGTATTAATGATGTTCAGTTTCACTTTCTTGTCCTGCATCGCAAAGCCTCCACTGTTACCGATGTTATCAGCTGTCTCGTTCTTGGTAATCGTACAATTGACCAAATCAAGTTCCTGTCCATTAAGACCATTACCAGAGAAAAGCATGACGCCTCCGGCCTGTCCGCAGTAGTTATTGGCAATTGTCGTACTTGCAATAATCATCTTGCAGGTAGTCTCTCCCTTGCCATTGTCCGTACCGGGGAATGTGACCATAAATGCGCCGCCATGAGCTTTATGCCGTCCATTTGCAAGTACGTCATTTCCTGCAGCATAGGTTCCGTCTGTCCCACCTGCTATGTTGCCGATAACAGAACATGAAAGTATCTGAACAGTCCGGGTCGAACCGCCTGCAATATTGAATGCACCGGCATGGGCATCGGATACGTTATTTTCAATTGTACAATACTGGAACTTCGATGTTCCAACATCAACCAGGCTGAGAGCTCCCCCGGCGACACCGCCATCCCATACACCCGAAGTTGCCGATGCCGCATGGTTGTTGGTAAAGCTTGTGCTGAAGACCGCAATATTTCCACCTCTCAGTTCTATCGCACCACCCATCTGGCCTTTATTGTTATAGAATTCGCTGTTATAGATTTCGATGTTACAGTTGTGCCCACGAATGGCTCCGCCTGTGCTCCCGTTCTGACAGTTCGTGGCATTGTTGGAGAGTACGCAATTATCAACAAACAGTTTGCCTCCCTGCAGGTATAGTGCCCCTCCTGTACCTTGTGCTTTACAATTCATGACAGTCAGGTTTCTGAAACTCAGACTGGCATTGACCGTAGAAAAGATACGGTTCGTCCCATTCCCGTCAAAACCCGATTCTCCCTTGTCTCCAGATCCGACAAAGGTGACCGTACCACCTTCCCTGCTGATTTCTGAAGATACTTTTATCATCCCCGACACATACACGATATCACCATCCGCAACATTCCCCATCGCCTTCTGGAGTGTGGCATAAGCCGTTGAGGCGGTCAGTCCATCATTCGTATCATTGCCTGTTGAAGACAGGAAAATATCTTTTGCATTCCCGCCGATGCTCTGACCAAGCAGAGCTATTGCCATACAAGCAGATAAATAAAACTGTTTCATAAATATAGATTTTATATGATTAATGTTTATATATTCCCATTATTCGTTCATTCATCGATCTTGACCAATTCTGTCAGCAAAGCTATTGCCGCAGTCTCACGACTGCGACAATAGAAAAAAAATACTACCTAATAATCTTTATCTGTTTAACACTGAACCACTGGTCATTTCTAACCGAAACAAGATACTGCCCTTTAGACAAATGGGACAGATCCATCTTGGCTGGTGCTGATGGGACAGAGAGCATACGCACTCCAGTTACAGCATACACAGCCACGGAACTTCCTACCATGTTACCTTTGAAGTATAAGCATTGACCATGATAGACAACATCTCCGGGAGCTGTCTCCGGATAGTTGACACCGCTCAACTGCCCTTCTTTCAACAAGGCTATTTTGAATTCACTGATACCCCAATTGGCATTTTTACTCCCCATCTGGGTAATCCTTACATATTTTGCGGTGACCGTATTGAATGTGATGACAGCCATTGATCCAGCGTCCTTACCGGTTTTAACCTGAGTCCAGTTCGTTGCATCAGACGAAACTTCCACCTTGTAGTCTGCCGGCCCCTGCCCATTGGGAGCAATCAAGATAACTGTGTTGAATGTCTCATCCCGATAGAATCCAACCTGATACCATTGCCCGGAGGTCTGAACTGCTTCCGTATTCCAATTGGTTCCCAAACTCCCATCAATCCCCAGGCGAGCCTTCTGTTGCGTTCCATTCTCGTCATTGCTGGCTTTTGCAGACCAACGATACTTGGCGATTTCGATTCCTTTGGCCAGTTGCCAGGCTGTCGGAAGATTGTTTTCCCATTTTGCGAAACGGTTGGCCGTCGTACCGACCTCATCGATTACGGATGAAGCGATATTGATCTGCGACTCCATACTGCCCACTGTCCTGACAAGATTTTTTAGTCCACTGACCAATCCGCCAGCCATATTGATTTTAGAACTGGATGAAACATCAAACGTACAGACCGAACCTGACTGATGCAAATTAGGCAGATAAAGATTCAAAGTTCCTGCCTTAACCGAAGCGAAGTAATCGCCACTTCCCCAGTGATCACTTGAAAAGAAGGTCACTTGTCTGTTACAATCAGGGCCCATGGTCACAAAAGTCGCAGGTATATAGTTATACTTGATCTGTCCGCTGTTATGTGCCAGAGCTACAACTTGACTGTTAATCAGATCAAGATCATCGCCTAAACTGTTGAATACGAAGGTATTCACGGCTCCATCCACAGCATTGCCCATCGAATGTACATTGGTTGCTCCGCCACCGCCGTCATTTTGGAAGATCATTCCCTTGTTGCATCCAAACAGGAAATTGTCGTACAGGATCTCACCATCACAATCGCCGATGATCATGAAATCCAGTTCTTCCTTATTCTGACCATAAGCATAATCCTGCAACTTGCCTTTATTGTCAGCCATCTTCTCGCTGTTTGGCCATGCCCCGAACTTTGTCTCGTCACCACATGCGTAAGCGATCGTGTTGCATTGGATATTCGAGATCAGACCGTTTTTGGAATTGCCACCGACCCGGATCACATTCATGAAGCAATGACCGCCAAGGTAATCAACATAGTGATTATCACATTTGTTGGTAAAGAGGTCTACGCCCCGATAGGCAGTTCGTAGTGCCAGATTGACGATATAGACATTCGCGTTCCCGCGCAGCGTGTAAGGATAGACTTTGACCGTTCGCGGATCATCCTGGCGAGGATAGTTGACCGTGATGCCACGAATACCGCTTTCCTGCTCCATCGTGATGAAAGGTGTGCCATTCTCTTCGCCTTCACCGACCATACACTCCAGGATCGCGCCATTTCCCTTGGGAACCGTAGCCAGATCACCCGATCCTTTCAGTTCCACTCCCGCAGGAATTGTGATATTTCCATTCATTCTGTAATGTCCGGATGGGATATAGACGATTCCTCCTCCTTCACTCTTAGCCTTGTCCAATGCGTTTTGTATCGCTTTCGTATTGTCCTGCGCACTGTTCAAATCATCCTTGACCGTCAAGGGCACGGCCCCAAATTCGGGATCCGTCACCACATACAGCGCAGCACGAGCAGGCCTTGCCGACTTGATTTCCATCCACGAATCCTCAAATACCGGCAAAGGACGAACAGTTGTCTGCGCCTCACTGACGGTTGATTCGAAGATGGAGTTGTTTTCAAATTTTGCTCCATTCTCCATGGTATTACCCGTGAATATCGTGCGTGCCTTTGTCCAGACCATGACATTCTTATAGAACCGGTTCGCATTGGCAGTCAGCTGGCCTCCGAGCACCCTCGTTTCAGACCGTATGTCACAGTCCTGAAACAACAGTGCAGAACTTGCCATCTCATCCGTCAGCAATGCATAACCGTTCGCACCGATGCTACATCCATAGAAGCTGACAGGCCCGCTCACGTTCGGCTCGAGATGTATGCCTGTATCACCGCCTGTCGTCACCACATCCGTAAACATAATGCCGGCTCCAGAGGCAGCCCCGATATTGATGCCCGTCTGACAGTCATTCAAGCGGAAACGATAGTTCTGGCCGTTAGGTGAACCACTTAGAGAGATTCCGGCCGGAGAGTTTTCGGCAGAGAAACCTATCTTATAATGATCGACGTAGAAGTTGGTGGTGTAGGACCAGTCATTCCGTCTCATTACCATTGCAATGGCATTGTTATAGAGATAATTGTTGACGGAACTGACAGAAGGTGCCCCATCCAATCCACAATCTGCCCAATAGGAGCCGGAGAAATGAATTCCGTCAAAACGCCCCACATCGGCAATGGCATCCATTACGATGCCCTGATGTAACGGTGTGCCGTAAACATCAAAGACATTCGGGCAGCCCCCACCATTCTTGTCATTCATCCGGATAGCCGTGTAGGCATTGATGAACGTGAGATGGCGGCCGTTGCAATAGTCATTTCCCCAGTATCCCTGCTGCCCGTAACAGAGCGTAGGGGGATAGGCTGTCACATGATTGATATCCTGATCAGGATACCAAAAAGCGAGATTACTGACTTCTGTTGTCGGCTGCATCGTGATGAAGGAGTTTTCTTCCGCTTCCGGATCGCCGACGGTCGCAGGCTTAACGATCAGGATCGTACCACTGACCGGCTGTCCCGGTTCCGGCTTCTTCCAGTCCCCACGCAGAGTCACGCCCCTCGGAACAATCAGTTTACCTGTGAACAGATATTTCCCCGCGGGTACATATAATATACCACCTGTCAGATTTGCATAGTTTCCACGTTCTGTGGAAAGCGTTCCCACACCGGCCAACTTGTCAAGGAGCGTCTGGAACAAGCGGGTACAGTCACGCTGCCCGGTAGGATCAGCCCCATAATCAAGCACATTGTATGTTGCGACTGCAAGATCATTGGTAGGGTATTCCGCCTT
>JALFRV010000069.1 GCA_022778905.1 Prevotella sp. | reverse complement strand
CTTTCTTCAGGCCGGTCCCGATGAATCCCTCGCTGCGGTTGATGTACAGTTTCTCGTTCGCCTCGACGACCTTTGTGGCCTCGATGGTGTCGAAGTTCCGGATCTCCGTAAGGCGCGGATGGTCCTTGCCGTACTTCTGTTTGAGATAGTCAAACCAGTCGATCGTCACTTTCACCATCTGCCCGAGGTCGCGGTCGATGTCGGCTATCTCGGCCTTGATCTTGGCAATCAGCTCGTCCGCCTTGTCCTTGTTGTACTTCAGGATGCGCTGCATCTTGATCTCAAGCAGCTTCAGATAGTCGTCCCGGGTGATCTCCCGGATGATCTCCTGCTTGTAAGGCTCGAACTGGGAGTCCAAGAACACGACGACCGCATCTTGGTCGGGCGCCTGCTCGAACTTCTTTTCCTTGTACATGCGTTGTTCGATAAAGATGCGCTCCATCGACGCGAAGAAGAGCTGTTCGTTCAGTTCGCCCTTGCGGATCAGCAGCTCTTTGCGGAGCAGGCCCATCGTGCTGTCCACGCTGTGACGGAGCACGTCGCTCACGGCGAGGAACTGCGGCTTGTTGTCCTCGATGATGCAGCAGTTGGGCGAGATGTTGATCTCGCAGTCGGAGAATGCGTAGAGCGCGTCGATCGTCTTGTCCGAGCTGACCCCGGGGGCAAGATGGACCAGAATTTCCACCTCTGCCGCGGTGTTGTCTTCCACTCTCCGTGCCTTGATCTTGCCTTTCTCGATGGCCTTGAGGATCGAGTCTATGAGCGTCGTGGTGGTCTTGCTGAAGGGGATCTCGCGGATGACGAGCGTCTTGGAGTCGAGCTTCTCCACCTTCGCACGCACCTTCAGCACGCCGCCCCGCTGTCCGTCATTGTATTTGGACACGTCGATCGCGCCGCCCGTAGGAAAGTCGGGATAGAGCTGGAAGTTGTCCCCGTTCAGATAACTGATGGCGGCATCGCAGAGCTCATTCATGTTGTGGGGAAGGATCTTGGATGAAAGGCCGACAGCAATGCCCTCTGCTCCCTGCGCCAGAAGCAGCGGGAACTTCGCGGGGAGCGTGATCGGCTCCTTGTTGCGGCCGTCGTATGACAGCTGCCATTCGGTGGTCTTGGGGTTGAAGACCACGTCGAGGGCAAACTTGGAGAGGCGTGCCTCGATATATCGAGGAGCCGCGGCGCGGTCGCCGGTGAGGATGTTGCCCCAGTTGCCCTGTGTGTCTATGAGCAGGTCTTTCTGTCCCATCTGCACCAAGGCGTCGCCGATGGAGGCGTCGCCGTGTGGATGAAACTGCATCGTATGCCCTACGATGTTGGCCACCTTGTTGTATCTGCCGTCGTCCATGCGCTTCATTGAGTGCAGGATGCGTCGCTGCACGGGCTTCAGGCCGTCCTCAATGTGGGGCACGGCCCGTTCGAGAATGACATAGCTGGCATAGTCGAGAAACCAGTTCTTGTACATGCCCGAAAGGTGATGCACGGCAGATGCGTCGAAGCGATCGGCAGGCCGGTAGTCGGAGTGTTGGCCTTCGGCCGTCTCGTCCGATTCTTCCGCCTCGTTGTCTTCTGATGTCTGGCGCTCGTCCATCTCTTCTTCGAAGGTCTTATCGTCGTCTTTCATATTGTCTTCAGTTCATGTTTTGATGATGCGGTGATGAGGGGAGTGAATGTTGGTGAGGGGATGATGTGATGATGCTGATGTCATGATGACGTGATGAACTCCTCATTTTGTGATGATGATGATGTCGTGATGATGTGATGACTCCCCATTATCCTCATCTTATCATCCTTCATCCCTCATCTTATCATCCACTCATCCCTCATCCTCTCATCTTTCCTCTTCCCTCGTCCTGTATTTCTCCGGCAAAGATAATCATTTTTTTTCGTATCCGCAAATATCCTCCGCCCGACCTTGCAGGCTATTTTCCGCAGGCTGCAGCATCACCGTGCGAGGTGCCGATGCAGCTGGAGCACAATCTGTTTGGCCCATTCGGCATCGTATCCGACATCAATGCGCTGCGTGCGGAGGTGCGGTCTGTCCGTCACGATCAGCACCTGATAGCTCGGCGGACCATACGGTGTGGCCGCATTGTTGAACGTGATGTCGGTGATATCCTTCAGCTCCGTCTCCGTCCCGTTGATGATCATCAGGCCCAGGCGGTCATAAACGGGAATGGCGCCCTGAAGCTCCTGTCCCCGCGCAGCATCCGTCACCACGAGGTCGTCAGGCTCTCCGTAGCGTTCGATCACTTCGTCCATCGACTGTAAAGTTCCGTCCCGCCTGTCGGATTTCCTGTTTGCGGCCCGTTCGAAACGGTCCTTTCCCAAGAGCAGACCCAACAAGCCGCCAAGCAGGAGGGCTGCTCCGGTGTTGCTCATGAGGAAGGCAAACACGGCCAGAAGTATGACGGCCAACCAGAGAAGTATTTTTCTTTTCATGCGAATGATGATTTTTGGAGGGGTCGGAGGATAGGGGACGGGCGGTCAGAGATCCAACCTCCGGATCACTCGAGCGGGGTTTCCGACGGCAATTGTATTGGCCTCTATGTCGCGCGTGACCACAGATCCGGCCCCGATCGTCACGTTGTCGCCGATCGTCACACCGGCGAGGATAGTCACCGAGCCGCCTATCCACACGTTGGAACCAACCTTTACCGGTTTCGCCCATTGCTGCTGGGCGTTCCGGCTCACAGGATCGGTGGGGTGGCAGGCCGTATAGATGCTCACGTTAGGACCGATGAAGCAGTTGTCGCCGAATGTGACGCAGGCCTCATCGAGCACGGTCAGGTTGAAGTTGGCAAAGAAGTGATGCCCCACAAGGATATGTCTGCCGTAGTCGCAGTAGAACGGCGGATTGATCATCGTGTCGTCGTCGCAGCGTCCGAGCATCTCTTTCAGCAGACGGCGGCGCCCTTCCGTGTCTGACGGACGCAGGTTGTTGTAAGCCCAGACGCGGTCTTTGTTGGCGGTCAAGTCACGGAGTATGTCCGGGTCATGAGCCTCATAGACCAGTCCGCTCAGCATTTTTTCTCTTTCAGTCATTGTAGGTATATGTCTTGTCGTGGTCCTGTCAGTTGTTCAGACGATCATTCGGCTGTCTCTCCGGCATCGATGCCGTTGATCCTTTTCTTCACGTTGGCCCATGCTTTAGACCCGTGGAAAAAGCACTCCTCCATCGTCTCTGTCATCTGCGGCAGTCGGCTCATGGGAATGGAGAAGGTCAGTTCGTCGGCCGCGACATAGGGGCGGGCCGAGATGTCAAACATGCCGAGGAAGCAGCTGTGCCCCTGCCGCCGGTTTTCCGTCACCACCTTGGCGATGATCGAACTGCATCCGGAACCCCAACCGGCCACCACTGCGTCGTTCCAAGTGTTGTCGAAGCAGGCCCAGTTGACCAGTCCCGCCAGCATGTCCGGTGTCGCAAAGCAGATCAGACCTTCGGCATCGTCCATGCGCTCGGCACGGTCGACGCGCCAGAAGTTGAGAAAGGGCGCCGGCGCAGGCTGCAAGTCGAACTTGTCGACGGCCTCTCTGACCATCCCGGGTGTCTGCTTATAACGCTCCGTTTGCGACACGAAGACCGGGATCTTGTCGTTCATCGGGGCGAATCCCGTGTACACCATGCCGCCCCGGCATTGCATCTCTTCGGCCGAGAAACTGATGATCTCGCCCGCACGGGCCTGTTGCAAGGCTCCGATCAGGCAATGCCCCCGGCGCCGGGGCTCGCTCATCGGCCGGTCACTGTAGCCGAAGGCGATGGGCAGGCCAGGCTTCTCGCCGAAGGCCTCGCGCCATTTCTGTATCCATAATGTTGTCTGTATCATGCGTGTTCGTGATAGGTTGGTTCGTGACGGGTCAGCTGTGGCGCTCCGGTTTCTGCATCAGCTGCTTCTTGGTGTCGGCATCAAAGCGCTCGATGGCATAGCGGAGCATGGTGCGGGGCATGTCGCCGCGGTGCGCCTTGACAAAGGTATAGAAGCGCTGCGTGTCGCGCTTGCCAGCCTCGCGTAGCATCCATCCCACGGCCTTGTGCATCAGATCGTGCGGATGGTGCATGAATCTGACTGCTAATTGATAGGTGTCCTCGAGCTGTCCGGCGCGTATCAGGGCGAGCGTGGAGACCATAGCGATGCGGTTGTCCCATAGCCGTGGACTGTCGGCAAGGCGGTAGAGCACATCGCGCGGCTTGTTGATGAGGTAACGGCCGACGACGGTCGGGGCCGAGAGATCGACCAGATCCCAGTTGTTGATACGGTCCGTGTGGCTCAGATAGCAGTCAATGAGGCCCTGCCGGATGGCTGTTGCCTGTGCGTCGCCCTTGCTGATCCGGCGGTCCAAGGCATCCGCCTGCAACGTCAGGATGATGAGGCCGCACATCCGCATTTCATGCCATGGGCTGGCCAGCAACTGTTCGGGCACATCGGTGTCGGCATCTCTGTGCGCCCGGGCCACCACACGTATCTGCGGCACAGTTACGCCGAGGAACCGGTCTCCGGCGCCATACTGGCCCTCCGCAGTCTTGAAGAAGCAGGTGAGGACGGTGCGTTTCTCGTCGTTGGCGAACGCCTTCAGCTCCTCGAAGATTTGCTTGGTTTCTTGCTTCATGAGTAATTTGCCGGATGCTTGCCCTGCAAAGATAGCAAAAAGATTCGGTATGCCACAAAGGAAGCCGCAAAAAATGCGCTGTCTGGAGGCATCGTCCGCCCGGATTGCCCTCACCGTCCGCTCCTTGCGGGAGCGCGGCCTTCCGCTCATGGAAATCCTGTCCACTTCCCCTGGATTTGCCACCCCGTTCTGGCCCGCCTGTCGGGCGTTCGGCGCGAAGCTGTCTTCCGGACGTTCAAGAGCTGTCATATGGACCGCCCGGAAGACATCTCTTCAGACTCCGGAGGATAGCTTTTCCGAGGGGGGAGAAGTGATCTGCTGTCTGCGGGTGTCTCCGTCGGCATTGCCACAGCTTGTTTTCGATCCGGAAATGTCTTATTTTTGTTAATTCTTTCTATCACCTTTTGCCCGTCTGCATCTTTTTTCTTAAATTTGCATTGTGCATAGTCTTCGTCGTCATTTTGTATGATTAGCCGGGGATGAAGTTTGGTCTTGGCGCTTTGTTGTTGTCCAACTGACCAATTGTTCATGCACAGCGCATCAGCTTCTTGCGCTTTTTGGCTCGACCATGAGCATTTTTCATCCTGACCGTCAACATCTAGTATTGGACACATGCGCAGATTTTGGGCTATTTTTATATTGTTTTCCTGCCTCTGCCAGATGGCCTCGGCACAGACTTCAGACAAATGGGAAGGCAACGTGAGCGTTGGCGTGGCCGGGCCGAAGGGCGTGACGCTCAAGAATGTAAAGGCTTTCCTTATTTTTGATGGGATAGGTAGGAAGGACACTATTAGACATTCGGAAATCAAGGAAGGGCGCTTTATCTTCAAGGATGTCTTCGCTATGGAGACTTTTGTCATGGCTGTTGCCGACGGCTTTGAGGCCGTTTTGGACACGGTGAAGGTGGTGGGTGGGATCACCGTAAGGAAAGACTTGGAGCTGAAACAGCGTATGCTCACGCTCAAGCAGGTCACCGTCAAAGGGCGCGCGCCAGCCATGATCTTAAAAGGAGACACCATTCTGATGAATCCTTTGGGCGTGAACGTTTTAGAGGACGATGATGTCCGCCAGATCTTGGAGCAGATGCCGGGCGTGGATATCGATGAGAACAGCGTTGCCGTGCAGGGCCATCAGATCGAGCGGACGTATGTGGACGGCAAGAAAACCTTTGGCGATGATCCCATGGCAGCTGTCGATCACGTGTCGGGAACCAATGTGGTCAACATCAAAGCCTATTCGGAAGAAAACAGGGATGACCAGAAACGGGGGAAACAAAAGCGCCATCGCTGGGTGCTGGATGTCATCACCAAGACCAAGATGATTGACTCCCGCGACGGCTCCGTGCTGGCTTCGGCAGGGCGAACCTTAGGCTCCGACACCAAGAGAAATCGCTATGCGCTCGGCGGCTCGTTCAATTTCTTCTCCGAGAAGAAGCTCATCACTGCCAACCTGATGCACAACAACCAGAACATGTCGTCCAATAATCCGATGTTTTTCTTGCAGTCTGCGAATGTCTGGCCACAGTATTCGGAGAACTCCATGGCCGGTTTCGGGTTGAATAACACCTACTCCGATTCTGCTTTCGTCAATCTGTTGGACGTCTCCTACAACTTTACGCGCAAGGCAGTCAATAGCCGCAGCACCCGCGAACGCGACTTCTTTGCCACCGATGCCTATCAAAACCGGCTCTATCAAAGCGTCAATGATGCCTGGAACCAAAACAACAGGCATGCGTTTAGTCTGTTTTTCGAAAAAACATGGGGCACTCGATTCCTGTCCTTTCAGGTCAATCCGAAATTCGATCACAACCGGGCCGTCACGACGCAACTCATTGATGATGTCACCGACGGGATGCGGAGCCGGTCGCAGATCACCAGCAGCGAATACGGAAAGGGTAAGGGGATAGAAGGCATGCTCTTCTATCGGCAGTCCTTCAAAGATATTAACTTGACCGTGCATGCGCAAATGCAGCATGCCGAAAACGACGTGGAAAGCCACAACAGGCAGACCGTGGACGGACAGACACTACAACAACGGATCACCCCGGCAAGCAAACTCGACAACGTGATAGATGTTGAGGCGGACTTGAGTACCGGTTTCGGAGTTTCAAAGGATCACAAATGGGGACCATGGGGAGGAGTGCGTGTAAAGCTTTACAACAACCACGGACACAACTATCAGCAGTCGTGGGACGAGCTGACCGGAACTGTCGACTCCATCAACACCTACAGCTATTGCAGCGATCTTGTCACTTGGAAACCGGAGTTGCATCTTGAAATGAGTACATATGAGGACAGTAACAGGATTACTGGTACGGTGGGATTCGGGCAAAGCAGGCTGCAGGATCTGAACTTAGGGTCTGATGCTGCCAAGAAATACCATTTCTCTACAATGGACATCACTTTTGCAGGTTCTTTTCATATCAACCATTCGAAGACCGAACTTGCATTCAACTACAGTCTGAAGCCTGTGCTGCCCGACATGATGCAGCTGCGTTCGGAGCTGAACAATGCCAATCTGCTCTTCCTCAGCACCGGGAACCCCGGCCTGAAACCGTCTAAGCCCCATACGCTGGAGTTCTCCGGCAACTTCATATTGGGCAAACGCGGAACGAGCCTGTGGACAATGACGACCTTCACCGGTACCCGAGACTACATCACCGGCATCACCCGCTATTTCAAGGAGCCGACTTACCTCAGCGCCTGGAAGGTCACTGCACCCAAGGGAAGTTCCCTCAATACGCTCACCAACATCAATGGACAATGGAGTGTAAGGCAGAATTTGAGATGGATCCAGCCCTTGAGCGTCATCAAGTCGTCGTTCACAGTGATGCTGATCGATCAGTATTCGCGCATCCCATACTACTTTGACACGCAGCGCGACCGTACTTCGGTCAACGATTTCAAGGCAGAAGTCAACTTCAAAAGCAGTTTCTTCCCCAACACCGTGATGAGTTTGAAGAACGAAATAGACTATCGCACAGCTTCTGCAGCGGTCTCTCCGTCGCGCAGTCGTATCTTCACCGAACGCTTAGGAGCCCAACTGCAATTGAAAAAGCTGTTCAAATACTTCTTCCTGAACGTCAACTACGACTTCACCACGCAGCATCTCATTACCATGAACCGCACAGAGAATGCCCATCTGCTGAACCTTTATGGTGGCGTGAAGCTGTTCAAGCGAATGGGAGAGATCAGCGTCACGGCTTATGACTTGCTGAATTCGTATATGAACAAGCGTTTTGTCAACGCCAGCAACTATACTGAAATGATCAGCAATGCGAACTACGGACGCTACATCGCCATCAATTTCACTTACAAATTCCGTAACGTCAAGACCCCGAGAGCGACGGTGTCAGGTATAACATGGTAAGACCTGCAGGGGCGATGGCGGTTCTTTGGAAAGCGCGGACTGTCCTTTTTTCTCTATTTTAACGCCCGATTTGCTTGGATATCAGCGAAAAGTAGTACCTTTGTACGCAATATTCAGATTTTTCAAAGAAGGAAATATGGCACAACAAGATGATGTTTTCAAGAAGATCGTAAGCCATTGCAAGGAGTACGGCTTCGTCTTTCCCAGCAGCGATATCTATGACGGATTAGCCGCAGTCTATGACTATGGACAGAACGGCGTGGAGCTGAAGAACAATATCAAGCAGTATTGGTGGCAGTCGATGGTGCTGCTTCACAGCAATATCGTAGGTATCGACGCCTCCATCTTCATGCACCCGACGGTGTGGAAAGCCAGCGGTCATGTCGACGCATTCAACGACCCGCTGATCGACAACCGCGATTCGAAGAAACGCTATCGGGCAGACAACCTCATCGAAGAGCAGATCGCGAAATACGACGAGAAGATTGACAAGGAGGTCAACAAGGCCTGCAAGAAGTTCGGAGACGCCTTCGACGAAGAAAAGTTCCGTCAGACGAACCCGCGGGTGCTGGAATATCAGCAGAAGCGCGATGCCTTGCACGCACGCTATACCGAGGCCATGCAGGGCCCGGACCTTGAAGCCCTGAAGCAGATCATCATCGACGAGGGCATCGTCGATCCTATTTCGGGCACGAAAAACTGGACCGATGTGCGCCAGTTCAACCTCATGTTCTCCACCGAGATGGGCTCTCTGAGCGACGCAACCAATAAGATCTACCTGCGCCCCGAGACCGCCCAAGGCATCTTTGTCAATTATCTGAACGTTCAAAAGACCGGCCGCATGAAGCTCCCATTTGGCATTGCGCAGATCGGAAAGGCTTTCCGCAACGAGATCGTAGCGCGCCAGTTTGTCTTCCGCATGCGTGAGTTCGAGCAGATGGAGATGCAGTTCTTCTGCCAGCCGGGCACCGAAATGAAGTGGTTTGACTATTGGAAGCGTGTGCGTCTCGCATGGCATAAGGCCCTCGGAATGGGCGACGAGAACTACCGTTACCACGATCACGAGAAGCTGGCCCACTATGCCAATGCCGCCACAGATATCGAGTTCCGCATGCCCTTTGGCTTCAAGGAGGTCGAAGGCATACACTCCCGCACCGACTTCGACCTCTCTCAGCACGAGAAATACAGTGGTCGCAGCATCCGTTACTTTGATCCCGAGACCGAGCAAAGCTACACACCGTATGACGTGGAGACCTCGATCGGCGTAGACCGCATGTTCCTCTCAGTCATGTGCCACGCTTATACGGAGGAGCAGCTTGACAACGGAGAGAGCCGTGTCGTGCTGCGCCTGCCCGAAGCCTTGGCACCTGTGAAGTGCGCCGTGTTCCCACTTGACCGCAAGGATGGACTGCCCGAGATCGCCGAAAGCATTGTCGACGACCTCAAATTCCATTTCAATACCCATTACGGAGATCCCAAAGACTCCATCGGGAAGCGCTATCGGCGACAGGATGCCATCGGTACGCCGTTCTGCGTAACGGTCGATCACGACACGCCCAACGATCATAAGGTGACGCTGCGCTACCGTGACACGATGCAGCAGGAGCGTGTCGACATTGGCAACCTGCGTTCCATCATCGAGGAGAGGGTAAGTATCACGACGCTATTGAAGAAACTCGGCCGCGAGATCGCGCAGTTCTGAACGCGCCATCCTGCATCGGCAGACCGGGCAGGACAGGGCTTCGGCCGTCAAACAACAACGCTATAATGAATAAGAAGAATCAAACTAACGGGCACGCACGCCGCGGATTCCTGCGCTGGTGCAACGTTGCTGCGGCTCCGTTGCTCGCTTTCATGGCGATGGCCATGCTCGTCTCATGCAGCGAGACCACAGGTGAGGATGGTGAATTTAACAACTGGCGCTCGCGCAATGATACCTATTTCCAAGGCCTCTACGCCACTGCCCAGCAGAAGATCGGCAGCGGGGACGCCAGCTGGAAGATCTACAAGAACTGGTCATTGGAAGATGCGGCTGCCACTAAAGCCGAAAACCACATCGTCGTGCAGGTGCTTCAGGCAGGCACAGGATCGGGTTCCCCGCTCTACACTGACTCGGTGAAGGTGCACTACAGGGGGCGTCTGATGCCTTCGGCCAACTATCCGCAAGGTTACGTCTTCGATCAGTCGTACAAGGACGACCTTAATCCGGCAACGGCAAAGGCGGCCAAGCTGAGTGTCGGAGGAATGGTAGACGGGTTCACGACAGCCCTTCAACAGATGCACATCGGTGACCGATGGCAGGTCTATATTCCCTATGCGCTCGGCTATGGAGCGGCAACCTCAAACTCGTCGATACCCGCTTACTCGACCCTCGTGTTCGATATCCAGCTCGTAGCCTATTATCGTGCCGGCACCCCGACATCCTCCACGCGGGCCGGGAAGGGTCATTGGGTCTACGAGTAGCAGTCAGCCGTCAGACAGAAAGTTTTCATTCATGAAAGCCGCAGGCATGGATGCGCATTGGCGTCCGTACCTGCGGCTTTCCGCGTTTCATATCCCGATCCGGGCGCGCGTGTCCATGTATATATATAATAAGGTGAAAGCCTGCCTGTCTCCATATTCATCTTCTGCATTCCGCCATCCCCTCTTGCGTCTCCGGACCTGTGAGCCACCCCCGGTCCCTCCGATGGGAGGGTAGCGGATAGTAGTGAGTCCGAGGAGTCGGCAGGGGCGGGCCTTGCGTTGATGTGAAATGCGAAGTGAGCAGTGTTGATTGGCGATTTGGTGAATGATGATATTTTCTGAACGGAATGCAGGGACTGGCCTTGTGCCCGTCCGCTTGTGGCGATCCCTCCGTGCCAAATCCCCATTCCCACCGTAGGGGCGGATCGGCGTATCCGCCCGCAAAGAACGAACGCAATGGGCGAACCGTTTGAATGATTATTAAGAACCGCAAAAGATGCGATCCCGCAGATGTTATATGATCGAAATGATGACCGCATAAACAATCAATGCCATTGGCGAATGATAAACGTCGGGCGGGAAGCCAGTCCATTGCGGACGGGCACAAGGCCCGCCCCTGCATTCCATTGATGATCTTCCTCCCCTTCTCCATCCGCTCATCAGGCATATTCTTCATCTCTTCATCTCTTCATCCCTCATCACATCTCCCCTCCAATCGGCATAAATGACATTGTGTTCGCACACAAAACGTTGATTTAGGTCAAGAAACTGATATTTCTACGTAAAAAGGAGGGGCAAAGTCTTGGTTGTGTTCGCAAACAATCGTATCTTTGCATTGCAATTAGGACAAGAAAAGGTTATTGGTTCAGGTATGAGATTGAATGTTTCAGGACAGCCAAGATATAGGTTCAGGTAAATAAGATTGCTACAGGAAGGTATTAGTAAGGTAAAAAAAGATTGCTCAGGAGACAATAGTAGTTCATAAGGTAATAAAGATTCAGGACGACAGGACAATAGGTTAAGATCTCAATAGGCAAGCATTCAGGTATTAGTAAGGTAAAAGATGCAGACGCAAATGACCCGCCGGGAGGCTGGGTCATCACCAGGGAGCATCAGACAAAGTATCAATTCAAGAAAGGTAAAAAAGATGAGTTTTATAGGATTTTGTGTGCTCTTTGCCGCTTTGGCGGTGCTGGGCGAGATGGTGAACAAATCCATTGACAAGGGTTAAGTAACCATCCCATTAAGGTAAAAGGTTTTAAAGTGATATTTGGAAGAGGTGGATCCCATGTGTGGGATTCACCTCTTTTTTATGGTCTCATTTCTGCAAATGCCGTTAGAAGCCTCCGGGCGATCCTTGACAGTATGGCGGGGGCGAACAGAGCAGGACGGTGAAGACGTAGGAATACGGACGAATGCTCTAAAATATAGGTAGAAAAGCTTGCTGATCATTCAATTTTTTGTATCTTTGCGGCAAGTACATGCAAGACGCATGTACTATGTCGGGCAACGTGAAAAGCATGATGTTCAGGCCCGATGTCATGACCTTGGATCAACTGTTAAATACACCGTTATGAGAGTTTCTATATTTATGATGGCTACATTGATGTCGGCCGGTACAAGTGTTTCAATGGCGGCAAAGGCTCATGACACGATTAGCGTTGGCGTTTTCGATGGCCAT
>JALFRV010000015.1 GCA_022778905.1 Prevotella sp. | reverse complement strand
ATCCCCGAACAGCGCTCATGGATCCGCGGACTCAACAACTCCGATTTCTATTTCTGTGAACTTCAGAATACGGATGTCTGCAACTATACGCTCAAAGGTGCTCTTGTCGATGAGGGCGAAGTGCTCCTGAACGCCTGCCGGACTGACTGGCGCAAATGGAATAAGCAAGCCGAGGAGATCAAGACGGCATCGACTCTACGCAGCGAGTATGAATGCACTGCTGCCACACCGGTCTTCGTCAAGTACCAGAAGAAATGTTCGGCCACCTATGTGAGCACCCTGACTGAGTTCGCAAACTCAGAGCGCGGCTACAACACGCTCAACTATATCATCCGTCATGCCGGTGTCCGGTGTCATGCAGTGGCCGAAGACCCCTCATCCATCTTCTTCCTCCGGGACAATCGTCTCAACTTCCCCCGTCAGACTGCCGGTGTCATGCAGAAGCAGGAAAACGGCAGCCAGCTGACATGCTATGTCTACAGCAACCGGCCGTTGGACGATCTGCTTATCGAACCGAACGTTCCCAAGCTGACACTCCATGTGCATGTCGCCAAGTCTGCGCTGACAATCAATGGTCAGCCATTCTCCAAAACGCGCAATGACCGCAACTTCACCGAGTTCTATGAACTGCCGCTGAAGCAGGGGTGGAATCGTCTGACAATCACGCTGCCAGGCAATCCGCGCAACTTACAGGAATCCTATTTCCGCTGTGACAATCGTCAGGAATACATGCCTACACTGAAAGCCTCGCTCAAGGAGATGCAATGATCCCGGTGGATGATACCTTCGGGCTCTCCGAAACATAGGTTTGGGCAGCCCGGAGGATTGCACCGTAGCCGCCGGAGGATAGCTCTGTGCCAAATTCATGCGTAATGAGGTCTGGCGGGAAAGCTCCTCCGGGTGGAAGATACCATGATCATATAAGGTTCAAAGAATCAAAAAACAACAGACATGAATAGACTTTCTGCTTTGTTATTATTGTGCGCTGCATTGTCCGTATCGGCCAAGCAGGTGATACGTATCTCGTGTGTCGGGGCCAGCATTACTGAAGGCTATGGCACGGAAAACAAGTCCACAGATGCCTATCCGCAACAGTTGGGGCGCATGTTGGGCAGCAATTTCCTCGTGTCCAACTATGGAAACTCCGGATCCACCATGCTTGCCAAGGGAGATCATCCCTATGTCAAGACCGACACTTACGCACGGTCGATAGAATCTATGCCTGACATCGTTTTCATAGACCTTGGCGGCAATGATGCCAAATGGCGTAACCGCGTCCACAAGGCCGAGTTCGTGGCCGATGCATCCCGTCTGATCGGGACCTACCGCTCATTGCCCACTGCGCCACGCATCATTCTGATGACGGCCGTTCCGGGCTTTACGGCAGATACGACCGAGATCTGGGATCCCGCCATCGTGAAGGAGATCAATCCGCTCATCATTGCTGCGGCGCGGCTGATGAAGGTGGAAGTGCTCGACATGCACCCTGTCCTCGAAGCGCGCCATGATCTTGTCAAGGACGGCATCCATCCCAATCGTGAAGGCTCAAGACTGATGGCAGAGAAGATGGCCGGCTATCTGCGTCGCTTTCCCAAGAAACCTTCCGGGGACATGACTATCGACGGCATGGCCGACAATCCGTTTTTCACAGCGCATTACACGGCAGATCCTTCTGCCCACGTGTGGAAAGACGGCCGTCTCTACGTATATGCATCCCATGATATCGACCCGCCTCGCGGCTGCGACTTGATGGACCAGTATCATGTCTATTCAACGGACGACATGATTCATTGGAAAGATCATGGTGAGATCCTGCGGCAGTCGCAGGTGCCTTGGGGACGAAAGGAAGGCGGATTCATGTGGGCACCCGACTGCGCCTATCGCAACGGTAAATACTACTTCTATTTTCCACATCCCAGTGAGACCAAGACTGAGACTTCGTGGAAGGTGGGCGTGGCTGTCAGCAAGCATCCCGACAGGGGCTTCAAGGTGACTGGCTATGTCAAAGGCGTACCCTCCGCGATAGATCCGTGCGTGTTCGTTGATGATGACGGACAGGCTTACATCTACAATGGTGGTGGAACCGGGCCAAACTGCTACGGCGGGAAGCTGAAGAAGAACATGACCGAGTTGGAGGGTGAGATGAAACCTATGCAGGGATTGGTCGACTTCCATGAAGCCGCTTGGGTACATAAATATAATGGAAAGTATTATCTCAGTTACGCTGACAATCACGTCGAGAAGGGCAAGCAGCACAACAGACTCGTCTATGCGATGAGTGATCATCCGCTCGGACCATGGACCTGTCAGGGCGTCTATCTGCCCGTGACCGATTGTGACACCTCGCATGGCAGCATCGTCAAGTACAAGGGCCAGTGGTATGCCTTCTATCACAACTGTGCACTCTCTCACCGCGGCAATCTCAGAAGCATCTGCGTCGATCCCCTCTATTATCGTCCGGACGGCACCATAGAGACGGTTCACCTGCGCAATCCAAGCTTTGCGCCCCGGAAATGAATACTGCCGACCGACCGGACACCTGCTGCGGCCTCCCCGTGACTTTCAATTGTAACAGCCGAAGCAGCTCCGGGACAGAGCGGCGTGTGCCCCCTCAACTTTCACCATCATCATTCTAATACGACCAAAGACAATGAAAATCCGAATCATCTTGATCTGCTGCCTGATGGGAAGCTGTTTTCCCGCTATGGCGCAATATCCTTATCAGAACCCCTCTTTGTCCGCTCAGCAGCGGGCGGAAGACCTCTGCTCGCGGTTGACCCTCGAGGAGAAGGCTTCCCTGATGTGCAATGACTCACCGGCAATACCAAGGTTAGGCATTCCTGCATTCAACTGGTGGAGCGAGGCTTTGCATGGGGTGGGGCGCAATGGCTTTGCCACTGTCTTCCCGAATCCGACTTCCATGGCAGCCTCATGGGATGACCAGCTGCTCCAGGAGGTATTTACGGCTGTCAGTGATGAAGCTCGGGCGAAGAATAACATCGCCCGTAAGCGGGGCAGCGCCATGATCAATCAGGGGCTTTCCTTCTGGACGCCTAACATAAACATCTTCCGAGATCCGCGGTGGGGGCGTGGGCAGGAGACCTATGGCGAAGATCCGTACCTGACGGGCAGGATGGGTGATGCCGTCGTTCGTGGCCTTCAGGGACCGGAGGGAAGCAAGTATTACAAGCTGCTGGCATGTGCCAAGCACTTCGCAGTTCACTCCGGACCCGAGTGGAATCGCCATTCATTCAATGTGGAGAATCTTCCGCCCCGCGATCTGTGGGAAACTTATCTGCCCGCATTCAAGAGCCTTGTGCAGGATGCCAATGTGCGGGAGGTCATGTGTGCATATCAGCGCTTTGACGGATCACCCTGTTGCGGCAGCAACCGGTTGCTTCAGCAGATTCTCCGCGACGAGTGGGGATATACGGGACTTGTCGTTTCGGATTGCGGTGCGATCAGCGATTTCTGGCAAAAGGGACACCATGAGATCGTCGGGACACGTGAGGAAGCGTCGGCAAAAGGTGTGGTGACAGGCACGGACGTTGAGTGCGGTGGTGATTACCATAGCCTTCCTGAAGCCGTCAGCAAAGGTCTGATCACGGAAGCCCAGATCAACAAGAGTGTCATCCGGTTGCTCAAGGCTCGCTTCGAGGTCGGTGACTTCGACGCAGATGACCTTGTGCCCTGGCGGAAGATCGGCCCTGAAGTCGTCGCTTCTGACCGGCACCGTCAGTTGGCCTTGAAGATGGCGCAGGAAGGTGTCACCTTGCTGCAGAACAAAGGCCAGCTCCTGCCGCTCAATCCGCAGTCCAGGATTGTCGTGATGGGGCCGAATGCGGATGACGCCATCATGCAATGGGCCAACTATAATGGTTTCCCGGTCAAGACGGTCACCCTCTTGGAAGGCATCGGCGCATACTGTCCCGATGTGCGTTTCGTGCAGGGCTGCGGGCTGACGCGCAACGAAGTGACCGAGAGCAGGTTCTCCCGGTTGGTCAATCCCGATGGCGGCAAGGGGATGAAGGCTGTCTACTGGAACAATGAGAACCTGCAGGGGACGCCGGTGGCAGAAGGTCGGGTGCTGGGACCGTTGAAATTCAGCAATGGCGAAGGACACGGGTTTGCCCCGGGCGTTGGCACGGAAGGCTTCTCTGCACGTTATTCCGCAACTTTCACACCGGATCAGACCGAAGAACTGAGATTGAGTCTGTCGTTCAATGACCGGGCAAGAGTCATCATCAACGGCGACACGATCATCAACCAGTGGAAAGACCGGGCGTACACGGAGCTCCACTTCCGTGAACGGTCTTATCGCTTTGAGGCGAACAAGACCTACCGCCTCGTGGTCGAATATGCACAGTATATCGAAATGGCCGTGCTTGATTTCGACATTTATGCAACGGTCAGGACCAATCCGGAGCGCGTGCTGCGGCAGGTGGGCGATGCGGATGTCGTGGTCTTTGCCGGTGGGATCTCCCCGCGTTTGGAGGCTGAGGAGCGTGATGTGCAGGAACCTGGATTCAAGGGAGGTGACCGCACGTCGATCGAGATGCCGCAAGTGCAGCGCGAACTGATTGCTGCGCTGCATCAGGCTGGCAAGAAAGTGGTGCTGCTCAACGCCTCGGGCGGAGCCGTGGCCTTGGCTCCTGAAACCCGAAATGCAGATGCCATCGTCCAGATATGGTATCCTGGCGAGGCGGGCGGCAAGGCAGTGGCCGACGTGCTCTTCGGCCGTCACAATCCTTCGGGCAAGCTCCCGCTGACGTTCTATGCCAATGATGCGGACCTTCCTGACTTCCTTGACTACACCATGCACAACAGGACCTACCGCTATTTCAAGGGTCAGGCACTGTTTCCCTTCGGTTACGGACTGAGCTATACCACGTTCCGGTTTGGCAAGCCCCGTTACCGGAACGGTAAGGTGACGGTCTCCGTGAAGAACACCGGTGCGGTGGACGGGGAGGAGGTCGTACAGATCTATCTCAGGCGGAATGCAGACACAGCAGGTCCGATCAAGACCTTGCGCGGCTTCAAGCGTGTCGCGGTCAAGGCTGGGGAGACCAAAACGGTCACCGTGGACTTTCCGCGCAGCCGGTTCGAGACCTGGGATGCCGGGACGAACATGATGCGCGTCGTGCCCGGAGCCTATACGCTCATGGTCGGCAATTCCAGCAGGGACCAGGATCTGACGCGGTTTGCGGTGACGATCAGATAAACAAGAGCCGATAGGATATGTATGGATGACTGGCGCGGGTTCTTCGGACTCGCGCCTTTTGTCGTTGTATGCCGATGGCGCGGGCATGGTCCCCCTTGACTATCCGTGCTGCAGGATGCGGCGCAAGCTGCGGGGCGGGTGGCCGGGACAGTGCGGGTCGTAGCGGTTGAAGCGGGATGGGGAGGGAGAATCCTTCGCCTCGGCGACCGGCATGTGTGACGGCCGCCGGGCCTTGGGGAGCGCTTTGATGATGAGGGAGGGGGAGCGGTTGGAGCGGAATGTCACGAAGGGGCGGTGCGAGATGAATTATTTAACGTTCGTGCGGTGTGGTGAATGGCTTTTTTTCGTATCTTTGGGGGGTTAAATTTTAGATCTCTTTATTTATGAAAAAACAATTGTCAAGATTTGTGGTAGCCTTGATTGCCGGAATGTTGATCTGTCTCCAGACTTCGGCAAAGGACGTGACGAAGGTCACGGTGACTCTTAAAGGCGGACAGAAGGTATCCGGAGTGATGAAGAGCTATTGGTTCGGGAGCCTGAAGAAGGCCCAGAATGAGAACTTCTCCATCGTAAAGACAGATGGGGAGACGATGAAGTTCAATGCGAAGGATATTGAGAAAGTGGTGCTGAAGGATGAGCCCGCCGATGGCGGAGAGCGGACATTCGAGAGCTGTGACGTAGC
The DNA here is from genome assembly GCA_022778905.1 of Prevotella sp. GTDB lineage: Bacteria > Bacteroidota > Bacteroidia > Bacteroidales > Bacteroidaceae > Prevotella. Next base: position 9,557 of record JALFRV010000015.1, on the reverse strand, counting down.
CGTACCGGTTGTTACCAATCCCAATCGGGTGCTGACATGGATCTTAGGCTTGGTGAAAACTTCAACGCACGCCAAGATCTACTGGTACAACGCTTTGGTGCAAAACACCTCCTACGGGGGCGGGGCAGCAGGAATTCCGGGACGGCTGACCTATTCGGCGGAGCGGGGAACTGTCTTCTGCATCAAGTTCCACGACAATCCGACGGCCTATCCGTTTTACTATCCGGGCGACGGTGACTTCAATATCTCGGTGATGACGCATCATCTGAAGAAGCGAAACCCGGAACTTGGTGCCTACATGAAGGATTATTTCAAGAAGAACAAACAGATGAAGAAGGAGATAGAGAAGCAACCCGAACGCATGTTGGATGTATACGAGGCTTTTCTGAACAAATAGGAAGCGGACGAGATGACGGGCGTCATGAGGGGCGGAAGATGGGAGTTTCCGTCGATGACGCCCCTGTAGGCAGCTCGTATCTCCGGTGCCCGAACGGTCGGGAATCTGTTCCGGCAGCCTCTTACGGAGTGCTTTCTCCCGTGATCACGCCCCCGAGACAGCCAAGCTTTTCATGAGTCGGCGGGGGCTTGCATAGCTATGCTTTTGGGGGATGATTTCAGGGCCGCGCGCAGAGGATAGCTCCGGGCGGCCGAAAGCATAGCTCTTGGCCGCCCGGAGCATAGCTTTCGAGCGCCCGGAGCATAGCTCTTGCCTGCGGGTAGCTATGATGTGTGTCTGAGGCCTGTGCGAAACGGTCTGCGAAAGGCTTGTCTGCGGGGATCCGGGAGTTGCCGGGATGCCCGCAGGCAGGCCTTTTCCCGTCTGTGCTCTGCATAGGTAACGATGGTCGGCAGCGACAGAAAGAAAAGTGGGAATAATGACCGGTGCATTAAGTAAGCAGCCTTTCCCGAACGTAATATTCTTGAACGGCAACGCATGGAGATCCGGTCCGGGGCTCGAAGCGCTCACGCGCAGGGGGAACGGGACGCGGTGACGGTCCGGTCGGACCGCGTCAGGCGGACTGCCCCGAGCGGCAGACGCCGCGCGCAAAGTGTGGCCGTTCCGTGGCTTGACCGCCACGCTGAAACTGACAAAAAACTTATCCGAACATGAAGAAGAATATGCTATCCCTCGGGATCATCCTGCTGACGATGACGGGCTGTCATTCGTCCGGCATCAGTGACGGGCTGGACGCAGACAAGGAATTGGACTATTGCGTCAGTCAAAGTCAACGCACGCTCTCCCAGCTGAAGGACTCCGCCGGCAACGTCGACTATACCTTGGTGCCGCGCAACATTCCGGCCGGCCGCGCCGAATGGGATTGCCGTAAGACCACCAAGGAAGAATGGTGCCAGGGTTTCTGGCCCGGCGTGCTCTGGTATGACTATGAATACAGCCATAACGAGCAGTTCCTCGAGGCGGCCGCGCGGTTCACGGAGCCGCTGCGGTTCCTCTCTGAGACGCCCGCCTATGACCACGACCTGGGCTTCCTGGTCTTTCTGAGCTACGGCAATGCCTATCGGCTGACCCACAGGGACGCCTACCGGAAGGTCATCCTGGCCACGGCCGACACGCTCGCAACGCTCTTCAACCCCCGCGTGGGGACACTGCTGTCATGGCCGCGTGAGGTCAGCCACTTCGGCGGACACTGCACGATCATGGACAATATGATCAATCTCGAGATGCTCTTCTGGGCTTCCAAGAACGGCGGTGACAGCAGACTCTACGACATCGCGAAGCGTCACGCGGAGACGACGATGCAACATGCCTTCCGCAAGGACTACACCTCCTGCCACGTCTGCGTGTATGACAGCCTCTCGGGACGGTTTCTCAGGGGTGTCACCCACCAGGGCTACGCTGACTCCTCGATGTGGGCGCGCGGCCAGGCGTGGGCTGTCTACGGCTTTACGATGACCTATCGGGAGACCAAAGACCCGAAGTTTCTCGACTTCGTGCAGAAAGTGGCTGATGTCTACCTGAAGCGTCTCCCGGCCGACGGCGTGCCCTACTGGGACTTCAGCGCGCCTGACATCCCTCGGGCTTATCGTGATGCCAGTTCGGCAGCCATCGTGGCCTCGGCGCTCTTGGAGTTGAGCACCTACGTGAAGGGTGATCAGCAGCGCCGGTATCGCGATGCCGCGGTCAAGATGCTGAAGACCTTGAGCAGCAAGGCCTATCGGGGCGGACCGCAGAAAGCGTCGTTCCTGCTTCATTCCGTGGGCAACCTCCCGGCCGGAAGCGAGATTGACGTGCCGATCATCTATGCGGATTACTATTACATCGAAGCTCTCATCCGCCTCAAACGGTTGTCTGAGGGACGCGATGTGCTGGGCTGAGCAGCCCGGTGTTCGGTGGCCCGGCGTTGACAGGGCCCTGTAGCGGACAGCCCGCCTTTTCCGGATGGAGAGGGCGGGCTGTCCGTTTGGCGGATGCTCGCGCGAGCGCCGGCGAGGGGATCGACGGTCGATGCCGTGGAAAAAGAAAAAGTCCGGCCAGCCACCTCGCGGTGTCCGGCCGGACCGACTGAATGTTCAAAAATATAGATTTACTAATAACTGATCTTGGTTTCCTGTGCAGACTGCTGCTGTGGAATGGCAGTCTGCGGCGCAGGCGTCGGGCCTATTGCGCGGTGACGGTCTTGCTGAACGAGATCTGCTCGGTGTGCTCGCCGATGTAAATGTTGGCCATGTCGCCCGTCTTATACCATTTGGGCTTGGTCGGCATGTCATCGGCGATCAGCTCGCCGTTGATCCGCAGGTTCTCAAAACGTATGTTCTTCACCCGCCGCTGCTCGTTGTAGCCGGTGATGATGCTCAAGTTCGGCGCAGCGCCGTTGTAGCTGACGTTGCGGAAGGTGATGTCCTCGATGCCCCGTCCCGGCGCGTGACAGTACTTCCGGTTGAAGCAGACGCGCAGGTTGAAGAGCATTCCCCGGCGCAGATTTTCGATGCGTATGTCGCTGAAAAGGATGTTGCGGACGAGGATGTTGTCGCCGTTGTTGATGCCGAAGCAGCCTTGATAGTCGACCTGATTCTCCGCCTGCTCGAGGATGTCTATGTCTTTGTAGGTTACGTTCTCGATCACTTCGTTCGCCTCAATGTTGCCATGGAGCCCGATCATGATCGGATGGGCCACGTCGGCCCAGTATACGGCATCGTCGATCGTGATGTCCCGACAGCCGCCACGATAGCCGAGTCGGGTGCAGTAGATCGTGGAGCAGTCGTCAGACGTGCGGCAGAAGACGTGCTGATAGTGCACATGGTTGCTCGCGAAGACATTCATGCCGTCGCCCCAGCCATACCAGCTGATGACCTTCGCATTGCTGACCGCAACGTGTTCCGACTCTCCGCAGGGCAGCTGGGTGGTGATGGGACCGTTGACCTCTATGTTGCGGCTGTAGCGGATCATGATGCCCGCCTGCTGACGCTCGGGGTTCACGATGCCGTGACCGATCACCTTTGCCCCGTCGGCCTGCCACACGGAGAGGTAACCCTTGACGTAGGCACCTCCGGCAAGATAGACGAGCTGGCCCGAACCGACCTTCACGGAGTCGGCGGGCACATGCCGTCCCGGCCCGAAATAAATCACGTCGCGCAGCGGCACCTTGTAAGCCTTGGCCACTTGACGGGCCGATCGGCAGACGGGAATGTCGGCGGCGTTGGCAAAGATCTGCAGGTTGTGGTAGATATCCCCGTTGACTTCGACCGACAGATCAGCAGGGCGGTTGAGGCGGAAGCGCAGTGTGTTGCCTTCGCGTTGCGCCTGTATGTTTTCCGAAAGCGGTCGGATGCGATAGCTCTGGATATCCCTGGCACTCGTGACGGCCACTTCCACTTCGCCCTCAAAGTCGAAATAGGCCACCGAACTGGTCTCGGCGTTGTGGCGGGTGTTGGCTACCCGGTCCACATTCCATGCATATGCGTCGACCTCCTGCCACTCGCCGCCGGGTATGCGGACGCGTATGCTGAAGTCGTTGTTGCGTGGCGCTCCCTCCGGAGCCGGATAAGTGAGGATCCGGCTGCCCGCTGTGGCACCGGTGGAGACGGCCCATAGGAGGAGCATCAGTAAGATTTGTTTCATCATGATTGGATTGATTGCTTTATGAATGGATACGTTTCAGCCTTGGAAAGTACGCAATGGCGTGTGCCCTTTCCCCGTTTTCCGTCAGCCTCTGCCTGCCATTGGCGCGGGGGAGGGACGGGATGGGCGCGGCGGGGGATCCGTTCGGGCAGACGGCATACGGAAAAGGCCGGGGCCAGCTTATCGGCGCCCGGCCTCCCAATGCTGCCAGCCGGTTGTGCTTACCATTGCGGATTCTGCTTCAGCTGTGTGTTCAGCGAGAGCTGGCCGGTCGGAATCGGCTGCAGGTAGTTCTTCTTCGTGAAGACGCGGTTATTGATCGTCTCGGTGATCAGTGCACCAGCCTTCACTTTAGGCATACCGGCCGTGTAGGTCGACTGGTCCATATCGGTCGTCGAGACATATCCTTTGCCGGCCCAGACAGCCTCGTTATAGATCTTCTGACTGCTGTTGTTCGGGTCGCTCTCTGTAGCCAACTTCGTGGGGATGTTGTCATATGAGACGTAATAAGAGCAGGTGGGGCGGGCGAGTTCCTTCTCTGCGATGCCCCAGCGGCATAAGTCCGTGCGTCGGAAACCTTCGCCGAAGAGTTCGATCGCACGTTCCCGGCGGATCTCTTCCTTCATGTTCAGGCCGTTGTCGTTGACCAACTTGTTGGTCAGGTTGGCTATATGGGCACGTGTGCGGATCACATTGACCGTCTTGTCCAGGTCGTTGTCAGAGATGGTCCCGTCAAGTTCTATTGTTGCTTCAGCATAGGTGAGCAGCATCTCCGGCAACCGGATGTGGATGTAATCAGCGCTCTCCTGATAGGTCGCACGTTCAGCCTCCTCGGTATATTTACGGCCTCCGTAGCCTGTTGCGCCATAGGTGCGGAGATTGGGAATCGTGATCGGGTTGCGGCTGTCTGCTTCTGGCGAAATGGCATAGTTGGCCGGCGTTCCACCTTCATGATCCGATCTCCAATACCGTCTGCCCAAGACGCAGAACAGGGATGTCATGCGCGCATCGCGGTTTTCAAACTCGGAGGCGAACTCATGGTAACCTTTGAAGAGCGGAGAGATGTTGATGGGAAGTCCGTCTGTACAGAGGAACATGTCCATCAGTTTGCGGGTGCCGCTGCAAGGAGCCGAGTGTGTGAGGTTCATATTGCCATATTTCTTCTGGGAAAAGTCATAACATTTGCGGAAGATCGCTTCATTGTTGGAAGTCTTGTCCAATCCGCTCGGGTTGGAAACCGTTCCCTCTAAGCAGTAGAGATAGAATGCCGACTGATGCTGGTAGGCAGGTATCTTGCTTTCTTCTACGCCCATCCAGAGTGAAAACTCATTCGCATACTGGCCTCCGGCGACAAATTTGGCAGCCTCACTTTTAGCCATTTGCAGCCATTGCTGCACCGTTGGATAGTTGCTGGGCATAGCTGTCCCTGCTCCGCTGTTTGTTCCGTCACCGTTGGTCGTATCTTCCGCACCGCGCCCGTTATACTTCTCCCAGGTGCCTTCGAAGAGTGCGACGCGTGCTTTGAATGCGCAGACGGCTTCAATCGTAAGACTTCCGTTGTTGCCTGTTGAGCTCTTGGTGGCGCTGACTAACTTTGCGGCCTCGTCAAGGTCGGCAAGTATGGAGGCTGCAACTTCATAGCGTGACTTGCGCGGTCCCCATACAATGTCGGATTTCGTGTCGGGAACTGCTGTCATCAATGCGACTCCGCCGAAGCGTTTGAGCAGGAAGAAGTGCCACCAGGCACGGAAAAAGTAGGCCGTGCCTACCGAGTTGTTGATGTTCTCTGTACCCTTGTAAGTCTCTGCCTGTTGCAACAGATTGTTGACATGACGCAGGCATTGGTAGGGTTTGGTGTAGTAGACGTCTCCTGTTCCTACACCTGCCGTTCCGGAAAGTTCCTCATTCTGGGCGATATTCAGGTCTGTGCCGATGTCGAAATTAAATCCGAACATCTCGTTGCTGCTGAATGTCGTCGCGAAACCGTATAACTGGTCATACAAGCGATTGGTTGCAGATTCGAAATCCGCTGCTTTCGTGAAATACGAACCCGTCGTCACGTTGGAGATCGGCTTCTGTTCCAGCCAGTCGGTGCAGCCTGTCAGAGACAGCATCATGGCCGTTGCTGCTGCGAAGATATATTTTCTGTTCTTCATATTGTCTGTTTTTTAGCTTTATACATTTATCGTTTATCGTTCATGCTGCATGATGACCGGCCTGTCAGAAAGTCACGTCCAAGCCGAAAGAGACCGAACTTGCGAAGACGTCAACGCCGCCGAACGTTCCCATCGAAGCCTGTACCTCGGGATCATAGCCATCTTTCACATTGGAGATGTCGAAGAGGTTCTCGCCCGAAATCCATACCCGGATGTTCTGGAATGGTGTTGCCCGAAGCAGTGTCTTAGGCAGGGTGTAGCCGAGCTGCATCTGTTTGCAGCGCGCATACCATGAATTGATCACATTGATGTCATTGTAGTTTTTGTAGTTCCAGTTGTTGCGGGAACCGTTGCGGGAGATGAGTGGGAAGAGCGCACCTGTGTTTTCGGCATGGTAGCCCTTGCTGTCACCGGCGTACCAGGTATGATCCATGAAGTAGCCATTGGTATTTGTCCAGCCGCTCCAGAATGCACATCCCATCTGTCCGTTGCGCACATTGTACTGCTGGCCGACACCTTGGAAGAAGACGGAGAAGTCGAATCCCTTATACTCTGCACCCAAAGTGATGCCGAAGTTGAAGTGCGGATCCGTGTCACCGTAATAATATAAGTCATCTTTCGTGATATCCTTGTCGCCATTGAGGTCGACGCGCCGCACGGAACCTGGTGTCAGTTCGTTGGCAGTTGCTTTCTTGACGCCTCCGAGGAGGGATCCTGAAACGTTGCCGTTCATCGCTGCATAATAGTCGTCCACTTCGGTCTGGTTTTGGAATAAGCCATCTGACTTGAACACATAGAGTGCATTCAGCGGCTTGCCTTCGATGATTGAGTTGACGCCCCAGTTGATTGCGGTCTTTCCTGCGTATGATGTCACCTCTGTCTTTGCATTGGACAGCGTGAGTCCGGCATGATAGTTGAAGTCCGATCCGATCCGGTCGTTCCAGTTGATGGTGAACTCGAAGCCGTGGGTTTTATAAATACCCGAGTTGGTCGAAGGCGCAGTACCACCGTAAGTGTCAGGATATGAGATGTTGATCAGCATGCCGTTGTTCTTGCGCCAGAAGTAATCGAACGTTCCATAAAGCCTGTTATTGAACAGTCCGTAATCAAAACCGATGTTCGTAGAGTTTACTCTCTCCCATTTGCGGGTAGGATCTGTGATGCCGCTGATCCATGAAGTGGGGTAGAGTATGCCGTTGTAGACAGTTGTTCCGGTAGCGATAGCGGCATAGGCTTCATAGTTGCCGATAGACGCCACATTACCTGACTGACCCCAGCTTGCACGAAGCTTGAGGTTGCTGAGCCAGTTGAGTCCCTTCATAAAGCTTTCTTCGGAGATTCTCCATCCGGCACTTGCGCTGAAGAAATCATCCCATCGGTTTTCCTTCACCAATCGTGAGCTTCCGTCATGTCGCCATGTTCCTTCCAAGAGATATTTGCCGGCGAAGTCATAGTTCAATCGGCTGATGATTGAGATATATGACCATTTGTAAGCCTCACTCTTCGTGATCCGGTCCGTGGTGGTGTCATAGAGATTCAGATCGGCATCTCCAACGTAGCTTTTACCATTGCTGCGATAGGCTTCCGTTATGTAGTTGTCACGCAGTTCGTTGGTATTTCCAAGCATCGCACTGACATGATGGTCGCCGAATTTGCGGTCATAGTTCAGGAAGAACTCATACAATTGATAGAGCGCACGTGTGTTAGTTTCGGTCAATTGTTCTATTTTTGAGCGTGAACCGACCTGTGCATTGTTCGTCACTTCATCCGTATAGTAATCGTAGAGCTGGATTGCGTGGGATTGAGCTTTCTTATTACTGTTGAACTGACGGATGCTTCCTTTGGTGTAGAAGCTCAGTCCATTCAATACTGGATTGATGAAACTGAGATCAACCGTCAGCTTTCCGCTCAACCGGAACATGTAATCGTGGGTGACAGTCTTGCCTCCATCGTGGAGGTGAGCGAGCACATTGTTACCTCCGAAGTTGTCGTAATACTTCTCCCCACTTGCCGTTTTCAATGGGAAGACGTAAAAATCCTGCAAACCGAAGCCTATACCATAAGTCGGCACATCGGTCTTCTTGGCTTCGTAGCTCACACCTGTCTCTATCGTAACGAACTTGCCTAACCGGATGTCGGTATTGTTTCGGAAGTTGTATTTGCGTTGTCCGTCAAACACTTCCGTTATCAGAGACCGGTCGCTGGCATATCCTAAGGAGGTGATGCTCTTGATGTTTTCATTTCCCGTCTGTAGACTGATGTTGTGATTCGTGCCCCACGTGGTGCCGTAGACGGCCTCCACTTGATCGGCGTTAAGCGGATCGATGCGATACTTGTAGGCACCATTTGTCCAGTCGAATGCTTCGTTATTCATCACCCTTTCATATTCGGTGGCTGAGAATCCCATGATTGGCCACAGAGAAGAGGCTCCGGCCGGATGGTTTGAATCATTCTGATCGGCCATCAACATCATGCGTGCCCACTCTGAACCACTGGCTGCAGGATACTTCCTTCCGACAAAATTGGCGGTTGCGGAACCATTGTAGGTCACGGTTGCCCGGCCTGCCTTGGCACGCTTGGTGGTCACCAAGACCACACCTCCTGCGGCCCGTGCGCCGTAGATAGATGCAGCAGCGTCCTTCAAGACGGAGATGCTCTCAATGTCAGAGGGATTGAGTGCGTTCAGTTCCCACGCGTAGGCATCGACGCCATCGATCAATATCAGCGGGTCGTTGCTATTGGTTGAGATGCCTCCGCGAATGCTGATCTTCGGATTTTCCGTAGGTCTGCTGCTGCCTCTTGTGACGGTCATGCCGGGGATAGCCCCCTGCAAGGCTGTCCCCACATTGCTCGTTGCGCGCCCTTTCAACACCTCATCGCCTTGCACCATGCTCACGGCGCCGGTCAAGGTTGCTTTTTTCTGCGTGCCATATCCTACGACCACCACTTGCTCCAGTACGTTATTGTCTTCCTGAAGCGTGATTTTGATGCCGTTTGTTGCTGTCACCTCGACTGTCTTATAGCCTACATAGGTGATGACGAGCGTCTTTCCTGCCGCGTTCGGGAGGGTGAAGCGTCCGTCCAAGTCGGTTGCTGCGCGGTTATTGGTGCCTTTCTGCGTGACGGTCGCACCGATGACCGGTTCGCCGTTGACGTCCGTTACGGTGCCTCTTACCACACCATTTTGCTGGATCGTCTGAATGCTGTTGTCTGCCTGCAGGGCATGTGGGAAGGCAAGGCAGGCTGCCAGTCCGATTGTCATCGATAGCAAATTGCGCCTCGAGGAGAATCTTAGATCTTCATATTTCATAAGCTTAAAGATG
>JALFRV010000318.1 GCA_022778905.1 Prevotella sp. | reverse complement strand
CGGAGTGCGCAATGCGCTGACAGACAGAGAGTTGGACGAACGGTTGAATTTTTGATTTTCAAGTCGGGAAGGGCTGCGATGGAAAATGCGGAAGTTATGAGCCCCGGAAGCACTCCGCTTTCTTGACGATCCGATGGCGCGGCTGCAGGCCGCTCTGCCACATCGTCTCCGCCCGGGAGACAACGGCGGTGCCACCGGCAAGTGCAAAATCGTCCGTTTTGACTCATTTGGCGTACAAAGTGCAAAGATTTGCGCCGCGACTTGCACGGGATCCGTTTCTTTTTTCTTATCTTTGAATCCGGAACCAATAAACGACGAACCTAAAGCCAGCGTGGTGCGGCTCCCGTTTCGCTTTTCGTCCTACCGGCTCGCCCCCGATCAGGCCTTGCCGGTTCCCGGAAGACAGTTCGCGGAACGCAGCCCCGGCCACTTTGGGTCTTACTAAAATATCTGACAATATGATGACAAACATTTCTGACTATTCCACCATCAGTGGATTGAAACGCGAGAACTTCGTTTCGGTCGTCGACGGACGCGACACCAACCTTTACTTCCTGCACAACAGCCAGGGCAATGAGGTCGCTGTGACCAACTATGGCGGGGCCATCGCGGCCATCATGGTGCCCGACCGGAACGGCATCCGGGCCAACGTCATTCAGGGATATGACAGCATCCAGGCCTATCTGAACGCCCCGGAGCCTTATCTGTCGACACTCATCGGCCGTTGCGGAAACCGCATCCGCAACTCGCGCTTCCAGCTCGACGGCAAGGAGTATCATCTCTTTGCCAACCGCGGAACGGACTCCCTGCACGGCGGGAAGAAAGGTTTCAATGCCCGGGTGTGGCAGGCCATGCAGATGAATGACCAGACCTTGGTGCTCAAATATACCAGCCCCTACGGCGAGGAAGGCTATTCGGGCGAACTCAAGGTGACCGTGGTCTATACCTTCAATGATGACAACGAACTCGTCATCGACTACATGGCCACCACCAACAAGCGCACGGTGGTCAACCTGACAAGCCATGGTTACTTCTCCCTGACAGGCATCTCCAACCCCACGCCGGCCATTGACGACCTCCTGTGCGAGATCAATGCCGACTACTACATGCCCATGGACGAGACCTGTCTGCCCACCGGAGAGATCCGGCTCGTCGCCGACACACCCTTCGACTTCCGCAAGCCGAAGACCATCGGGCGCGACATCGGGTCGGGACACGAGCAGCTCATCATCGGCAAGGGCTATGACCACTGCTACGTGCTCAACAAGCGGGAGGCCGGCGAACTGACCTTCGCAGCCCGCATCACGGAGCCGGGAAGCGGACGCACCATGGAGGTGCTGACCACGGAGCCCGGCATGCAGTTCTACTCCGACAACTGGGCGACCGGCTACACGGGACAGAACGGAGCCACATTCCCGCGCCGCAGCGCCATCTGCTTTGAGTGCCAGCATTTCCCCAACACGCCTAACCTGCCTTATCTCGCCTCCACCACGCTCAGTCCGGGTGAGACCTACAAGCAGAAGACGATCTATCGCTTCGGCGTGGAAGGGTGATCAGCCATGGCCACCATCAATCCCTTCGGCCGGCCCTTGTACATGATGCTGAAACCTGCAGGCTCGCTTTGCAACCTCAGGTGCCACTACTGCTACTACTTGGAGAAGGCCAACCTCTACGGCCACGGTGCCGGTCACATCATCAGCGACGCCCTCTTGGAGAAGTTCATCAAAGAGTACATCGAGGCACAGACCATGCCCGATGTGCTCTTCACATGGCATGGAGGCGAGACGCTCATGCGTCCCGTCTCCTTCTACCGGCGTGCCCTCGAGCTCGAGAGGAAATACGCGCAGGGCCGGCGGATCAGCAACAGCATCCAGACCAACGCCACGCTGCTCAACGATGAGTGGTGTGAATTCTTCCGGGAAAATGATTTCCTCGTCGGCGTATCCATCGACGGCCCCCGGGAGTTTCATGACGAGTACCGGCGGACAGCCACCGGACGGCCTACCTTCCACAAGGTCATGCAGGGCATCAACCTGCTCAACAGGCATGGCGTGGAATGGAATGCGCTCGCCGTTGTCAACGACTTCAATGCCGACTATCCGCTCGAGTTCTACCGTTTCTTCAAGGATATCCACTGCCGCTACATCCAGTTCACGCCCATCGTGGAGCGTATCGTGCGCCGGGACGACGGGCTCACGCTCGCCCCGGGCATGCAGGAGGGCGGCGAGGTGACCGGCTTCTCGGTGACGCCCGGGCAGTGGGGCAACTTCATCTGCACGATCTTCGACGAGTGGGTGAAGCAGGATGTCGGCCGATATTTCATCCAGCTCTTCGACGCGACGCTCGCCAACTGGGTCGGAGCGGCCCCCGGCGTCTGCACGCTGGCCGAAGAATGCGGACACGCAGGCGTGATGGAGTTCAACGGCGACGTCTATTCGTGCGACCATTTCGTCTATCCCGAGCATCGGCTGGGCAATCTCCACGACCGCACCATCATCGAGATGATGTACTCGGACAGGCAGCGCGCGTTTGCCAAAATGAAGCGCCAGCTGCTCCCCCGCCAGTGCAGGGAGTGCCCGTTCCGGTTTGCCTGCCACGGCGAATGTCCGAAAAACCGGTTCACGCATGACCGCTATGGCGAGCCCGGACTCAACTATCTCTGCGAGGGCTATCGCCGTTTCTTCAGTCATGTGGCCCCCTATATGGATTTCATGAAAGCCGAATTGGAGGCGCAGCGACCACCCGCCAACGTGATGCAGTTCCGCCCACGGTCGTGATCCCCTTCCCGCTGCGGGCGCGAACGGCTTCGGCGGCCACGGCGATTTCAGTGCTGCGGCCTTTTCGCACCATTGCCTCTGCCCCGTCATTCCGGCCGTGTGGGAGGACGGCGCATCGCTTTTTTTCAAGAAAAAGCAGCTTTCTGCATGCGCCGAACGATAAAATCGTTAACTTTGCAGTGAATTTGAAAATGATCGGAATATGGCTTATACGATTGAAAAAGTTACGACCCTGATCGGTGCGCGACGCTATGGAGACAGGGAATCCATGATCGCCTTTATCCTCACTGACAGCAGGTCACTCTGCTTCCCCGAAGAAACGCTCTTCTTTGCACTGCGTTCAGGACGCAATGACGGGCACAATTATATCCCCGAACTCTACAGACGCGGCGTCCGCAACTTTGTTGTGGCTGACGTTCCCAAAGGCTTTGCATCCGACTATCCGGAGGCCAACTTCCTCCGCGTGGTCAATACGCTTGAGGCGCTGCAGCGGTTGGCTGAGCGCCATCGTGACGAGTTCAGCATCCCCATCGTCGGCATCACGGGCAGTAACGGCAAGACGATGGTCAAAGAGTGGCTCTATCAGCTGCTCTCACCACAGTTCTTCGTCACCCGTTCGCCCCGCAGCTACAATTCGCAGATCGGCGTTCCGCTGTCCGTATGGCTCATGAACGAGCAGACGGAGGTCGGTGTCTTTGAGGCAGGAATCAGTCAGCCGGGCGAGATGCTGGCCTTACGGGACATCATACAGCCCACCATCGCGGTGCTGACCAATCTCGGGGCGGCTCATCAGGAGAACTTTGAGACGATGGAAGCAAAGGCGCGGGAGAAGCTGATGCTCTTCCACGATGCCGAAAAGATCGTCTATCAGGCCGATGACGAGACCGTCAGCAAGGTGGTCGGCGATGAGGACTACAAGGGAGAGCGGCTCTCCTGGAGCATGAAAGACCGGCAGGCGCCGATGTTCGTCAAGTCGGTCGAGAAAAAGGACATGGCCACCACGGTCACCTATATATATAAGGGTGGGGCGGAGAACTGGTATTCGATCCCGTTCATCGATGATGCTTCGGTCACCAACTCGATCAGCTGCGCGATTGTCGCCTTGGCTCTCGGGGTCACGCCGGAGGTGCTCGACGAGCGCATGCAGCAGCTTGAGCCTGTCGCCATGCGGCTTGAGGTGAAGGAAGGAAGGCACGGGTGCACGCTGATCAATGACAGCTACAACTCGGATATCAATTCCTTGGACATCGCACTCGACTTCATGAACCGCCGTCCGGACCATCACGGGCGGCGCAGAACGCTCATCCTGAGCGATATCTTCCAGAGTGGGGAGCGGCCGGAAACGCTCTGCCGCGAAGTCTCCAACCTCTCGCGGGAGCGCGGCGTGGTCAAGTTTGTCGGTATAGGCCCCGTGCTTTGCGCCCACGCCGATGAGATCCGGATAGCCGAGAAGTATTTTTTTGCCACCGTGGATGCGTTTGTCCGCAGCGAGGTATTCAAGTCCCTGCGCGACGAAGTGATCCTCCTGAAAGGCGCACGACAGTTCGGCTTCGATCAGCTCACGGAACTCTT
>JALFRV010000302.1 GCA_022778905.1 Prevotella sp. | reverse complement strand
ATTTCGGGAACGAGTTGAGCATGATCGAGGTCACCTGATGGTCTACGTAGGGATTGTCGAAGCGTTCGAGCACGTCGGCGGCAAACTTCTCAAGTTCTTCCATCGGCAGGTCGAGCGTCTGCATGAGCTCATCAAACTGCACCTTGTGGATATACTTGCTCAGCACCGGATGCTGGCAGGCGTCCCTGACGATGTTGACACCGCTGAGGAAGGTGACAGGAGAAAGGACGGTGTGGGGGCCGTTGAGCAGCGTGACCTTGCGGGCATGGTAGGGCTTCTCGTTGTCCGTGATGAGGACATGCAGTCCGGCCTTCTCTGCCGGGAACTCTTCCTTCATCTGATCGACGGTCATGTTCTCTGCTTTCTCGATCACCCAGAGGTGGAAGTTCTCTGCCTGGACGACAAGATTGTCCTTGTAGGAGATCGTCTCCTGGATCTCCTTGATCGTGTTGCGCGGGAATCCGGGCACGATGCGGTCCACGAGCGTGGCACAGACGAAGCAGTGGTCGGTGAACCAGGCTTTGAATCCTTCGTAGTCGGCGCCCATGTCTTCCTTCCACAGTTCAATATACTGATAGATGCATTCCTTCAGATGGTGACCGTTGAGGAAGATCAGTTCGCAGGGCATCAGGATCATTCCCTTCTCCGGGTCGCCGTTGAAGAAGCGGTAACGATGGAACAACAGCTGGACGAGCTTGCCGGGATAGGAGGCGGCAGGGGCATCCGTGAACTTGCAGGCCGGGTCGAAAGCGATGCCGGCTTCTGTCGTGTTCGAGATGACGAAGCGCATCTCCGGCTGCTCTGCCAAAGCCATGAAGGCCTGATTTTGCGTGTAAGGGTTCAGGGCACGGCTGATCACATCGATGCGGGATAGCGTGTTGACGGGTTGCCCGTTTTCACGTCCCTGCAGGTTGACATGATAGAGGCAGTCCTGTCCGTTGAGCCAATCGGCCATTCCTCTTTCGATCGGCTGAACGACGACAACAGACGCATTGAAGTCGGTCTTCTGGTTCATGTTCCAGATGATCCAGTCGACAAAGGCGCGAAGGAAGTTTCCTTCTCCAAACTGAATGATTCTTTCGGGCATGACGCTCTTTGGCGCAGTCCGTTTGTTTAATGCTTTTAGTTGTTTCATGATTTGTTTAATAAATAATTCGTTTTCAATTGCTATGCAAAGGTAATCATTTATTCAATAGGTTTTCCTAAATGTACCGTTTAATTCACGTAAACCTTTTCAAGTCTGCGGCTTCGCCCTTAGTCGGCGGGCTGGACGGGAGGTGAACCCCGAAAGCGCCGTTTTTGCTTTCAGGGCTCACGGCGTGCGGATGATCATTCTGCTCCGCATACGTGGACTGGCAGTGACCGGAAGGATTACATGGCGAAGATGTTGAAGCCGCCGTCGACGACTGCCACGGTGCCCGTGACGAACTTGGAGGCGTCGCTCATCAGATAGTGGATGGTGCCGCAGAGCTCTTCAGGCTGGCCCATACGGCCAAATGGGGTCTGGCGGATGACGTCTTGTCCGCGCTCGGTGTAGGTGCCGTCGGGATTGGTCAGCAGTGCACGGTTCTGCTCAGTGATGAAGAATCCGGGAGCGATCGCGTTGACGCGGATGCCCTCGCCGAACTTCTTGGCCGTCTCATGGGCCATGTAAGCCGTGAAGTTGCTGATACCTGCCTTGGCGGCGGCGTAGCCACATACGCGGGTCATGGGACGGAAAGCGGCCATGCTCGAGAAGTTGATGATCGAGCCTTTGCCCTGATCGACCATCGGTCGGAGGAATGTGCGCGTCGGGATCACGGTACCTGTGAGGTTCAGGTTCAGGACGGTCTGGAACTGGTTTGGGTCGAGGTCAAAGAAGGTCTGTGACGGTCCGATCGTCGCGCCGGGCATGTTGCCGCCGGCCGCATTGAGCAGGGTGTCTACGCGTCCGAAGTCGGAGAGGATGTCCTTGCAGTTCTGCTCGACGGCCTGCTGGTCGAGCACGTCGGTCTTATAGAACTTGGCGACGTGTCCGCCGTTGACGATTTCGTCGGCGATGGCTTGCCCCACGTCCTCCTTGCGGCCGAGGATGCAGACCTTGGCGCCCTGTTCTGCGAGATACTTGGCGATGCTCCGGCCCAGTACGCCGGTGCCGCCGGTGATGACTACAACGTAGTCCTGAATGTCAAATAGGTTTTTCATATCGCTTTTCAGTCATAAAATCCGGGTTGTTTGTATTCGATCCCCAATTCGCGGTCCACGGTGGCCAGAATGCCCTGGACCTGTCCCATGGCAAACATACGGCCAAGGAAGCTGTAGCCTGCGTTGTAACCGCGGCTCTCATCGTCGAGCATGGTCATGCCGTGATCGACGCGCATGGGGAGGTTGGGGTTCGCTTTCTCGAAGATGCGGGCCAGTTCGATGATGTCCGCACGTCCGCCGAGGTGGCTGGCTTCGGTAAAGTCACCATTAGGGAAAATGTGGCAGGAGCGCAGGTGGACGAACCATGTGCGGTCGGCGTAGCTGCGAGCCATGTCGGTGAGATTGTTCTGGGCGCCGGCCGAGAGCGAGCCTGCACAGAATGTGAGGCCATTGTGCTTGTCGGGAACGGCATTGAGCAGCCAGTTGATATCCTCGTCACAGGTGACGATACGGGGCAGTCCCAACACTTGGAATGGAGGATCGTCGGGATGGACGCACATATACATGTCACATTCTTCGCAGACGGGCATGATGGCTTCGAGGAAATATTGCATGTTGGCCCGGAGCTGTTTCCGGTCTATGCCTGCATATTTGGCTAAGAGCTCCCGGAAGAGTTCGATGGGATGTTCGTCACCTTCCTTAAAATTGCCCGATACGAATCCTTGTGTCTTGATAATGATGTTCTCGACGAGCTGATGGTCTTTCTCCGGGGTCATCTTTTCCTTCAGTTCCTCCACTTCTTTGAGTATGTCGCGGCCGTTGGGCTTTCCATCCGGGCCGAGCACGACGAACGACTCCCAGCTTTCGCGCGCTCCTTCCCGCTTGAGCAGATAGATGTCAAAGTAAGCGAACTCGGGGATGCTGAAGTAAAGATTCGAGGAGCCGTTGGGATTGGCATGCAGAAGGTCGGTTCTTGCCCAGTCGAGCACGGGCATGAAGTTGTAGCACACCGTGTGGATGCCTTCCGCGGCCAAGTTGCGGAGGCTTTGCTTGTAAATTTCAATCTGACTGTCGCGGTCGGGACCGCCGTATTTGATGGTCTCAGTCACGGGAAGTGATTCCACGACCGACCATCTCATGCCGTAGGATTCGATCATAACCTTTAGATCATGTATGGCTTCCCGCGCCCATACTTGTCCGAGCGGCACGTCGTGCAAGGCTGTCACGATGCCTTCGATACCGATTTGTTTGAGCATGGCAAGGGTGATCTTGTCTTTCTTGCCAAACCATCTCCATGTTCTTTCCATGTAGTTTTTATTTAGTAAATTGTTTGATCAATTCTTCGTTGCCGTCATTCTCTGCAGGCGTGATACGCAGCAGATGGCAGAGCAGGGTGTAGACATTGACATTTTCAAAATGCGGCACGGTGCAGTGCTGCTTGAAATCGGGACCGATGGCCCTGAAGAGAGCGTGCATGTCCTGCATCGTAGGATCGTAGCCATGGTTGCCCCCGTTGAGTTCGCTGTTGATGACATATCCCAAATCGGGCATCGCAACAACGTCTCCCACACGTGAGCTCCTCCCGTAATGAAGGTAAACCGGCAGATCCTCTTTTTTCCAGACCTTGATGTGGTCCACGCGCTTGAGGGCGGTGAGGATGGAGTCCGTGCATCCTGTGTGAGCGTAGATGTTGGTGGGCACGGTTCCTTCCGCCCGTTTGATCCATCTTGGATTGAGATACTGGTAGAGGTTGACGGCGTGTTCCTTGGTGACCCATGTCATGCCGTGATCGGACAGGAGAATGAGGTTGACGCGGTCGGCCACGGGCAAGGATTGGATTTCTGTATAAAGCTGACCGATCAGCGAGTCGACCTGCATGACGGCCTGGCGTGTGCGACGGCTTTGAGGACCGGTGTGATGACCGCTTGCATCGGGCTCCTCCAAGTAGGCCATGATCAGGTCGGGACGCTCGTTTTCGGGTTTCTTCAGCTGCTCCACGATGCCGGCGATACGCTGGGCGAAGGTGAGACGAGGCTGCTTATCGTAGTAGTGGAACAGATCGGGACGACACCCCTTGATCTTGACGTCCGATCCAGGCCAGTAGAATACGGCCGTGTGAAGGCCCTGACGCCGGGCCGTGACCCATATCGGCTCACCGCCGTAGAAGCGCGGATTCATCTTCTGATTGGCAGCGCTCAGCGAGAAGGCTTCGTCTTTGGCCGAATCGTAGAAATCATTTGCCACGATCCCATGATGGTCCGGGTAAAGCCCGGTGGCTAAAGTATAGTGATTGGGGAATGTCTTGGAAGGGAAGGAAGGTATCAGGCCTGAGGAGACTCCCTCACGTCCCATGAAGTCTATAAAGGGTGTGTCGTACCACTGCGGATAGTCCCAGCGAAAGCCGTCAGCAGAGACAACGACCGTATAATGCCTCCCCTCGGCTTTCGAAAAGGCTGTGCAGAAAGCGAGGAGAAGGAATAGTAGTAGTTTCTTCATTGCCACATAAATGGGTGATACGGCTACAAAGATATATAAAAAAACTGAGACTGGCCGATCCTTTTTGTCTTTTTTGAGTGTCCGGAGCATACTTCCGACCGGCGAAGCGTGCTCTTCCGGCTAATCCGAAGGAATGCTTTTGCAAGGACGGAGCCATTCTTCGGAAGAAAGGAATGTGTAACGTTTAATGAATGTTAATCTGCGAAAAATGTCACGTAGACTGGTTGTTTTCTGAACAAATTGTATTACCTTTGCAACCGCAAAAAGGAAATAGGGCTCCGTAGCTCAACTGAATAGAGCATCTGACTACGGATCAGAAGGTTGTGGGTTTGAATCCCGCCGGAGTCACTCCTTGAGGCAGGCATTTAATGGTTTGGCTCCGTAGCTCAACTGAATAGAGCATCTGACTACGGATCAGAAGGTTGTGGGTTTGAATCCCGCCGGAGTCACAAGGAAAGGAAGATCCCTTTTTGTTTATTTTTGGAATGGACAGTATGCGGTAGTCGTATGCTGTCGAATTGTTTTATGGGGTCGGTTGGAAAACGATCTTGGCAATCAACGGGAAGTGCATGTCGTACAGGGAAGCTTCGTTCGATCGCCTTAAGGTCGCCATGTGGCCGCGGATGAAAGGGTATCAGCGCTTTCACCTTATTATATATGTAGGATTTATAAACCTCATATGATGCCTTGAAAACCCCAATGCATCGCATTTAGCTCATAAATGTACTGCGTTCACCTCGCAAGTGCACTGTTTTTGGCACTTCAATCCATCGCGTTTCTCGTGGTCGATAACTGCGTTTATCCAGTAGATGCACTGTTATTGGCACATTAATGTATTGCCTTTGGCAAATAAATGCACTGCCTTTGGCAAATCACTATGTTGCCTTTGGAAAGGCTTTCCGGAACTCCTCGGGAAGGAGGGGAGCCGATGTCGGACGGGTGCCTTGCAGGCTTGTGGAAGCGTTTCGGTCATTTTCAAATTCAGACCTCCCTAAAATGAATGCAGCTGACAGGTGATCTGTCAGCTGCGGATGCTTGGGAGGTGCCTAGCGGAGTCGAACCGCTTTGAACGGTTTTGCAGACCGTTACCTAACCGTTCGGACAAGGCACCGTGCCTACTCATATAAGCGAATGCAAAGGTAATGGAAATATTCGGGTCCTGCAAATATTTTC
>JALFRV010000290.1 GCA_022778905.1 Prevotella sp. | reverse complement strand
TATAGTGATCCCCGCTCTTGCGGGAGATCTCCTGAATCTTGTGTCCGAGCTGCCCATTGGCGCCTGTAACTAATATGTTCATGTTGTTCAGATGATCAATTTTCTTTGATGAAACTATATCCGGATCGCCGGCAAGCGGTCTTTATGTATGATGTGGGATGCCTTTGGCCAGCGTTAGAGAGGCTTGTCGGTGCAAGAGAGTGGGGGAGTCATTCAAACTCCAATCCCTCGTCGCGGTCCTTGATGTAATAGTCGGAGAGCATGCCGACGAAGGATGTGAGTTCCTTGATGGCATGCTCTGTTTCGGGCGTGATGGTTTTCTTCTGTATACGAAGCATCATCACGCCATAAAGTGCATCGAAGCAGTTTTCAATTTCGTTGACTTCCTTGTCACCCTTGTTGCGGAGTTCGACGATGAAAGGCAGAACCTTGTAGTAGGCCGCATTGTAATAGGGGAACTTGGCCGACTGCAACAGGCGGTTGTGCAGATCGACCAGATCCTTCATGATGATCTGGTTGATCTTCAGATGTCCGTATTCCCGGCATCCCTCCTCGTTCATCATCCGGATCAGGTTGCCGAACCAGTCGATCTCGTTGTCTTTCTGTTCCTCGGTGTAATCGACAAACTGGGAGATGTAGGCTTTGCGGATGAGCGGCAGGGAGCAGCCCATTGCACGGATCATATCTTCCATCTGCCACATATAGAGAAGGTATTCGGCGATGCTCTTCTTTCTTAATTCCTGTGCTATGTACATACTGTCAATATTGGATCGTATAGAGATTAAAGACGGTGCCGAACAGCATGATCATCGAAAAGAGAATCACCAGACTTCCTATAACCTTGTTGATGATGATGATACCGTTCGTATCGAATTTCCCTCTTATCTTGTCTATGAGCCACGTCAGTCCAAACCACCACAGCAAGGCTCCTCCTATGATACTGGAATAGCCTAACGCCATCTCGACCGGATGGTTGGGAATGACGAAAGCCAGCTGGGCAAAGGAAGCCATGAAGAGGAAGATAATGAGTGGGTTGGAGAATGTGACGAGGAAGGCCGTCAGTCCATTGTGCCATAAAGAGCCTTTCTTGCTGCCGCTGACGTGCATGTTGCGCGTAGGGTTGTTGCGGAAACTGTAGACGCCAAAGAGCAGCAACACAAAACTGCCGACAATCTGGAGCCAGAACTTGTTGGATGGATCGGAGATCAGACGCATGACGAAACTCATTCCCAAACCGGTGATGAGCGCATAGATCAGATCGCTGGAAGCCGCCCCGATGCCCGTCACAAAGCCATACCATCGTCCCTTGTTCAATGTCCGTTGGATGCAGAGAATGCCTACTGGACCCATCGGAGCCGATGCGATAATGCCAATCAAGATCCCTTTGAAGATCAAACTCAGTATATCTATTTGAAATGGAAGTGGCATATTGAGTGCAAAATTGCAAAAATAATACGATATGAGCAAATTTTCCATTTAAAACTTTGCGCGATGGCGTATTTTTGATAACTTTGTCAGAAATATCATGAACAGAATGTCTAATTTTTATTGTTATAATATGGATACACAGAATGAAATGAAGCCGTATGTGATCGGCTTGGACTTGGGAGGTACAAACTCTGTTTTTGGAATCGTTGACAGCCGCGGCGAAATCAAGGCTACAACGGCGATCAAAACACAAGGATTCAATAACGCCGATGAGTATGTAACGGCTGCGGTCGATGCGTTGAAGATCGTTATCGATCAGGTGGGCGGCATCGGAAAGATCAAGTCGATGGGTATCGGCGCACCCAATGGCAACTACTACAATGGCACGATCGAGTTTGCCCCGAATGTGAAGTGGGCTCATAATGAGTCGGTTCCGTTGGCCAGGATGTTCTCCGAGAAACTCGGCGGCATCCCTGTCGGACTGACCAATGATGCGAATGCTGCTGCCATCGGAGAGATGATCTACGGCGTGGCACGCGGTATGAAGAACTTTATCATGATCACCTTGGGCACCGGAGTGGGTTCCGGCATTGTCGTCAACGGACAGCTCGTCTATGGGCATGACGGTTTTGCAGGAGAGTTAGGGCACGTTGTTGTGCGCCGCGAGGACGGTCGCGCCTGCGGATGCGGCCGCAACGGCTGTCTGGAAGCCTATTGCTCGGCTACGGGTGTGGCCCGTACGGCCCGCGAATTCCTGGCAAAGACGAGTGAGCCATCCCTCCTGCGTGATCTGAAGCCTGAAGAAATCACCTCTTTGGACGTGTCGATCGCTGCCGAAAAGGGTGACGAATTGGCTAAGCGCATCTATGACTTCACAGGCGAGATATTAGGTGAGGCATGCGCCGATTTTGCAGCTTTCTCATCGCCCGAAGCATTTATCTTCTTCGGGGGATTGGTTAAAGCGGGTGACTTGATCATGAATCCGATCAAGCGAAGCTATGAACAGCATGTGCTGAAGATCTACAGGGGGAAGGCCAAATTTCTCATCAGCGGATTGGACGGAGCGTCTGCAGCCGTGTTAGGTGCTTCCGCCATCGGTTGGGAACTGTAGGCTGAGGTCTGCGCGAATGGCAGTCTGTGCTGCCTGCAGGATAAGGTACAAATCGCTGAATGTGATTTGTACCTTGTTTTTTATCGCCCGCTTGAGAGCTCGCCTTCCACCTCTTGAAACAGAAAATGACAACTTGCTGATGGACAGACAGTTAAAAGGCGCGTTCGAAAGCTATCCTTTGGGCCGTCCGGAGGATAGCTCTGCGCCGGGCGGATGATACATGCGTGTTTTCGGTATGTGTCATCGGTGACATGCAGGTCTCTCGTTTGGCCTGTTTAGTCGTCTCCAATGTGAGATTCAGACGTCTGTTCCGCTCTTTGGCATGGTATTTGCAATAAGTCGGTAAACAACATTGAAGTAAAGTTATATCACAATGCAGAAAGGTAATATCGGGGTTACTACAGAGAACATATTCCCCGTCATCAAAAAGTTTCTCTATTCTGATCATGAGATATTCCTACGTGAAATGATCTCCAATGCAGTCGATGCGATCCAGAAATTGAAGACACTGACAGCTCAGGGTGAGTTCAAAGGCGAGCTCGGTGACCTCACTGTCCAGGTCGGCATTGACAAGGAGCAGAAGACACTGACCATCCGTGACCGGGGCATCGGTATGACGGCTGAGGAGATCGACCGGTATATCAACCAGATTGCATTCTCAGGAGTGACCGACTTTTTAGATAAATACAAGGAGAACGCGCAGGCGATCATAGGCCATTTCGGACTCGGTTTCTATTCCAGCTTCATGGTTTCGGACAAGGTGGAGATCATCACCCGGAGTTATAAAGAGGGTGCTCAGGCTGTCCACTGGACATGTGACGGCAGTCCGTCATTCACCATCGATGACGTCGAAAAGGAAGACCGCGGGTCAGAGATCATCCTCCACATTGCTGATGACTGTAAGGAATTCTTGGAGAAAAACAAGATACAGGAGCTGCTCAACAAGTATTGCAAGTTCATGTCGGTGCCCATCGCTTTCGGCAAGAAGACGGAATGGAAGGACGGAAAGGAAGTGGAAACTGCCGAGGATCATATCATCAATGATGTGGAACCGTTATGGATGAAGGCCCCGTCGACGCTGAAGGACGAAGATTACAAGAGTTTCTATCGCACCTTGTATCCCATGCAGGACGAGCCTTTGTTCTGGATTCACCTCAATGTGGATTATCCTTTCCATCTCACCGGCATCCTCTACTTCCCCCAGATCAAGAACAACATAGATCTGCAACGCAACAAGATCCAGCTCTATAGCAATCAGGTGTTTGTCACGGATCAGGTGGAAGGGATCGTGCCTGAATTCCTCACGCTGCTCCATGGTATCATCGACTCCCCCGATATCCCATTGAATGTCAGCCGCAGTTATCTGCAGAGTGACGGCAATGTCAAGAAGATCTCGACCTATATCACCAAGAAAGTGACCGACAGACTGCAGTCCATCTTCAAGGAGGACCGCAAAGTCTATGAGGAAAAGTGGGATCGTCTGAAGCTCTTCATACACTACGGCATGCTCTCTGAGACTGAAACGTTCTATGATCGGGCAAAGGATTTTGCCCTCTTCAAGGATGTTGACGGCAAATATTTCACCTATGAAGAGTATCAGCAGCTGATCAAAGGCGAGCAGACAGACAAGAACGGAGAGCTCGTCTATCTCTATACAACCAATACGGAGGATCAGTATTCCTACGTCGAAGCTGCCAAGAACAAGGGCTACAGCGTGTTGCTCTTCGACGGAGACTTGGATGTTCCGATGATCTCCATGTTGGAATCGAAGTTGGAGAAGAGCCATTTCACCCGTGTGGATTCCGACACCATCGATCACTTGATCGTCAAGGACGACCAGCATCAGACTGATCTCAGCGAGCAGGACCGTGACAATCTGTCGCAGGTGTTCCGTTCGCAGATGCCCAAGATCGACAAGGCGGAATTCAATGTTGAGGTGCAATCCCTCGGCGAAAACGGCCAGCCCGTGCTCGTCACGCAGAATGAATATATGCGAAGGATGAAGGAGATGAGCCGCTTTCAGGCTGGTATGAGCTTCTATCAGCAGCTGCCCGACTCTTACAGCTTGGTCCTCAACAGTGACCATGCGTTGATCAGACGTGTGCTGAAAGAGGCAAATGCCGGAACCGCAGAATCGCTCAAGCCCATCGAAAGTGAACTGAAGGGACAGCAGGCAAGGTTAGCTGCGCTCAACCAAAGCCAATCCAAGAAGAAGCCGGAAGAGATCTCTCAGGAAGAGCGGGATGACGTGCAGGCAACGGAGAAAGCCATTGAGGAGCAGCAAAAACAGAAGACAGAAGTGCTGGCTGCCTATGCTAAGGGCGACAAGATCATCCATCAGCTGATTGATCTGGCCTTGCTTCAAAACGGTATGTTGAAGGGGGCGGGGCTCAACGACTTCCTTCAGCGCTCGATAGACCTGATCAAATAGGACAGGATATACCTCTCGCAGGGATACGATGACAAAGAGCCGGTTTCGCTGAATGGAAACCGGCTCTTGCTTATTTGCAGTCTTTGGCTGATCCAGAAGATCCTTCAGTCGCTGTCATCGCATGTCCGCATCGACGAAACAGAGTGGCAACAGATCCTTCACACTGTTGATGACGTAGACGCCGTCGGTACCGTAGAGCAGGATGCGGACAGGCTTCTGATAGCGGTCTTCAACTTCTAAGATCACCTGCCTGCAGGCCCCGCAAGGGCTGATCGGATCAGGACGGAAACCCTGGGCGTTGCTGGCAGCGATGGCCAGCGTTTGGATCGGCTGGTCGGGATAGTTGGCTTGGGCGGCGAAAATGGCAGTCCGCTCGGCACAAAGTCCTGACGGGAATGCGGCATTCTCCTGGTTCGCACCGATCACAATGGTCCCATTCTCAAGCCGTACAGCTGATCCGACATGGAAATGGCTGTATTTCGCATAGCTGTGACGGGTGGCCCGGATGGCCTGTTGGATGAGTTCCTGATCTTCGTTGCTCAACTCTTGGAGCTGGGCAAACTGCATGTTGATTTCTATTTTTCGCTCTTTCATACGATTAAGAAGCTAATTTGTCCGGAAGGCTTCATAGGCCCCGATATCGGGTTGGTCATCTCTCTTGAGTCCGTTGCGATCCGCAGGCATCGCTGTTGTAGGATTGGCCTTTCCTATGGCTGCACTTTTGTCTTTCAGATGAAAGTCATATCTCAGCTTGTCGGTGTCGACCTTGACGAACTGCCTGTAGCCGTACCTGACCGTATCGGTAACGTCTTCATAGACCACCCGATTGTAATGGACGCTGTCCTTGGTTGTTGTCTTTGGCGTGCGGATCAGGCAATCGTCAAACTGATACTGATGTCGGGCGGCCGTGTCGGTCACTGCCATCCTGAGAACGTTGTCGTCATAGCCGGTGATGAGTGTGTTCCGGCATTGCAAGGACTTGAACAGGGCGTCGGCAGTGACGGAGAGTGCCGCGCCTCTTACACCATTGAAGGGGTAGAACTGCGCGATGGTGCAGTTGTTGAGTAGGGTAACTCCACCCTCGACCGACAAGCAGTCGTTGAGCGTGTTGCTGATTTGGCAATTGGTCAATGTCAGCTGCACGTATCTTGCAGCAATGCCATAGCCCTGGCAGTTGTGGACCGTGCATGCGTCCATAGTCAGTTTAGGCCGGTCCGTGGCGGAGGAGTCGCAGACGATGCCGTCGTTTGCACCGTGCAGATCCGTATAGGCCATCGTATTGTCAAACGAAGTCTGGTGGAACCGGATACCTTTCCATTGACCTGAAATGTTGTCATAGGGCAGATCCGCGAACATCCTGTCTATCCGGTCTCCACGCAGGACGACCGCTCGTTCCGGCATTCCTTGCGTGACCAGACGGCCGTGGACGTCAATGCCCGCGTCGTGATGGAAGTAGATAGTCGTGCCTTCCGGGATCGTCAGCGTAGCGTTCTCGCCGACCGTAATGCCGCCATATACGATGATCGGACGTATCTCCTCGAGAGTCGAGTCCTTATCGATGGTCACGTTATTCAGTATTGTTGCGTCCCACGAATAGGCATTGAGGTTCACCTTCTGCTCATTTCCGTTTTCTAAGGAGAATATGAGATTGTCTTCGATCAGCTTGGGAGTGAGCCCGTAGTTGTTAGGGGAAGTCAGTTCGACGAATACCCGAATGCTGTCGCCGGCACGTATTTCCACGTTCTGTGTCTGGTATCCGACACTCTGTCCAAGATAGGTTCCGTCGACGTTGACACGGAATCCGGTCTGGTTTCCGCGCTGAAGTCTGACCGTCGTACACCGGATGCCGTCTTCCGAATGATTGTAGACCCAGAAAGTGCGGGTGGCTGTTGGTACCGTCGAAAATACGGTGTCCAAGCTGATGGAGTCTTCGGAAAAGGTCAGATGGAGCGCTGGCGACGTTGAGAAACTGTCGCTGTCGGAACATGACAGAAGCATCATGGAAACCGAGAAAACGATGGCTATGACTGACTTAATCTTCATTCATTGAGATAACGGACGTGCTGCCGATTTATTGTACGCATGAGGTCTTAATCCCATCCTGACCTGTTCATGCGCAGCGATTCATGCTATCAGGCGCTGCCGGTCATTCTGCAGCAAGGACAGATCATCGGTTCTTATGGTCCACATACCAAGTGTGGACGAAGAGATTGTATAAAATCAGGGCCACAATGGCTATCGCCACGCCGCCGAGCAAGGCAACGGACGGCTTGCCGACCAGAAATGCGCATCCGACAAAGAGACCTACGGCAATGCCCGTTTCCCATGCGAGGAAGAACGAGCTCTGTGATGTTCCGCGCTGACAATGCGTAGTCAGCTTGATGAAAAACAGCAGAAAACGGCTTCCGATGATTCCTATGCCGAAGCCGAAGAGGATCGGCGAAATGAAGAGAACAGCCAGACGGTCATCGGACAGCAGGATCAACAATGCCGCAATGATGGCCAACAGACCGGTCACCGTCTCGCTCCGCAGGTTGGCATCGGCAAAAGCGAACTTCTCTGCCAACAGGGACA
>JALFRV010000077.1 GCA_022778905.1 Prevotella sp. | reverse complement strand
TCAGCATTTTGATCTATCATCTTAACGCGGAAAACGGCGATATCGTATGTGAAGGATTAGTCATTTATATTCTTTCTGATCTTCGAGAGATAGGCCTTCATGCCTTTGGAGTCCTTATTGTCGATGATTTCGAGGAGCTCTTTCAGTTCCGTGCGGATCTGGGAGACCTGATCGTGGGTGTATGGATTGAAGAGAATCTCCTGCAGCAGATAGTCGTCTTCGGACAGCACGCCCTTTGCGATCTTCATGTGTCGCTTGAATGTCGTGCCCGGTGCATCCTGGTGCTTCATCACCGCGGTAAATACGAAGGTCGAAACAAAGGGTATGCTCAGCGAGTAAGCAACCGTCTTGTCGTGCTCCTCGAATGTATACTCGTAGATATTGAGGTCAAGTTTCTGGTACAGATCCTTGAAGAAGATGCGCCCCATGTAGTCGCCCTCACTGATGATGATGGCGTTTTCCTCGCTCAGCTGATTCAGATTGGCAAACGTCGGACCGAACATCGGGTGTGTGGAGATATAAGGATGACCGGTCTGTTCGTAGAAATCCTTCAGGTTGGTCTTCACAGAGCTGATGTCGGAGATGATGCAATCCTCGGGCAGAAACGGCAACACCTCCTTGAAGGCGGCAATGGTGTACTTCACGGTGACGGCATTGATCATCAACTCAGGCTTGAAGTCGCGGATCTCCTCCATACTTGTGAAACGCTGGCAGTTGTATGTAAAGCGGAGCCGTTTGGGGTCTTTCTCATAGACGGCCACCTCGTGTTCGAAACTCAGAAGATCAATGAAGAAGGAGCCCATCTTGCCTGCTCCCATGATTAAGATTCTCATTGGTAATTGTTTTGATGATGACTGGATGATGGAGAGAGGTGAGGATGAAGCGGATGAGATGATGATGACAGGATGAACAGTGCTGTCATTCGGTCATCATTTGCCCCCGATGAAGACACCGGAGAGGATGATAACGGAATGAACAGCGCCCTCATCCCCTCATCGCTTCATCACTCTCATCCTCCCACTCCATTACTGATTGACGATCTGAAGCTGCTGGCGGACGCTCTCCTCGTGGATCAACTCGAACACGTGGGCCGCAAATTCGGGCGACATCCCACACAGGCTGGCCTGCGCCCCGCGCTTTTCGAGGATCTCATTGTAACGCGACGGCTGCAGCACAGTCATGTTATGCTCTTTCTTGTAGGTTCCTATCTCACGGCAAATGCGCATGCGCTTGGCCAGCATATCCATGATTTCGTTGTCGATATCGTCAATTTGATTGCGCAGTTGGCGTATTCCCTCGGTCGAAGAATGCTCGTCCCGCACCACGAGAAGACTGAGGATGTAGTCCAAAATATCAGGTGTCACCTGCTGTTTGGCATCACTCCAAGCAGCGTCAGGATTGCAGTGGCTCTCGACAATCAGTCCGTCGAAGCCGAGATCCATGGCCTGCTGACAGAGCGGAGCGATCAGATCGCGGCGTCCGCCGATATGACTTGGGTCGCAGATAATAGGCAAATCGGGGATGCGGCGATGCAGTTCGATCGGTATTTGCCACATCGGAAGATTGCGGTAAATCTTCTTATCGGCACTCGAAAAACCACGATGTATGGCTGCCAGACGACTGATACCGGCCTGGTTGAGACGCTCCAACGCACCGATCCAAAGCTCAAGATCAGGGTTGACAGGATTCTTCACGAACACCGGGATGTCCACACCCTGAAGCGAATCGGCGATATCCTGCATGGCGAAAGGATTGGCGGACGTGCGCGCCCCGATCCATAAGATGTCGATATCGTATTTGAGTGCGAGTTCCACATGTTCCGGTTTGGCCACCTCTATGGCTACTTTCATGCCCGTTTCACGCTTCACTGCCTGCACCCAAGGCAACGCGATCTCGCCCTGGCCTTCAAATCCGCCGGGCTTGGTGCGCGGTTTCCACACTCCGGCACGGAAATTATGGCATCCCTTGGCGGCCAATTGTCGGGCGGTAGTCAGGACCTGTTCCTCCGTCTCCGCACTGCAGGGACCGGCGATCACGAACGGTCTCTGTTCATCACTAATCAAATTCAATGGTTCTAAAGCTAATTCCATATCAAGTCCCCCGACCCTTCCGAGGAAGGGAGTGCCTGGCTTTTCAGGGGGAAGACCAGGATTCTGATTTTATTTAAATATTTCTTTTACGCGTTCAAGTGCCTCCTTCATCTGCCCGTCCTTGGCACAGAGGGAAATCCGGATGTATCGTTTGCCGTTCTCGCCGAATATGAATCCCGGCGTCACAAACACCTTCGCCTCATGCAGGAGCTGCTCCGTGAGCTCCTCGACATTGGCATATTGATCCGGTATCTTGCCCCAGAGGAACATGCCCACCTGTGATGGATCGAACGAACAATGCAAGGCTGTCATGATCTCTTCGGCGATCTTGCGGCGCCGAAGATATGTTTCGACATTATATAAATGATGCCAATCGCTGCTGTTCGTGTTGAATGCCTCGGCCGCAGCCAGCTGGATTCCGCGGAACATACCATTGTCGATGTTGCTCTTGATCTTCAATATCCAGCTGACGAACTGTGCATTTGACGCGAGCATAGCAACGCGCCAGCCCGGCATGTTGAAGCTCTTGGACATCGAGTTGAGCTCTATGCAGCAGTCCTTTGCGCCCTCCACCTGAAGAATACTCAACGGATGGTCGTTGAGGATGAGCGAATAAGGATTGTCGTTGACGATCACAATGTCATGTCTACGGGCAAAGTCGACCAGGCGTTCGTAGGTTTCCATACGCGCATTTCCACCGGTCGGCATGTTCGGATAATTGGTCCACATGAGCTTTACACGGCTTAAGTCCATCCTTTCGAGGGCATCAAAGTCGGGCTGCCACCCGTTATCCTCCCTCAAGTCATAATAAGTGATCTTGGTTCCCAATATCTTATTCAGCGCCGTATAGGTGGGATAGCCGGGATCGGGGATCAACACCTCGTCGCCGGGATTGCAGAATGCCAGCGTGACATGCAGGATGCCTTCCTTCGATCCGATCAAAGGCTGGAGCCCGGAAGCCCAGTCCAATTCGACGCCATACCATTTCCGGTAGAACGCGGCCATGCTTTTCCTCAGTTCTGGGATGCCGACCGTGGGCTGATAACCATGCGCATCGGGGCGGTGGGCCACCTCACACAGCTTGTCGATCGTCTGCTGCGACGGCGGCATATCCGGTGAGCCGATGGCCAAGGAGATCACATGCTGTCCCTCAGCGTTCATCTTTGCCACTTCCTTCAGCTTGCGGCTGAAGTAATACTCCTGAATTGCGTTCACTCTGTTTGCTGGTTGTATCATGTTCTGATATGCGGTTTATGTAAAATGCAATTATGTGATCGTGAAGTGATCATGATCCTGCAGTCTGCCCACAGGCATCATTCGTCCACCTCATCCCGTCATTCCAAACTCCTCACTGATCACTTTCCGATGTACTCCCCGATGATTTTGAGCTCCTTGGTCAATGGCATAATGGCATCGATAGACTGCCGGTAGCGGATCAGATTGGTGAAAGTGACATCGACATAGAACAGGTATTCCCACTCGTGACCGATGACGGGGAGCGACTGGATCTTTGTCAAGTTGATGTCATAGAATGACAGAATGGTCAGCACTTTGGACAAACTGCCTTCCTCGTGGGGCAGGGAGAAGACGAGACTGGCTTTGTCTGACCGGTCGACAGGACGCATATAGTCGGCCTTGCGCGGATCACAGACGACGAGAAAGCGCGTGAAATTGTGCTTGTTATCTTCGATGTGATCTTCGAGGACCTTCATTCCGTAGAGTGCAGCAGCCGAAGAATGGCAGATCGCAGCCCATCCATGGCTTCCGTTCCTGGCAATCCCCTCGGCGGCGCCGGCAGTGTCTTCAGCCTCCACTGCTTTCATTCCGGGATGCGAAGCGAGAAATCCGCGGCATTGCATGAGGGCAACCGGATGCGAATGAACTTCCCTGAGCGTTGTCCAGTCATCATCAGGCAGGCAGCAGATCGAATGCTGGATGTGGAGTTTATGTTCGCCGACGACTGTCGTCCCTGATGCCCGGAGCAGGTCATAGTTATGCAACAACGAACCTGCAATGGTATTCTCGATCGCCATCATGCCAATTACGGTGGGATCTTTCTTGATGTTTGCGAAGACCTCCTCGAACGTGTTGCAGCAGATGAGCTGCACTTGCTCCCCGGCAAAGTACTGATGTGCCGCGATATCATGGAATGATCCGACGATCCCTTGTATAGCTACTCTTTTCATATATCTGTCCAACGAAAAACGGTCCTGCTCTTTCGAGCGGGACCGTTTACGTTTATTTCATCATTGATTGATTCTTTCTCTTAAGTTGAAATCTACACGCAACTTCCCGCTCTACAATTTCTTGCAAAGTAAAAATAATAATAGAAAGAAGCGTATAAGCTATTCATTGTAGATACATTTTCTGTTTATCGGTGCAAAATTATTACTTTTATTTGGTTCTTCCAAACATTTTAGCAGAAAATAGCAATATAATCTGAAAATTGATGAAAAAAGATCTTGATGATTGGATGATGGGATGAAGAGATGACGGGGCGCCCTCATCCTCTCATCATCCGCATCACATCATCCCCTCATCACCCCAGTCCGAACGGATTATTGTTGCGGTATGCCTGCTCCACTTTACGCTGGATGTCCGTCCCCAAAGCGTTTCCGTCCGCGTCTTCGCTATCTTGTGTCGCATGCGGATCAAGCTCTAAGACGGCCCGGAGATCCTCTTCGGCTCCGGCAACATCGCCCAATGAACGGCGAACTTCACTGCGCTCGCGGAAGGCTTCGACACAGAAGGGATTCGCTTCCACTACCTTATTATAATATATAAGCGCTTTCTCCCGGTCTTCCTGCGCTGTTGCGATGCGCGCTTCGAGCAGCAACACATCCTCCACAGCAGGCTTCCGCTGCAGCAAAAGGCCGGCATCTTCTGCAGCCTCCTGCAGGTTCTCCATCTTAAGGAGGGTCTGTCCGCGGAGCAGACGGGCTTCGTCTACGAACGACTGAGCCTCACTATCGTCGGACGAAACAGCATCTGTGAGCGAGATACACTTGGTAAGCATGGCTATGGCATTGGCCTCATCGCCCTGTCCGATACATCCCCGGGCATAAAGCAGCAGGGCTTTCGGATCATCCTTATTGATGAGCAGCGCATGCTCGCAGGCATCTGTCAGGGCGCCATAGTCTTCCATCATGTAGGCCACCTGGGCCATCCGGAGAAAGATCTCCTCGTTTTCGGGCTGTGCTTCTGCCAGCTTCTGGAGCTGTTCATAGGCCGGGAGCAGTTCGTCATTGCGTATATAAGCCTGCGATAAGTAGTCTCGCGTCTCCAAATCATCCTTGATGTCGAGCGCATGGGTGAAGCATCTGACCGCATAAGCCACCTCTCCACTGCGCAGGGCACGCACGCCGTCAAACTTCAAGACATCAAAATCTTTCTCTTGTTCCTGTTTCTTTTCCTCCTCGGTATCTTTCTCCTTACCGCCGAAAAGTGCTTTCAAAAAATTCATAAGGTAATGGTCTGCTATTTGTTTTTCAATCGTTCGTAAATGTCATTCGTGATCACATCGGTCCTCACCCACTTCGGCCAGACGCCGACAACGTGTCCAAACTCGTTGCCGACCTCACGATATCGCTGGAACATAAACTTGGCATTGATGTAGCCCTCGGTACCATCCTTGGCCACGACATAGCAGTACATCGTCTGCAGATAGCCTTTGACCTGATCCTTTTCCTTGACGGTAGTACTCAGCCATTTCTTCTGCGGCAGCACCACCGACTGGATCTGGGCGTTCGGGTATTTGCGTCTGAACATATTCCGGCACGTGTCTCCGTAGACCGGAGCGTCCTGACCGGTATAGAGATTCACGAGATAGAGCGGCATATAGCTGACATCATCGATGGTGACATGGTCATCCGCGCCGTCCGCATTACTGCTTCCGCCACCTATGCCAATGGCATCCTTGACCTCCTGACCGGCGTGTTTGATATTCTTCTTGGTCTTCTTCCAGAATTTCGAAGCCTTCGTCACCAAGGGCTCCTGGGTCTCTGTCTTGCTCTGGGCCATGGCTCCCGGCGCACCGAAAGCACAGACGAGCATCATGGATAGAATCAATTTTTTCATGACTGTTGCTATTGATAAATACCCCACAAATGTAAGATAAAACATGAAAACCTCAAAATTAATTCACCTATTTTAGTTAAATTCCATAAAATGCAACCATATTTGGGGGCAATTCTTTACCTTTGTAAGACCACAACTACTATTAAAACAAACGATCGAACTCATGAAAACAAGACATCTTCTAACCCTTCTGCTCATGCTGTGCATGGCACGTGCGGGGAGCGCACAGTCCACTTACCTCAACCCCATACTTGGTGGCGACTATCCGGACCCTACGGTCATGCGCGAGGGCAACGACTACTACATGACCCACTCGGCGTTCGACTACCTGCCGGGGCTTGTCGTTTTCCATTCCAAAGACCTTGTCAACTGGGAGCCCATCAGCTATGCACTCAAGACGTATCTCGGTTCTATCTGGGCGCCGGACATCAAGAAGTATAAAGGGAAATATTACATCTACTTCACCGTTCATGGCAAACCGACCACCAACTGCGTCGTCTGGGCCGACAGCCCCTACGGTCCGTGGAGCGATCCGACAGACTTAAAGATCGGTGACATTGACCCCTGCCATGTCGTGGGCGAAGATGGGAAGCGCTATCTCGTCATGAGCGGCGGCAACAGATGGACGCTGAGCGACGACGGACTGTCTGTAGTCCAAGGCTCGCGTATCCACTTTTATGACGGCTGGCCCTATCCCGAGGAGTGGGTCACCGAAGGTTTCTCGCTCGAAGGGCCTAAGGTTTACCGCATCGGCAACTACTTCTACTACCTCAGCGCACAAGGTGGGACGGCCGGACCGCCCACAAGTCACATGGTCACAGTGGCACGGTCGAAGTCGATCAACGGCCCTTGGGAGAACATGCCCACCAACCCTCTGATCCACACTTACCACAACAGCGACCGCTGGTGGTCACGCGGGCACGGCTCACTCATTGACACTCCCGACGGCAAATGGTACTGCATCTACCACGCATACGAGAACTCGTTCACCTCCATCGGCCGACAGACCCTCATGGATCCCGTCCATTTCACCGCCGACCAATGGATCAAGGGCGACGGCGGCGACGCTTCGCAACCCCTGCCCGCCCCCTTCGTCCGTCAGACAAAGGTCGACCGGCACGCCCATCTCAGTGAGTTCCGCATCGGATTAGACTGGAAATACTACATGGCCTTTGATCCTGCACGGGCCACGGCAGACAACGGCAGCCTCACCTTGCAGGGCAAGGGCAAGACGATCAGCGAGTCTTCGCCGCTCATGTTCGTATCGGGCGCACACCGCTACCAGATCGAGGCCGAGATCGAAATACATGGTGACGTGCAGGCGGGATTAGTCTTTCACTATAAGGCAGGATTCAATGCCGGCACCGGATTCGACCGCCGGCAGCGCTATCGCTATCGCCGTGACGCCGCATCGCGCCGCGGACCGTCAGGCGGAGAGCGTCTCTGGCTGCGACTGGTCAACACCGACCAGGTCGTGACCGCATGGTACAGCACCGACGGAAAACAGTGGCGCCCCGAGCAGTGGGGACAGGAGATCAGCGGATACAATCACAACGCGCTCTATGATTTCCAAAGCATCCTGCCCGGCATCTTCTGTATCGGCGACGGCTATGCCGTGTTCCGCAATTTCAAGTACACCGAATTCTAAAGCAACTCAACGACTCAAAAACTTAGAAACATAACACATTGTTTACCAATATGTTACAAACGCGTCACGCGGAGGATACATATGGGCCGTCCAAAGCTATGCTCCGGGCGGCCCGGAGCATAGCT
>JALFRV010000257.1 GCA_022778905.1 Prevotella sp. | reverse complement strand
GTTCTCAACAATATCCACCACTTGGCAGCCACCGTAGTAGCGCTTTCCTGGCAGACCTTCTGCATACTTGTTAGTAAGGTAAGAACCCATAGCGTTCATCACCTCGTCACTCACGAAATTCTCAGAAGCAATCAGCTCCATTCCTTTCAACTGTCTCTGGTGCTCTCGTTCGATCAGGTCAAAAATCTCTTGATCTCTTCTCATAGTGTTTAATAAAATTTAGATGTTGTGAAAACTTTGTTGTTTAAACTAAGGTAACTTGGTCTATATGCTGTTCTTTGCCGCAATAATGGCATTTCAGTATCCCTTTTTCCTTGTTGACCACATTGAATATCGTGGCCATAGGTTCGTTGTTGGTGATACAGACCGGATTATTGCATTTGACGATTCCCTGAAGTTCATCGGGCGTTTCAACCGTTTGTTTCTCGATGACATCATAGTTGCGTATGATATTGAGCACCACCTTGGGTGCCACAACGGACAATCTCGAGATCTCTTCCTTTGTGAAGAACTTGTCAGAGACCTTGATGATTCCTTTCTTGCCAATGATCTTGGAAGCGAAGTTGTTACCGATCGTAACTGGAGTGTTCAGATTCTGCAATCCTAAAAGATTGACAACCTGATAGGTTTTCTCTGCCGGAATATGGTCGATAACGGTCCCATTTTCGATGGCTGCTACAAGTCTTTCCTTCTTATCCATATCATTCAATGATAGTTTGATCGTTTTTTATATCTTCCAAAGTGAGCCCGAGGCAATAGCTGAAAATGGCTTGCCGTGCATAAAGGCCGTTCTTTGCCTGTTGTATATAATAGGCGTGGGGATTGGCGTCGACATCATAGGCTATTTCATTCACGCGTGGCAGCGGATGCAGAATCCGCATATTCTCCTTGACATGATGCAGCATGTCGTTCTTGAGTATATAGATATTCTTCACGCGCTCATATTCCATCAGATCCGAGAAACGTTCTTTCTGCACTCTGGTCATATAGAGTATGTCGGCGTCTGCAATCACCCGGTCATTGAAAGCGGTGTGTTCCTGAAACTTGATGTTGTGATCCCGGCAATAGATCTTATATTCCTCGGGCATCGAGAGTTCTTTGGGAGCGACGAAATGGAATGTCGGATTGAAATGCCGCATTGCCATGATGAGCGAATGAACGGTCCGTCCGTACTTCAGATCGCCTACCAGATTGATGTTCAGATTATCAAGCGTGCCTTGCGTCTTGTAGATCGAATAAAGGTCGAGCAGGCACTGAGACGGGTGCATATGTGCTCCGTCACCTGCATTGACGATGGGTACGGGTGCAATTTCCGAGGCATATTGTGCAGCTCCTTCGATGTAGTGGCGCATGGCGATCACATCTGCGTAATTGGAAACCATCAGGATTGTGTCCTTCAACGTTTCCCCCTTGCTGACGCTGGAGGCTTTTGCGTCGGAGAATCCGATCACGCTCGCCCCTAACCGATGGGCAGCAGTTTCAAAACTAAGTCGTGTTCTGGTAGACGGCTCAAAGAACAAGGTGGCGATGACTTTGCCCTTTAGAATCTCTCTATTCGGATGATTCTCAAACTCTTGAGCCATGTGGATGAGATACATGAGACGATCTCTGTCCAGGTCTGCAATGGTTACAAAATGATGTTTATCCATTGATAATAAGCATTGAATATTTGGAATTCGAGTGCTAAGTTACATATAATTTTTAATTTGAGTATAGTTATCGTGATTATTTTTGTATTTTTGCAGTTAAATATTTGTGTGCAGGAATGAGAAAAGCTTTTATACACTTCCTCTGGGGAGCATTGCTCTCGATCGTCCTTTTGGCCACGGCGGCCTTTTTTGCCATTTGGTTTGGATGGATTGGCTACATGCCACCGGTGGAAGATCTGCAGAATCCCATCAATCGGTTTGCCTCTCAGGTCTATTCGGCTGACGGCAAGTTGATGGGAACCTGGAACCTTAACCGAGAGAATCGTATACCGGTTCCATATTCCAAGCTATCCCCCCACTTGGTGAAGGCGTTGGTTGCGACAGAGGATGTGCGCTTTTATGACCATTCCGGAATTGATTTCATCGCGCTCGGCCGTGCCATTATCAAGCGCGGACTGTTAGGGCAGGAGAGTGCCGGAGGCGGCAGCACGATCACGCAGCAGCTCTCCAAGCAGCTTTACTCAGAGACTGCTCATTCCACTGTAGAGCGCCTGTTGCAGAAGCCGATCGAATGGGTGATTGCCATAAAGTTGGAACGCAATTACACGAAAGAGGAGATCGTTGCACTCTATCTGAACTATTTTGATTTCCTGCATAGTGCCGTCGGCATCAAGACCGCCGCCAACACCTATTTTGATAAGGAGCCTGAAAACTTGACTGTCACCGAATCCACCACGCTGATTGGTCTGTGCAAGAACCCTTCGCTGTTTAATCCTGTCCGTTATCCGGACCGATGCCGTGACCGCAGAAACGTTGTCTTGTCACAGATGGTCAAAGCCGGATACCTTTCGGAAGACGCCTATAAGGCTTACAGCAGCGAGCCCTTGGTGCTCAATTTCCACCGTACAGACCATAAAGACGGAATGGCCGTCTACTTCAGGGAGTTCCTCCGCCAGTACATGATGGCCCAACGCCCCTCCCGGGACGACTATCCTGCCTGGAACAGAGACCAGTTTGTCTTCGACTCCATTGCCTGGGTCAGCGATCCGTTGTATGGATGGTGCAACAAGAATTACAAGAAAAACGGGCGTCCCTACAATGTCTATACGGACGGACTGAAGATCTTTACAACGATTGACTCGCGCATGCAGCAGTATGCGGAAGAAGCTGTGTATGCGCATGTGGCCAAATATCTGCAGCCTGAATTCTTCAGGGAAAATCGCAAGAAGCCCAATGCACCTTTCACGGAAGATCTGACAAAGGCACAGGTACAGTCGATCATGAACAAGGCCATGCGGCAGAGCGATCGCTATCGTGCGCTGAAAGCGAGCGGCGCGTCGGATGAGGAGATCCGCCGGTCGTTCCGCACGCCGGTCGACATGACCGTGTTTACCTATCACGGAGATCTCGACACGACGATGACTCCGCTTGACTCTATCAGATATTATAAGTCCTTCCTTCGATCCGGCATGATGAGTATGGATCCGCATACAGGGTTTGTCAAGGCCTACGTTGGCGGTCTGAACTTCTCTCATTTCCAGTATGACATGGTTACGGAAGGGCGCCGTCAGGTTGGATCGACCATCAAGCCGTTCCTCTATTCGCTGGCTATGGAGAACGGATTCTCACCCTGCGACAAAGCTCCCAACGTGCAACGGACCTATATGGTGGCCGGTAGGCCGTGGACACCACGCAATGCCAACCGTCGTCGATACGGCCAGATGGTCACGCTCAAATGGGGATTAGCTCAGTCAAACAACTGGATTTCGGCCTATCTCATGAGCAAGCTCAATCCCCAGCAGTTTGTGATGCTCCTTCATGAGTTCGGCATCAACAATCCGGCCATTCACCCCTCAATGTCCCTGAGCCTTGGTCCATGTGAAGTATCTGTTGCCGAAATGGTCAGTGCCTATAGTGTCTTCGTCAAC
>JALFRV010000245.1 GCA_022778905.1 Prevotella sp. | reverse complement strand
ATGGTGTCACCGATATAGACCTTGATGTCCAATCCTTTATGCTGCCGTCCCCATCTGGCTCCGAAGTTGGAAGTGATGACGCGGCTCGGCGTAGGCATGCAGAAGTGGCGCAGGTTGATGCGGAATGAATCCGGCACAGACGTGATTTGGTGAACGGTCTTGTTGTCCCATTCTTCATATAATGATGCTGCAGGTGACAGGCTGTTCTCCCTGTCGATAAGACTCTGAAGCGCTAAGGTGTCTACAGCTTTCATTTTCCGGTCTACCGGAGCTTGTCTGGCGAGCAGGTCCTGTGCGGCTGCGGTGAGGGATGAGACAGTAAATAGAGCAATGATACTAAAAGTTCTTAACGTTCTTTCGTAATTCATATTCCTTTGTTTTCAGGTTTAAAGTCATCCGGAAAATGATTTATTTCCGGATCAAAAATCATTGCTGAATGATACAAAAACCCAGCAATTCATCAAAAGACGTTCCAAAGATAACAAAAAAATTACGATTCTGTTAAGTTCTTAACAGTTTTTAGGGCCAGTTTAACACAATT
Organism: Prevotella sp.; assembly: GCA_022778905.1. Classification (GTDB taxonomy): domain Bacteria; phylum Bacteroidota; class Bacteroidia; order Bacteroidales; family Bacteroidaceae; genus Prevotella. The sequence goes on along the minus strand of JALFRV010000245.1, from coordinate 9,897 downwards.
GAAATCTGTTCATTCCGTGTCTTTTGCCCTCGTCGTCAGCTGATCGCGGCCCAGTTGATATTGGTCTTCCTTAACGCTTTGAGCCTGTTCCAGAGCAGGCGGTAGGTGTCTTTCTCGCAGGCGGGATCATCGTCCACGATCCGCTGTGCCTGATCGCGCGCCAACTGGACGATCTGTCCGTCGCGGGCGATGTCGGCGATCTTGAGGTCAAAGGCAATGCCGCTCTGCTGCGTCCCTTCCAGATCGCCCGGCCCGCGGAGCTTCAGATCGGCTTCCGCAATCTGGAAGCCGTCGTTGGTGTCACACATGATGTCGATGCGCTTGCGTGTTTCTTCCGACAGCTTATAGGTGGTGACGAGGATGCAGAAGCTCTGTTCGGCTCCGCGCCCTACGCGCCCCCGGAGCTGGTGGAGCTGTGAGAGGCCGAAGCGCTGTGCGTCCAAGATCACCATGACCGAGGCATTCGGCACGTTCACCCCGACCTCGATGACGGTCGTGGCCACGAGGATCTGCGTCTCGCCGCTGACAAACCGCTGCATCTCGGCTTCCTTGTCTTTCGGCTTCATCTGTCCATGTACCTTGCTGAGGCGGAATTCCGAGAAAACCTCTTTCAGTGCCTCGAATCCTTCCTCTATGTTTTTGAGATCGCTCTTCTCGCTCTCCTTGATGAGCGGGAACACGATATAGACCTGCCTTCCCTGCCGGATCTGCTTGCGGATGCCCTCATAGAGGCTTGTCATCTGATTGTCAAACTTGTGGATTGTCTGTATCGGCTTGCGTCCGGGCGGCAGTTCGTCGATCACGCTTACATCCAGATCGCCGTAGATCGTCATGGCCAAGGTGCGCGGGATGGGTGTTGCGGTCATGACGAGGATATGGGGCGGGTTCTCGCTTTTGTTCCAGAGCTTGGCGCGCTGCGCCACGCCGAAGCGGTGTTGTTCGTCTACAACGGCCACTCCGAGCTTCGCAAAGCGCACCGGATTCTCGATCACGGCATGCGTGCCGACAAGGATGTCGACCGATCCGTCGAGGAGTCCGTTGAGCACAGCCTGCCGCTTCTTGCCCTTGACGACGCCCGTGAGCAGTTCGATGCGTACGTTCATCTCGCCTAAGAATGCCTTCAGCGTGGCCATGTGCTGCTCGGCAAGGATCTCGGTGGGTGCCATCAGGCAGGCCTGGAAACCGTTGTCGATGGCGATCAGCATCGTCATGAGGGCGACGAGCGTCTTTCCGGAGCCGACATCCCCCTGCAGCAGCCGGTTCATTTGCCGTCCGTCGGCCATGTCGGCGCGTATTTCGTGCATCACGCGCTTCTGCGCCCCGGTGAGCGGAAACGGCAGGTGGTTGTGGTAGAATTCGTTGAACTGGTCGCCGACACGCTGGAATATGTAGCCCCGATACTTGCGGCGGTGGTCGTTGGCGTAGCGCAGGATGTTGAGTTGGACATAGAACAGCTCTTCGAACTTGAGCCGGTAGCGGGCGCGCTGCAGTTCGTCGGCGTTGGCCGGGTAGTGGATATGGCGCAGCGCCTCGTCCCTGCTGACGAGATGGAGTGGGCCGGTGATGAACGGGGGCAGGGTCTCTTCCATCGGCGCGGGAATCTTCTCGAGCAGCGTCTTGACGATTTTCTCGAGCGCGCGCGACTGTATGCCGAGCCTTTTCATCTTCTCCGTGGTGATGTAATAGGGCTGCAGGCCCATCCCCGAGAGCTGCAGCGAGGAGGCTTCGTCGATGTCCGGGTGGGCGATCTGATAGCGCCCGCCGTAGACCGTGGGCTTTCCGAAGACGATGTAGTCGGCCCCAACCTTGTAATTCTTATAGATATACTGTCCGCCGCTGAACCATACGAGGTCGACGATGCCGTGCCCGTCGGTGAAGTGGGCCACGATCCGTTTCTTCCGGAGGCCCATGGCATACTCCTCGAAGCTGAGGATCCGCCCTGCCATCTGCACGAATGGCATGTCGGCCGAGAGTTCGTCCGCAGTGTAGACCCTGCTGCGGTCGACATATTTATAGGGATAGTATTCGAGCAGGTCACGCCATGTCCGGACGTTGAGTTCCTTGTTCAACGTCTCTTTGCGTTTGGGCCCTACGCCCGGCAAGTACATGATGTCCTGGTCGAGCAGACTATTCATAATGCATAATGCTTAATTCATGATGTATGATTCCAAATGTATTTGTGGAGGATGGGAGATGCCTCGGATTCTTCTGTGGGTATGGAATGCAAAGGTCGTTTGAACGACAGCGGGGAGCGCCTTGATGCGTTCTGCGCAGTCGTCGGGCATGTTTGGAACTTGCCCGGAAGCGATGTGGCCGGTGTCGCGCGGCATTTCGGGCCGGCATTCCGTCTCTCCTGCCTCTTTCAGGGGCAAGTTCGTCTTCGTGCCCGAACCGTCTTCCGGCCGTCCGCGAGGGGGCTTGCTTGCCTTCTCCTCACCTGAAATCCAATGGTATGATGCCTCATGCCTTATGCCTTATGCATGATCGCTTCGGCGACCATAAGGTCAAACGGCGTGGTGATCTTGATGTTCTCACGGTTGCCCTCCACCATGGCGACGGAACATCCGAGGGCTTCCACGACCGAGGCATCGTCGGTGAATGACTCCCGGTAAGGCTGTTCGAATGCGCGTTTGAGCAGTTGGATGTCAAACGTCTGCGGTGTCTGGACAGCACGGAACTCGCTGCGGAGCACGTTCTGTCCGCGTCCTTCGTCGTCGACATGGCGCAACGTGTCCGTGACAGGCATCACGGGGATGGCCGCATACTCATCTTTGGCTGCATCATAGCAGCGGGCGATGGTGTCAATCGATACGAAGGGGCGGACGCCGTCGTGTATGCCGACCACCCCTTCCGCGTCGTCGTGTATGAGCGCCAGTCCGTTGCGTGACGACTCAAAGCGCGTGGCACCGCCGTCGGCCACCCGATGCGGGATGTCAAATCCCTGCTTCCGGCAGAGCGACTGCCAGTAAGCCTGCTGCTCGTGGGGCAGCACAAGGATGATCTGCAGATCGCTGCTGAAGTCGTGGAAACGCTCGATGGTGCGCATGAGAACGGGCTTTCCGCCCACCGGAATAAACTGTTTCGGGATCTCCGAGCCCATGCGCAGGCCCTTCCCCCCGGCTACGATGATCACATAGTCCATGGCTGGTTGTCACAAATGTATTCTTTGGCGGCGCCAAAACGCTCTTCCGGGCGCTCGGGCGTTATCCTTACTCAGGCTCCGGAAGGCAGCTTCGCGCGCGCCGTCATTGCCATCCCATCAGATGGGCATACTGCATTCCCACCTGCAGCTGCCGCACTTGATCTTCGCCGACGAAGAGAGAGAGCAGCGTGTAGGCGTAGGGGAGCGAGGCTGCGGGGCCTTCGCCGGTGATGATGTTGCCGTCGACGGTGACCAATTCGGCGGTATATTCCGCACCGTCCAGATATTTCTCGAATCCCGGAGAGCATGTGGCGCGCTTCCCGCGGAGTATTCCGAGGCTCCCTAACACCATCGGCGCAGCGCAGATAGCAGCCACACGGCGTCCGCGCTCATACTGGTCGAGCAAGGCACGTCGCACGCCGTCATGCGCATTCAGGTTGGTTGAGCCGGGCAGACCACCCGGGAGCATCAGCAGGTCGGCATCTGCGTAGTCGGCCGGACTGCCGAACACGAGGTCGGCCTTGACCGTCACGCCGTGCGATGAGGTCACCCACTCCGATCCGCTGATGCTTACGGTCTTGACATCCACCCCACCTCGGCGCAGGATATCTACAGGCGCCAAAGCCTCGATTTCCTCGAAGCCTTCGGCTAAGAATTCAAATACTTTTGCCATAATCGTCTCGATAATTGTTGAAAGATGTTTATGCAAAGATAGAAAATAATTGTGAGAAACCTCCAAGTTGGTCTTGAAAAATGGCCTTTCGGGGTTTGTGCCTCATGACGAAGCCTCATGCGGAAGCACCGGCTGGGCAAAATTGTAAGCCGATTATTTGATGGTTTCCCAAAAATAAGCTAACTTTGGCGTGTAAATAGCAAGATCATGACTTTATCAGAAATCTTAAATCATAGGAGGGCCATCCGTCATTACGATCCGGACAAGCCCCTCGACAGCAACGTGGTAAAGCAATGTCTTCAGGAATCCACGTTGGCTCCGACAAGTTCAAACATGCAGCTGTGGGAATGTTACCACGTCACCGACGCTGCCGTATTGAAACAATTGGCCCACGCCTGCCTTAATCAGCAGAGTGCCCGCACCGCTCAACAGATGGTGGTCTTTGTGGTTCGCCCCGACCTTTACCGCAGTCGGGCAGCCGCCAACTTGGTCTTCGAGCGCGAAAACATCAAGCGCAACAGCCCGCGGGAGAAGTGGGAGAGCCGCATCAAGCGCAGAGAGCTGTATTACGGCAAGCTGATGCCCTTCCAGTATTTCCGTTTTCTTGGCCTTGCGGGACTGTTCCGCAAGCTGTTGGCACAGGCCATCGGACTCTTCAGACCGATCGTCCGGCAGGTGAGCGAAAGCGAAGTGAGCACGGTGGCCCATAAGAGTTGCGCCTTGGCCGTGCAGACATTCATGCTCGCCATGAGCGAGAAGGGCTACGATACGTGTCCGCTCGAAGGCTTTGACAGCCGGCTCGTGAAGCGGGCCTTGCACCTGCCCGGCGGCTGTGGCATCAACATGGTCATCACCTGTGGTGTCCGTCTGCCTGACGGCGTGTGGGGCGACCGCTTCCGCGTACCCTTCGAAGAGGTCTATCATCACGTCTAATCCTGCAGTCCGTAACGTTTTCACATGACAGACCAAACACTCCGATTTGCCATCTTCGGCAATGAATACCAGGCCAGAAAGTCGGCTTCGTTCCAAAAAATATGGTCTTATCTGTCCGAACATGACGCGGAGATCTGCATCGAACGGTCCTACTACGACTTCCTGACGGAGAGCGAGCATATAGATGTGCACGCTGCGGGGGTGTTTGAAGATTCGGATTTCGATGCTGACTTCGTCATCTCGATGGGCGGCGACGGCACTTTCCTCAAGGCAGCCGGCCATGTCGGGAGAAAGTGTACGCCCATCATCGGCGTCAACATGGGTCGTTTAGGCTTTCTGGCCGACATCTTGCCGGGCGAGATCGAAACGGCCTTCGACGAGATCTACCGTGGTGATTACAAGATAGAAGCCCATGCGGTGCTCGAGGTTGAGGCTTTAGGCGGCCACATGGAGGGAGTCCCCTATGCGCTCAACGATATTGCGGTGCTCAAACGTGACGATGCTTCGATGATCAGTGTGCGTACGAGCATTGACGGCGAGTTTCTTGTCACCTATCAGGCTGACGGCCTCGTGATCTCCACGCCGACCGGATCGACAGCCTATAACCTGTCCAACGGCGGTCCGATCATCGTGCCCACGGCCACAGACATCTGCCTGACGCCCGTCGCGCCGCACAGTCTGAACATCCGGCCGATCGTCATCAACGACAGCTGCGAGATCGAGCTGGCGGTCGAGAGCCGTTCCCACAACTTCTTAGTGGCCATTGACGGCCGCTCCGAAAAGCTCGAGGAGGACACCCGCCTCATCGTCCGCAAGGCTCCGTATCGGGTGAACATCGTCAAGCGACAGCATCAGCGCTACTTCTCCACCTTGCGTGAGAAACTCATGTGGGGGGCTGACCAGCGCCAGTGACGCGGTGTCGGCTGCTTCGGAGGCAGACGTGCATGCGCTCCATCCCCGATATTTCATGTGCCTATGAACCTACGTCAGTTTTTTCAGATCGCTCCTTCGCAATATCCTGCCAAGGTCATCTTCCGATGGCTTTGGCATGCATGGCGTGGTAACAGGTTGCAGGCCCTGCTCAATGCGGGTATCGGCCTGTTGTCCGTCGTTGTCAGTTTGGGTCAGGTGTGGGCTGTGCAGCGGGCCGTCGACGTGGCTGCCGGGGCCATCCCCGGATCCATCTACTGGGCCGTGACGGTGATGGGGCTGCTCATCCTCGGCAGCTTTGCCCTCAACATTGCATCCATCTGGGTGCGCAACATCTTGGGGATCCGGGCGCAGAACCGGATGCAGCAGCGCCTGCTTGACCGCATCCTCCGCTCCGAGTGGCATGGAAGGGAGAAGCTGCATTCAGGCGATGTGCTCAACAGACTGGAGCAGGACGTGGCCAATGTGGTCGGTTTCCTGACAGAGACCATTCCCAATACGCTGAGCGTGCTGGCCATGTTCCTCGGAGCCTTCTTCTATCTCTTTGCCATGGACCGCGTGCTCGCGCTCATCACGGTGGCCATCATCCCGCTCTTCCTCCTCGTCAGCAAGCTCTATGTAAGACAGATGCGGCAGTTGACACGCAATGTCCGAACGAGCGACTCGAAAGTGCAGAGCGTGCTGCAGGAGACCATCCAGCACCGCATGCTCATCAAGACGCTCGAAGGCAATTCGACGATGGTCGGCCGATTGGAGAGCACCCAGAGCGAGTTGCGCCATCATGTGGTGCGTCGGACCGCCTTCAGCGTCTTCTCCAACCTGATCCTTAACTTCGGCTTCGCTTTAGGTTACCTGGTGGCATTCACCTGGGCCGCCGTCCGCATGTCTGCACGCACGCTCACCTTCGGCGGCATGACGGCTTTCCTGCAGTTGGTGGCCCGCATCCAGGGACCGGCGCGCGACCTGACCAAGTTGGTGCCTGCGTTCGTCAGCGTGTTTACGGCCGCCGAGCGCTTGATGGAATTGGAGGAGGATCCCTTGGAGCAACAGGGTGATCCGGTCTGTCTCTCCGCTCCCTGCGGTGTGCGCCTCCGCGATGTCGGCTATGCCTATGACGACCGCGAAGGGCAGGTCATCGACCATCTTTCGTATGACTTTTATCCCGGCTCCTGCACGGCCATCTTAGGCGAGACCGGTGCCGGAAAGACCACTTTGGTGCGTCTCATCTTAGCCTTGATCCGTCCGCAGCAGGGTCAGGTCGAAATCTATGACCGGCACGGATCTAAGGAACTTTCGCCCCTGATGCGGTGCAACTTCGTCTATGTGCCGCAGGGAAACACGCTCATGAGCGGCACCGTCAAGGACAATCTGCGGCTCGGGAAGCTCACGGCAAGCGATGAGGAGATGGCGGAAGCACTCCGCACGGCCTGCGCCGACTTCGTCTTCGACCTGCCCGGGGGGCTCGACACCCTCTGTGGTGAGCAGGGTGGAGGTCTCAGTGAAGGCCAGGCCCAGCGCATTGCCATTGCCAGGGCACTGTTGCGTGACCGCAGCATCATGCTCTTTGATGAGGCCACGTCAGCCCTCGACCCTGAAACCGAGCGACAGCTGCTGCAAAACGTGCTGGCCGCACATGACAAGACCGTCATCTTCATCACCCATCGGCCCGCCGTGGTCGATTATTGCGATCAAACATTAAAAATAGATAAGATATGAGACACATGAGACTTACAGTGGTCATGACATTGCTTCTGACAGTCATGACCGGTCTGCAGGCACAAGAGCAGACCGAAGATTTGGATGCCAAATATGGCACGCAGCTGCTCAAACCCGGTGAAAAGGCACCCGATTTTCAACTACGGGACACCAACGGAAAACTGTTCGACCTGCAGAAGATCCTGAATAAAGGCTACGTACTCATTGACTTCTGGGCATCCTGGTGCGGTGACTGCCGCAAGGACATGCCTGCCATGCAAAAGCTTTCAGAGCAGTATTGGGCTGACGGGCTGCAGTGTGTGGGCGTCTCGTTCGACACCGATTCGGCCAAGTGGAAGCATGCTGTCGGCAACGTATATCGGCTCATAGGCATTCAGGTGTCGGAACTGAAGCCGTGGAAGGAGAGCCAGGTCTCCAAGGACTATCATGTCAGTTGGCTGCCGACCATGTATCTGCTCAATCCCGACGGCACCGTCAACATGGCAACTGTGAGCGTCGGCAAGCTGACCGAAAGGCTCGCCTCGCTGAAGGCATCGGGGCTTTTTGATCCTTATAAGATCACCGTTCCCAAATACAAAGGAGGCGTTCCGGCCCTGCAGAAGTTTCTGATGACAAACCTGAAGTATCCCAGGGCTTGCCAGAAAGCAGGTATGCAGGCGCGGGTGATGGTCGGTTTCTCGGTTGATACAGACGGATCAATCAGTGACGTCAACATAGACAGCTATGAAGACAAAGGCAGTATCGTACCGCGTGTCAACAGTCTGACGAAGGACGAACGCGACAAGATCGCCGCACAGTGCCGGCAACTGTTTGAACGGGAAGCCATGCGCATCGTCAGCATCATGCCGGCATGGACGCCGGGTATGCAGGGACAGGAGAAGGTAAGGGTGAAATATCATCTTCCGATATCTTTCAAATTTTAACCGGGCGCGCAACTTTTAATTCGCTTTCGACGTCAAAGAAGCAAGATGATACACTTACAAGACATCAACAAGACCTACTTCGGCGCCCAGCCGCTGCATGTGCTCAAAGGCATCAACCTTGACATAGCGGAGGGAGAGTTTGTCTCCATCATGGGCGCATCCGGATCGGGCAAGTCCACCTTATTAAATATATTGGGCATCCTCGACAACTACGACAGTGGCGAGTATGTGCTCGACGGCACGCTGATCAAGGATCTGAGCGAGAGCCGCGCGGCTGAATACCGCAACCGGATGATCGGTTTCATCTTCCAGAGCTTTAATCTCATCAGCTTCAAGACGGCCGTCGAAAATGTCGAACTGCCGTTGTTCTATCAGGGCGTCAGTCGGCGTAAGCGCCGCCAGATGGCCATGGAATATCTCGATCGGCTGGGCCTGGCGCAGTGGTCGGGGCACTATCCCAACGAGATGAGCGGCGGTCAGAAACAGCGGGTGGCCATCGCCAGGGCACTGATCTCTCATCCCCGGATCATCTTGGCTGACGAACCGACCGGCGCGCTCGACTCGAAGACCAGCGTCGAAGTGATGGAACTGCTCAAGCAACTCAATGCGGAGGACCACATGACGATCGTCGTCGTGACCCACGAAAGTGGTGTGGCCAACGAGACAAACAAGATCATCCACATCAAGGACGGCATGATCGGACGGATCGAAGAGAACTTGGACCACAAAGCTTCGCCGTTTGGCGTGAACGGAGTGATGAAATAATGAAGGACGTTATCTCTGAAATATGGTCGACGGCCAGGCGCAACAAGCTGCGCACCGCGCTGACAGGCTTTGCCGTGGCATGGGGAATCTTCATGCTGATCTTCCTCTTGGGATCGGGCAACGGGCTGATCAACGCGGTGGAAAGCAATTCAAACCGTTTCATGGACAACTCGATGATGGTCGGCGGAGGACAGACCTCCAAGGCTTTCAAGGGCTTGAGGGAAGGCCGTATGATCGAACTGGAGGATCAGGACTTAGAGACCACCCGGCGGAAATACGCCTCGGTGATGAATGACGTGGGTGCCGAGATCACGCAGGGCGGTGTGCAGATCAGTTACGAAAGCAACTATGTGAGCAGCAACCTGGATGGTGTCTATCCCAATCATGCCCAGATCAACAAGATGGAAATGCGCTACGGGCGGTTCATCAATCAGATGGACAATGACGAAAGCCGCAAGTCCGTCGTCATCAGTGAGAACCAGGCGAAAGAACTGACGGACGGTAACATCGCCGCACTCGTCGGTAAGTATGTCAAAGTGGATAACTTCGCCTTCCGCGTCGTGGGCATCTACAAAAGCGACAAGAGCAAGATGAACACCGATGCCTACAGTTCATTCAACACCTTGCGCACGATGTACAACCGCGGGGAATATGTGGGCAACATCGTATTCTCCTTCCACGGGCTGAAGACCAAGCAGGACAACGAGGAGTTTGAGAAAAGTTACAAGGCCAGCCTGAACGCCAATCATCAGGCCGCACCTGACGATGAGGAGGCCGTGTGGATATGGAACCGATTCACGCAGAGCATGCAGATG
>JALFRV010000201.1 GCA_022778905.1 Prevotella sp. | reverse complement strand
CCAAGCAGGAAAGTGATGAAAGTGTACATACAATTGGATCCCCGGGACAATGTTGTCGTTGCCCTGCGGGATCTGCGGCGGGGAACAGCCCTTGACGTGGATGGCCGGGAGATCGTGCTGGCTGATGACATCCCGTTCGGCCACAAGATAGCTGTCCGGGCGATACAGACCGGAGAAGGCGTGTTCAAATACGGTCTCCGGATCGGCAGTTCCACGCGGGAGATCCAACCGGGAAGCCATGTCCATACGCACAACTTGGCGTCTGACTATCAGACATAGGCACGTGGCGGCCGGTAGGGATTCCTTTTCTCGATTCGCCGTCACACACATTCAGATTATCTATAGATACAGTTTGTAGCATCCTCAGATCATGAAAGGTTATCTTCGAAATGACGGGCGCAAGGGCCTGCGCAATCTTGTCCTTGTCACGTATTTGGTAGAATGTGCCCACCATGTGGCCGAGCAGATTGCGCGGTCGCATGCGGATGAAGCGGTGCATGTCATCGGTTTCGGCGGCTGTGCGCCCAATGCGTATGCCGGGAAGATGCTCGGGCGTCTCTGTACGCATCCCAATGTGGGTGGTGTCATCTTGGTTTCGTTAGGCTGCGAGAATATGGACGGGCACCGGCTGCTCGACCTCATCCGCCAGAGTGGACGTCCGGCGGAGCTTGTCATCATTCAGGAGTCGGGCGGCACGCTAGCCTCCATCCGTCGGGGAACAGAGTGCTTAGACCGTATGCTGCATGCAATGCGTACCGCAGGCCAAGTGGAGATGACCCTGGCAGATCTCACGGTCGGGACCGTCTGTGGCGGATCGGATGCGACGAGCGGCTTTACGGCCAATCCCGCAGTGGGACTCGCCTTCGACAAACTGATCGACCGGGGCGCCCGCTGCATATTTGAGGAACCGGGAGAGCTGATCGGTTGCGAACACCTGTTGAAGCTTCGTGGAGCGAATCCCGCCATCGGACAGGCATTGTTTGACAGCATCCGGAAAGCAGACCGTTATTATAAGCGGATGGGGCATGACAGTTTCTCGGCCGGAAATGCTGTCGGTGGCCTGACCACAATCGAGGAGAAGTCGTCGGGTTCCTATTCCAAGAGTGGCTCGAAACCCGTCAGCGGACTGCTTTATCCTGGTGACATTCCAGTCGATAAGGGACTTTATTTCATGGATGTTGTGCCTGACGGAGAGCCCAAGTGGGGCTTCCCGAATGTGAATGACAATGCCGAGATCACCGAGATGATCGCTTGCGGCTGTCAGGCAATCCTCTATACGTCCGGACGCGGATCAGTAGCCGGATCGGCAGTGGCGCCAGTCCTGAAGATCTGCGGCAATCCACTGACGTCAAAGAACCTTGCGGACGATATCGATGTCAATGCCGGTCGCATCATCTCCGATGGGGCCTCGATAGCTGAGATCAGTGAGGAGATTATCGCTAAACTCATGGCGCTTGGCGAGGGGAGGCCAAGTCGGTCGGAAGTTCTTGGCCACCGGGAGTTCCATCTCGGTTATAAATATTTTGAATATGCTGAATCCTGTCATTTGAATCAACCTGCCCACCATGCGTAAACCTATTTTCTTTCTGTTTGTCATGGCATGTATCTGCCAATTGGGGATGGCTCAGGTGCGCTCCGAACTGCTGACCCGTGATCAGGTCGGAGCCGACAATCTGCCTGCTGAGATCACACCCATCAAGGCGCCTTTTGAGATGCCGCAGCTGAAGCGACCGCAGTTCCCGAGCCTGCAAGTGAAAGTCGGGCTGCGGAAAAGAGACCGCAACAGGATGGTCACTGCCCAAATACAGCGTGCGATCGATCAAGTGCACGGGCGGGGTGGGGGCTCTGTGGTGATCCCCGAGGGCGAATGGCATACCGGTAGGCTCATTCTGAAAAGCAATGTCAATCTGCATATTCCCAAAGGTGTTGTGTTGCGCTTCAGCGATAAGGTTGAGGACTATATGCCGGCCGTGTTCACTCGGAGTGCCGGTGTGGAAGGCATGTCGACCGGGGCCATGATTTACGCCTTCCGACAGAGGAACATTGCGGTCACGGGACAGGGAATCCTCTATGGCCCGAACATGCAGTCGGAACTGCGGGAGAAAGGCATCAACTACGGCGACTTTGACCAGCACGTAGCCTATGATAAGCCTGCAACGGAACGCTTCTATGATCTGGTGCATCAGCCAAGGGTCTTTTCTCCGGCTTTCATTGGGCCGGTCGACTGCAGGAATGTCCTGATAGAAGGGGTCACATTGGTTCGTTCGGCGTTCTGGAATGTGGTGCCAACTTACTGTGACAGTGTCATCATCCGGGGCGTGACCGTCAATTCGGAGACGCCGGATCATATTCCCTGCGGGGATGGAATGGATATCGAGTCTTCACGCAATGTATTGATCGAATATTGTACGTTGGAGACCGGAGATGACGGATTCACCATCAAGGCCGGACGTGGCATTGATGGGCTGCGGGTCAACCGGCCGACCGAGAATGTCGTCATCCGTTACTGCCTCACGAAAACGGCTCATGGCGGTGTGACATGCGGCAGTGAGACGGCCGGTATGATACGCGACTTGTATGTCCACGACTGTGTTTTTGACGGTTCAACCGTAGGAATAAGGTTCAAGACACGGCGCCCACGAGGCGGCGGCGGAGAAGATCTCTATTATGAAAGGATCAGGATGCAGAATCTCAAAGGCAGTGCCATAGGTTTTGATATGCTTGGTTCGGCACTTTATGTAGGTAGCCAGTCGGCCCGCACGCCTATGCCTCTCAATCAGTTTACGCCTCTTTATCGCAATATAGACATCCGGGATATCGTGATTGAAGGAGCTACCTCGTTTCTGAAGGTGATCGGTATTCCCGAATCGCCCGCAATGAATGTCAGCATCAGCAACGTGACTTCGAAAACGAAAGAGCTGATGATCCTGCATGATCTGAACCACTTGAGCCTTACGGATTGCGACTTGTCCACAACGGGAGGCAGCCAGATAGATATCCTCGATGGGCGCAACATGACCTTCAGGAATGTCCGCTTCCATACCCCTGACGGACAAGTGAGCATGAAGAAAGGTGGACCGCTCACGGAAAACAATCGTTTCATCAACTGCGTGCCCGGCCTATAGTATAGCGGACGGGCTGCGTGTCAGTTGGGCTTGCTTGCTGATTCGACGATCCGGAGGCCTGCTATTTTATTTGCCATTATATCGCGGATCACTCAAATTCATGAATGCCGAAGGGGCGAGAAATGCCCTACAGGCATTTACAGTTATAGAAAAGAATGATCAGAAAGATGATTTATACTTTTGTCGTCGTACTATCAGGGCTGGTGGTATGGCAAGGTCATGCGTTCTGGATGGCGTTGGGACGTCAACCGCGTGGAGAAAGGCTGGAGCGCTGCAAGCAGTCATCGCAATGGAAAGACGGCGAGTTCGTGAACACACATCCTACGCCGATGCTCACAAGCAATAAGGGATTGGCCGGTCAGTTGTGGAAGTTCCTCTTCGCCAAGAAGGCAAACCTGCGACCCGAACAGGCCATTCCGGTGGTGAAGACATCGCTCAAAGACATCCCCCGTCAGGAGGAAGTGTGCATCTGGCTTGGACATTCCACGGTCTACATCCAGACTCGGGGCGTGCGTTTTCTCTTCGATCCCGTGCTCACCAATAAGTTGCCGGTGTGGTGGTTCATGCGGCCGTTCAAAGGAACCGATGCCTACACGGTCGGCGATATTCCCGAAGTGGATTATCTCGTCATCACACACGATCATTGGGACCATCTCGACTGGAAGACCGTCAGGGCGTTAAAAGACCGCGTCAGTCAGGTGGTTTGCGCGTTAGGCATCGGCGAACACTTCGAATACTGGGGCTACAACCCGAAGAAGATACACGATGTCGACTGGCACGACAGCATCAAGATCACGTCCGGTCTTACCCTTCGCTGCTTACCTGCGCGCCATTTCTCGGGTAGATTGGGACAACACAAGACGCTATGGTCATCGTTTCTCATCGATGGCCCGCGTCGCATCTATGTCTCTGGCGATGGCGGTTATGACGAGCGTTTCAGGCAGATCGGACAGCAGTATCCCGGAATCGATCTTGCCATCATGGAGAACGGGCAGTACGACGAAGGCTGGAAGTACATCCATCTGCTGCCTCACGAACTGCCTGTCGCCATCAACGACCTCGGTGCCCAACGGGTGTTGACCTATCACAATTCCAAATATGCCTTGGGTTATCATGTCTGGATGGCACCGCTCGACAGTATCTGCCGTATGTCGAAAGGTCAACCGTGGCACCTCCTCACCCCTCGCATTGGAGCCCCCATATACTTGAATCAACGGCAGACTTTTGATAAATGGTGGTGAATTTTTAAGATTCATCAGGCGAAAGTAAGACTCGGCTTATGCAGTTTTATATGGACACGCGATTCGCGCGTCCGCATATCATTGCCAATCAAGCACCATGGAGCGCCTCAGTTCGCCCATAGCTATATTCCATTTGCCAATCGCAGGACAGTCGGGCATTTCGTCCATGAAACGGTGATATGATTCTGCCATTTCTTATACCTCATCATCTTCTATTACAAAAAATCATTTAATATAAATGATAAAAATATTCTATTTTTTTTGGAGAATCCCTCATGATTAATTAAATTTGCCCTCGTACCATGATAAGTAAATTGTATTAATCCCAAAAGATACAACCATTTGAATGATATGGGTGGACTCGTAGAACAGCTCTGCAATCAACACACGCTTGATGCTGAAGGACTCAAGAAACTGTTGCTGTGCGATGATGCGACCGTCATCAGCCACCTGTACGATGAAGCCCGTAAGGTTGCAGTCAGGGTCTTCGGTAGGAAGGTCTTTCTGCGTGGGCTGATTGAAATAAGCAACCATTGCAAGAACAACTGCTATTATTGTGGCTTGCGTCGCGACAACCGTGAGTTGCAACGCTATCGGCTTACTGCAGACGACATTTTGGAATGTTGCGGGCGTGCTTATCGGTTGGGATTTCGTACCTTCGTCATGCAAGGCGGTGAAGATACGGTTCTGAACGATGATTGGGTAACGGAGACCGTGAGCAGAATAAAATCGCTGTTTCCGGATTGCGCAGTGACGCTCTCGTTGGGCGAAAAGAGTCGAGAGAGTTATAGAAAATATAGAGAAGCTGGAGCCGACCGTTATCTCCTGAGGCACGAAACGCACAGCATATCGCATTATGACAAGCTCCACCCAAAGGATATGTCGTACGAGCACCGTATGCAATGTTTAGAATGGTTGCGCGAAATAGGCTTTCAAGTTGGTTGTGGCATGATGGTGGGCAGCCCGGGACAGACGGTCGATCATCTCGTTGAAGACCTGCTATACATACGCGACACGCGCCCTGCCATGGTGGGCATGGGACCTTTTCTGCCGCATCATGCGACGCCCTTCGCCAACGAGCCCGCAGGAAGTGCCGAAACGACATTACGTCTCATCTCTATCGTACGGCTGTTATTGCCCGAAGTGCTCCTGCCTGCCACAACTGCGCTGGGCTCATTGATACCGGGCGGCAGATTGTTGGGACTCAAGGCGGGAGCCAATGTGCTTATGCCAAATGTATCGCCACTCAATGCTCGCAGCGCCTATGCACTTTACGACCATAAAGATGCAGGAGCGATGAACAGCGAGGACGACTGGAAAGAACTCGAAGAGACACTCCGCGAAGCTGGGTTCGAGATTGCCATAGGAAGAGGGGATAACCCGCTGTTTCAGTCAGATTGATCATTCATTTTTGAAAAACATAAATATTAAGTGCATCTAACTGACATTCGACTTCTATTATCAACTATTAACTATAAACTTATATACTATGTACAAGATTGAGTCGTCACACGCCACCGAATTCATTGATGACGCCGAAATCAAAGCTTCGCTCGAATATGCCGAAGCCAACAAGAACAATTTGGAACTCATTGACGAGCTGCTCGCAAAAGCTGATCTTTGCAAGGGATTATCGCATCGAGAGGCTGCCGTGCTGCTGCTTTGCGATGATGCCAAGATAAGAGCGCGCATACATGATCTTGCACGCGATGTGAAGAAACGCTTCTACGGCAACCGCATCGTGCTCTTCGCACCGCTCTATCTTTCCAACTATTGCGTAAATGGTTGTGTGTATTGTCCGTACCATGCAAAGAACCATCAGTTGCCGCGCAAGAAACTCACACAGGAAGAGGTGCGTCACGAGGTCATCGCCCTACAGGATCTTGGACACAAGCGACTGGCTCTTGAGTCAGGCGAGCATCCCATCGAGACGCCCATCGAGTATATTCTCGAATGTATCAATACCATTTACAACACCCATCATGAGCATGGCGAGATCCGACGCGTGAATGTGAACATCGCTGCAACTACCGTTGAGAACTATCAAAAACTGAAAGATGCTGGCATCGGCACCTATATCCTCTTTCAGGAAACCTACCATAAAGCGAATTACGAACGGCTGCACCCCACAGGTCCGAAGAGCGACTATGCCTGGCATACTGAGGCGATGGACCGCGCGCAGACAGCCGGCATCGACGATGTAGGCTGTGGCGTGCTGTTCGGGCTGTCGCCCTATGCCTACGACTTTGTGGGAATGCTCATGCATGCCGAGCATCTCGAAGCCCGTTTTGGCGTGGGGCCTCATACCATCAGCGTGCCGCGCATCCGTCCGGCAGACGATATCGATCCCAATATGTTTCCCAACGCCGTGCCCGATGAAGACTTTCTCCACATCATTGCCTGCATCCGATTAGCGGTGCCTTATACGGGAATGATTATCTCCACACGAGAATCTGCCGACATCCGAGGCAAGGCATTGCACTTGGGCATCTCGCAGATAAGCGGCGGATCGCGCACATCGGTGGGTGGCTATTGCGAAGAAGACGGGGGCGAAGATACTGCCCAGTTTGAAACTAACGACACCCGTTCGCTCGATGAGATCATTGCATGGCTCATCGACATGGGCTACATCCCAAGCTTCTGCACTGCCTGCTATCGAGAAGGACGCACTGGCGACCGCTTCATGAGCCTCTGCAAGTCGGGCAAGATTCACGCCTGCTGCACCCCCAACGCCATCATGACCACCAAGGAATATCTTGTAGACTATGCCTCGCCGGAGACACGCGCCAAAGGAGAAGCACTGATACAACATTCACTCAACCTGATCGATAACCCGAAGATCCGGAGAATTACCGAACGACACTTAGCGGATATCGCGCACGGCGAACGTGACTTCAGATTCTAAACTATGGGCCTCAACGAAACTCCATCGGCATCACGGTTCCACATCCTGCTTGTGGGCAAGCGTAACAGCGGTAAGTCGTCGCTGCTTAATGCACTTGTTGGACAACAAGCAGCTATTGTCTCTTCCGAACCTGGTACGACTACCGATCCCGTGGGCAAGACCTTCGAGATTCACGGATTGGGTCCCTGTGTCATTACTGATACCGCAGGCGTCGACGATAGTGGCTTGGTAGGCGAGCTGCGCGTGGCAAAGACCCTGCAGGCACTGCAACGTGCCGACCTCGTGATGATGGTGGTCGACCATGCCGACACCTTATTTATAAAAGAGTGGCAGCAGCGACTCAAAGGCAAACAGATGATGGTGGTGCTCAACAAGAGCGATCTGCTGTTCGATATCGACCGGGAAGCGAAAGCCATCATCGAAGCAACAGCCCTGCCCACCGTAGTAACGAGTGCACAGCGTGGCGAAGGTATCGAACAGTTGCGCCAGATACTCATTGATCTCTCGCCAAAAAGAGGCGAACCATCCATTACGCAAGGCTGGGCAAATGAGGGCGATCTGGTACTGCTCATCATGCCGCAAGACCGTGAAGCTCCGCAAGGGCGGCTCATCCTGCCCCAACAGCAAACCATCCGCGAACTTCTGGAGAAGCATTGCACCATTGTTGCCTGCCAGCCCGAAGAAATGCAGACAACGTTCAGCCGACTTTCTGTGAAGCCCCAACTCATCATCACTGATACGCAGGCTCTGAGGAAGGTGAAGCCATTGGTGCCAGCAAAGAGCAAGCTCACCACATTCTCCATCCTCTTCGCTGCACGCAAGGGTGACATCGATTACTTTACCGAGAGTGCAAAGGCTGTCGATAATCTCATCGGGTCGTCGCGCGTGCTCATTGCTGAAGCCTGTTCGCATGCTCCGGTAGGCGAAGACATCGGTAGGGTGAAGATCCCCAACCTGCTGCGAAAACGCGTGGGCTCAGGTCTATACATAGATATCGTGGCAGGCACCGATTTTCCCGACGACCTTCGACCCTACGACCTCGTGATTCATTGCGGTGCATGTATGTTCAACCGCGCGCAGATGATGGCGAGGGTAGAGCAGGCAAAACGACAGCAAGTACCCATGACCAACTACGGTGTGGTTGTGACCTACATAGAAAATAAGTAATTCGTTCTAACCGATTCCATTCAATAAGTGAATGAATCAAGTACTGAATAAGCCTATAAACCTTAAATCAACCAGAACAAACCTATGAGAATTCAATCAAGAGAAGACCTGAAGACACTGCGCAAGCAAGCAATGAAACGACTTGAACTGCGTGTAACGAGTCAGGACAACACCACAGGCGAATGCTGCGGACTCAATGCAGGCACCACGCATCTGCAGATTCTCACTTGCGGTGGCACCGGCTGCCAGGCGTCGGGAGGAGACTATATCTTCCAGCGACTCAGCAAAGAGGTGGCAAGCCGAGGGCTCACCGAGCAAGTGGATGTAGTCTGCACGGGATGCTTCGGGTTCTGCGAGAAAGGACCCATCGTGAAGATCATTCCCGACAACACCTTCTATACACAAGTGCGCGAGGAGGATGTGGATGAAATCATCGACCGGCATATTGTCGGCGCTGAACGTGTAAAACGATTGCTCTACACTGACCC
>JALFRV010000200.1 GCA_022778905.1 Prevotella sp. | reverse complement strand
GACGATGGTGATCGTCCGTCCGTCGTTCTTGATGATGCCGGTTTCGGCCAACTGCATGAAAGCCCTTGTCAGTGAATACTTCTGGATGCCGAAGAGGTCGGCGAGTTCCTGTCTGGAGCATTCTATGCGGATCACGGGGCTTTGCTGCTGCTTGTAGATTTCGATGAGATAGCGTGCGAGCTTGCCCTTGACGGTGTACATGCTCAGCATGTGTATCTTGCCGGTGAGATAGGTGACGATGTTGGAGATGATGTTAATGAAGTTGTGGCGCACGACGGGATTGGTGTCGATCAGCTGCATCAGTTCGTCGGGCTTGAACCTGATAATGACCGTGGGGGCATCCACTCTGACCGTGACCGGCATCCGATGGGTGTCGGCGAAGATGAAGGCCGGGGCGATCAGGTCTCCTGCGGAGAGCTTGCCGATCTGTACCGACTTCCCCGATTCGCCCACCATGTAGGGGACGATGACGCCCGAGAGCATGAGATCAGCATGCAGATAGCTGTCTCCTTCGATTGTATAGAGATTGTTTTTCTTATATTCAATGATCTTGTAGTTGATGCCTTGCAGCAACAACGCAATCTCGTCCTCTTTCAATCCTTGAAAAAGCCGGCCTGCAGCCAATGACTCCAGTATCTTCTTTTGTTCCATGTCTATTAGACCTCAACATCTGGAGACCATGCATCAGTCTTCGGATATTTCTGGCAAATATACGGGTAAAAGAGGATAGAAAATGACAACAAATGTTCCTCTTTTTGACTAATAATGCTTAAAAAACGTTAACTCCGCTCCCTGCGGACCGGCTTCGGAAGGGTGGGAGCGAAGGAGCGGAAAGGGCACGGGCCTGAAATGCCGCGGGATGAATGACCGGGCGGAGGAGGCGGCTGCGTCTTAAAAAAGCCACATCTTTTATTTGAGGTCTGCCGGAAAAGTCGTACTTTTGCATGGTAACGGATTCTTCTGACAATGGCAGAGCATAATGAACTCGGGAAATGGGGTGAGGATGTCGCGGCCGACTATCTGATCCGAAAGGGCTACACGGTCAAGGACCGCGACTGGAAATACAACCGTCGCGATCTCGATCTGGTCGTGCTCTCCCCGGATATGACCACGCTCGTCATCGTCGAGGTGAAGACCCGGCGGGGAGAAGGCCCCTTGGAGCCGCAGCAGGCGGTTGACCGGCGGAAGATACGCAACCTCGCTTGCGCGGCCAATGATTATGTCCGACTCTTCGATATCGAGACGGAAGTCCGTTTTGACATCGTCACCGTGACCGGAAGCTGCCGTGAGAACGCGCGGATCGAGCACATTGAGGATGCCTTTAACCCTTTACTTTTATGAAACGCAAGCGATGAATACGAAGATCGTCAACCTGGAGGAGGTCGATTCGACCAACCGTTTCCTGCACGACTACACGCCGGCTGCAGGGGAGGAAATGACCATTGTCACGGCCCGCTTTCAGACTGCGGGGCGCGGACAGGGCAGCAACCGGTGGGAGAGCAAGGCCGGCGCCAACCTGCTCTTCTCGCTCTTGGTCCATCCGGTAAGGGTCCCCCTGGCGCTCCGGTTCCTGCTCTCGGAGGCCGGCGCACTGGCTCTGAAGGAGGCGCTTGACAGCTATACCGACGGCATTCGTGTCAAATGGCCCAACGATATCTACTGGCAGGACCGCAAGATCAGCGGTACGCTGATCGAGACACGCGTCTGCGGCGGCTCGCTGCAGGACTTCATCTTCGGCTGCGGCGTCAATGTCAACCAGACGGAGTTTGTCAGCGATGCTCCCAATCCGGTCTCCCTGCGACAGATCATCGGCCGTCAGGTGCCGACGGAAGAGGTGCTCGGGCGGATCATGGAAGCCTTCGGCAAGTACTATGGCATGGTGGTTGACGGGCAGTATGCCGGCATTGCCGCCCGTTATGACGAGGTGCTCTACCGCCGCCACGGCTTTTTCCCGTATCGGGATCAGGACGGAGCTTTCGAGGGAGCGATCGTCGAGGTGGAGGATGACGGTCGTCTCGTGTTGCGCGACCGTCCGGGATCCCTCCGCCGCTACGCCTTCAAGGAGGTCGAATATATCCTTCCGCCTTGAGAAGAGCCTTTCTGCCCCTGACTTTCACACACACTCCTGCGCTCAAAGAAGTGCTTATAAACTCGGCAACTCATCCCCCATCTCCTCATCATCTCAACAACTCATAGAACTCACAAACTCATAAACTCATATCATATGTCAAGATTTAAACGAATCCTATTGAAGCTCTCCGGCGAGAGCCTGATGGGCAACCAGAGCTACGGCATCGATCCGGAGCGGCTGACGGATTATGCCCGTCAGATCAAGGAAGTACACGACATGGGCGTGCAGATTGGTATCGTCATCGGCGGTGGAAACATCTTCCGCGGACTGAGCGGGAGCCAGAAAGGTTTCGATCGGGTCAAAGGAGACCAGATGGGAATGTGTGCCACGGTCATCAACTCATTGGCCCTGAGTTCCGCACTTGGTGCGATTGGGGTCAGGAATAAAGTGCTGACCGCCATTCGCATGGAACCTGTCGGCGAGTTTTACAGCAAATGGAAGGCCATCGAAGCGATGGAGTCGGGTGCCGTCTGCATCTTTTCGGCAGGCACCGGAAGCCCCTATTTCACCACAGACACAGGGTCCTCGCTCCGTGGTATCGAGATCGAAGCCGACGTGATGCTTAAAGGTACGCGCGTCGATGGCGTCTATACCGCCGATCCGGAGAAGGATCCGGCTGCCGTGAAGTTTGAGGATATCACCTACAAGGAGGTGCTTGCCCGCGGACTGAAGGTGATGGACCTGACCGCCATCTGCATGTGTCAGGAGAACAATCTGCCCATTTACGTGTTCAATATGGATGTGGTAGGCAACCTGAAGAAGGTGATGGAAGGTGCCGCAATAGGCACTTTGGTCCATAACTGATATTGTCCGTTGTAACCGTTTGATATTCAGTGTGTTGCCGGAGCTATCCTTTGGGCCGTCCATATGATAGCTTTCGGCGCTCCATATGATAGCTTTCGGCGGCCCAAAGGATAGCTCTGCGCGGAGCATATGATAACTATGCTTCCGAGGGGGTGCTTTCCCCGGCATTTCGGATGAGCGGGAGGCCGTCCGTTCTTTGATGTTTGGCCAGTTTTATACGAATATTAGACACATTGCGGGCGGATACGCAGATCCGTCCCTACGGGCATGGTAAGGATTGCTCCTCATTGACTCGAAACACGCCTAACCGTAGGGACGGATCTGCGTATCCGCCCGCAAGCAGCCCGTTACCAATGTTGTGAGCTGCCTTTTTGTATAGGGTAGCCCTAACAGGACATTCGGCGGATCATCGTGAATGATGGCTTTGGCAATTGCGGACGGGCACAAGGCCCGCCCCTGCATTTCCTTGCGAGGGTATCATGGCTATTATGTTGTGCCCCATTCCTGTTATTCTATGTTTGAATGATCCCTCCATCCCCCTGCAGGGGCTGGCCTTGTACCCGTCCGCAAACGATCCTTCGGGATAAACGCATCTGACTTGTGCCCGGCTGCGGACAATCATATGACCGTCCCTAATCAATCGGTCGCGTAATATATATATGGTACACGGGCATTCGCAAACAGCCCATCGGAATAATGATCCGGGGCGCACGGGCGAATCAAAACCACGTTGGACGTAATACTAATCGTAAATGGATGCGGAATGCAGGATGCGTGCATTCCGATCGGGAAACTGCAACGGCTATACCTCTTCTTCAAAATCGACGTATTCGCCCTCGTCTTTGGGAATGATTTTCTTGTTGGCTTCGTTCGGCGTTCGACGATCCTCCACGGTCTGTCGGTCACCTTTGGGACGCTCGGCTGTCGTCTGACGGAACTGTTGGGTGACCTGCTTGAATCGCTTGACGACAAAGGAGAGGAAGAAAACACCTACAACCACTACAAGCAGGAAGCTGATCAGCAAAAAGCGGAGGATCATCATGAGCTATCTGTTCTGGGGGTGAAGATAGGCGAAAAGGGAAATGCCGACATAGAGCGGCACGATAACGGCAAAGGCATTGAGACGGAACAAGACCAACAGAGGGATGCAGATGCAGAGGAAGACATATCTGGTCTCATTGCCGGACCATCCCCAATGCTTGAATTTAAGCGCAAACATCGGGATCTCCGAGATCAATAGCCAGCTGCTGAAGAAGATCATCAGCAGGAGCACGGGCAACGACCAGACTCCCGTATCGAACCATGCGGAGCCGCCTGTCATCAGTGATCCCCAGAACAACGCATTGGCCGGCGTGGGCAATCCGATGAATCCCATCGTCTGACGTTTGTCCAAATTGAACTTCGCAAGACGCAGGGCGGAGAACGCCGCGATCAGGAAGGCTGCGAAAGGAAGCAGGTCCCGCCATGGCTCCAATATCCCGGGATAGTCCATGACACGCAGTTCGGAGAAGATGATCGTGGCCGGAACGACGCCGAAAGTGACATCGTCGGCCAGCGAGTCAAGCTCTTTGCCGATGGGCGAGGAGACATGCAGCAGGCGCGCCACCATGCCGTCGAAGAAATCGAACACTGCTCCGATGATCATCCAGACCAAAGCCCATTGGGCGTCACCATGAATGGCGAACGTCATGCCGATGCAGCCCGAGATGAGGTTGCTGCATGTCAGCATGTTGGGGATATTTCTTTTGATCAGGTTGGCCATACGGATCAACAGTTATTTGGTATCTTTTCTATTTCAGTTTGGCGATCACCGTGAGATCGCCCGTGGTGAGCTGTCCCATCTTGACGCACACTTCGCTGCCTACAGGGAGGAAGACATCCACGCGCGAACCTAACTTGATGAAGCCCAAGTGCTCGTCAATGAAGCAGTCTTCGCCATCCTTCGCATAGGTCACGATGCGTCTGGCCACGGCTCCTGCGATCTGTCTGCAGAGGATGTCTGCACCATGCGGCGTCGTGATCATCACGTCGGCGTGCTCGTTCTCCTCACTTGCCTTGGGCAGCCAGGCCTTATGATAGTTGCCGTCGAAGTGCTTGACGAACTTCACTTTTCCATCAACCGGAAACCAGTTGGCATGCACATTCCAGAGGCTCATGAATATGCTGATCATCAGCCGGCGTTCATGAAAGTATTCGTTTTCTTCCACCTCCTCGATCACAACGACCTTTCCGTCAGCCGGAGCGACGACTAATTTGTCCGTGTCTTCATCCTTGAAGTAGCGGATGGGACATCGGTAGAAGTTGACAGTGATGCTATACAGAATCGTTGCTATGGTCGCGAAACACCAGAAAAAGACTTTGTTGTCAAGTCTCCAGAGCAGCAATGCTGTGGCGACACCGAGGATCAAGCCGTAGATTAGCGTGTCGGTGCCTTCCCGATGTATGCGGATTTTCTTCAGTTTCTTAATTTTATTACCCATAGTAGCGTGATGGTTCGAAGTTGTTGCAAAGGTAAGTGTTTTTTGTTATTACAGCAAATTTTTAACCCGTTTCTTTTGGCTATGTCGCCCATTCGTCGTAACTTTACACCTCAAATCAAACGCGAGGATTAGCAGGATGGAAGATTTCGTACACCTCCACGTACACACCCATTATTCCATATTGGACGGCCAGTCGAAGGTCAGCAACCTTGTCG